>JAKEFB010000210.1 GCA_022616275.1 Chloroflexota bacterium
CTCGATCATCTTGAGCACTTCTGGCCCACCAAACGCGGTAATGACAACACGCTTATAGCTCATTTCTTTCTCCTTTGTCACCAGGATTATAGCCCGCCTAAGCTTGAGTTCAAGCGATTGGCAAGGGTGGCGAGATTACATCGCCTAAATGTGCCTTTGCTGGCTTAATACGGTTGATTAAAAACCCAGCTTGCCAATTCGCTTGCAACGATTTGTTAGCCCGCACTTTGCCTGAGATACGGCATCTCTGGACTAAAGGAGCCGTACAAACCTCCAATAATCAATGACAAAACTTGATCTGATATTTCTTCTGCCGAGTATTTCTTGCCATCTCGACTCCAATGTAACCCCGCACCAAAAATCGCCCAACTTATGGCAGAAGCTATAACTTCCGAGGCGGTTAGCGAATTCGGTTTATCTGTCTGCATTTGTATGACCCACTTCAAAACCATGTCATATACCTGACTTTGAACCTCTTTTTCTATGAGTGGTTCAACCTGTTTGGTAGATGAGCTACACTGAAGACCATGGAACTGTTTCAGATATTCACACACAGTCAAAATTAGAACTTGTAAGTTATCCAAACTAAAACTTGAATCTGGTGATAGTTTTCTCTGCAACATTTTCTGAAACGACTCACGAATAACATGATCAAGTAGTGCAAACTTATCATCAAAATGCGCGTAAAACGTGGCTCGATTGATGGTTGCTCGATCCGCAATATCTTGCACTGTAACGGCTTGAAAACCCTTTTCTGCTAACAATTCCATAAACGATTGCTCTATAAGCTGCCGGGTTCGTTTCACCCTTGGGTCCAATCCACCTTCTCTAAACGACATTTTTACCCTCTGTTGTTTAAACGACATTATGCGATTTTTGCTTATTGATTTTGTTTGCCAAATTATCTATCATTATACACAACACTTGTTGCTTTAGCAACAGATGTTGGGGAACAACTATTATTTTGAAGTGAGAGGATTTTGGAAAGATGAATATTGCATTATGGATTGTTCAAATTTTATTGGCCATTGTCTTTTTAATGGCTGGCGTTACGAAGATAACCCAACCTACAGAAAAATTAGTCGAAAGAGGAATGGGATTCGTTGAAGATTTTTCACCAAACACAATACGTTTGATAGGCGTATTAGAAGTGTTAGGGGCAATCGGAGTTGTATTACCTGCCTTAACCGGAATTTTGCCCTGGCTGACACCGCTGGCTGCCGTCGGATTAGCCCTGACGATGGTCGGTGCGGCTCTCACGCATCTGCGGCGGGGTGAATATCCCAATATTATCGCCAATGTCATCCTGTTTGCGCTGACTGTTTTTGTGGCCTACGGTCAATTTGTACTGATACCTCTGTAGTAGAGGCAAATCTGAACCTCAAATGGCAGTGTTTTCTTTTTGGGTGAATTGTAGCGGGCTAACGGCTTGCGTTACCCGCTGGTGGGTGGGACGAGATAACGCTGCTTTGACGGAACCAGGCTTGGGCCCAGAAACATGCCTGAAAACGCGGTGACTCCCACCAGTCGGGTGCACGCTGTGTTAGGTGGCTTTTCCCTGCTTTGTTCGATAACGGAGGAAAACCGCGCCATTTCCAAAGCGGCGCTCCTCCAAAAGCTCGAGCTCCAATCGCACGTTGTCAGGCAGGGCTGGTTTGCCGCCTCCCACTATGATCGGTACGAGGAACAGATGACACTCGTCGATCAACCCTGATCGAAAGGCGTGGGCAGCCAGCTCAGGACCACCGATGAGGATATCCTGTTCGACAGCCTCTTTTAGTTGTCGAATGGCTTCCGGATTGAAGTTTCGCTCAAGTTGCGTCTTGCGAGTGGATACAGCCTCCAACGTTCTGGAGTACACGATTTTGTCAGCAGCCTGCCAGATCTCGGCGAAGTCGCGATTGAGGGGAGACTCAGCGGCTAAGTTAGGGTCGGTCTCCCAAACCATCATGGTCTCATACATTCGACGTCCATAGAGATGAGTGCCGGTCGCACGTACGAGGTTGGTAATAAATCTGAACCCTTCCTCGTCTGGGTGGTCTGTCCAGTCAAACTTGCCTTCCATGTCCTCGGTGTAGCCGTCGAGTGACAAGTTCGCAATGTAGATCAAGTGAGCCATACGGAATCTCCTTTTGTGAGTAGTACCTGTAATTGAAATCGCGTTAATAAACCGCGTAAATTGCTCAAGAGCCACCTAACTATTTATTCAACGGACTCGTTGTGTAATGAGTCTGCATAAATCAACTGCTCAAGGTAAGCTGAAAAAGATAATCCTGCTGTGGTCGCTGCGGTCTTACCTACTTGATGCCAGTAAGGTGACAACGAAATATTTACCCGTCTCTTTTTTACATGTTGCGGTAGCGGTTTTGGTCCCGGCTTTTTGTATTGCAGTCGGACCACGCGCCCGGTAATTGTTGTCATTATCCTGTGTGCCATTGCGCTTTCTATTCCTCTCTCATCAACGTGCCTGTTGCCGGGCTACTTTTAGAGATTCGCCACGCTACTACGGCTGTTGACGATGTCTGCATTATAAACCGTTTGCTATCCAACTCAAGCGGAAAACCATTGACTCAGATTTGGCAGTATCGCCAGTTCTTCTTAGTTTTCAATCGCCATACCAGATGTTGAAGGCATTTCATGCTTCCCACGCATCAATCTACCCCATTGGTGAATTGCAATACCAACCACAGAAACAGCCGGTTCGCCAGCAACGAGTTGTTGGCGAACCATTTCGTTGATATGTTCAAACTGTGCATTGCGCTCTGGATGCTGGGCACCTTCTTGCTTCTTTCGATTGCCTTGCAGACTATACCCCAGTTCCTTCAGGAGGTTTGCTAGGCTATGCTTACTTATACGATAGCCTTTGCTCTCTAAGACCTCAACCAGATTCCGCTGACTCCGTGCCGTCCACAGTAAGGGGGATTCTGGATCGCCACGAGTCGTCGATTCAACCACTTTCTTGAGCGTTGGCAAGAGCTCCGGATACTTTTCAGTTAGTTTCTTGCGACCACCACCAGGCTGTCGCCTCTGATGTGGCTCTAAGGTTGGGGCAATTCCTGACTCAATCGCTTGACATTCTGCCAGACCACGCCGCACCACCATGACGGATAATCCTGTGGCTCGACTCACAGCGGCGATACCGCCATAACCAAATGCCAGGGCTTCACTCCCGGCAAAAAGCCGCCGACTTCTTTCGGTCAACGTCCCTTTTAGACTTTCATACCGGACTTTGATCTCGGCTTCCGCTTGCCTCCGTTCGGGCATCGTTTTGGTTTGCTTCATGTGTACCTCGCTTTCTCAACGAGAGACTATCCCATGTCTTGCCGCAACAAAAATTGTCTAACTTATTCTTGGACAGACCCTAAGCGACCTATAAACTGCTCTCTCTCTTTTTCTTCCGGCACTGTCTCGCCTCGACGTAACAACTCTTCGCAATATATTTTGATGGCCTGCCGGATATTGGTAGTCACCTCTTCTAACGTTTCCCCGTGAGCCTCACAACCAGGTAAAGCAGGCACGTAAGCCCGGTAATCATCGGCCGTTTCCCGCCAAAAGATGACTGTGAAGTCATATTCTCGTGTCTGCCTATAACCGGGGCGGGCTTCATCTGGACTAACTTCTTCCATCTCATCTATGTAATCAGCAAAATCATGCTCGTCCCAAAACGCGACTAATTCATCAAGCGTTTTAAATTGAGGAAGTTTTTTCATCTTCATTTACCTCTAGCCAGTAGACGGCCGATTGTAATGGCTATATCGGCCGCAAAAGGAACAGGATCGCGCCAGGAAAAGATGGCGTCTACTTTCCGGCCGCGCCAGGAGCGCCACCACTCAGCCAGGCTCAACTCACCCCTCCGCCAGTAGTAAAAGGCCGACCGGAGATCGTAGTGCCAGTGAACCCATTTGACGCCCCGGTACTGTTGCTCCCGCTCGGCCGGTAGCGGCCAGCCGACCGCATCGCAGTAGGCGGTGTAAAGTAGCTCTACGCCACCCGCTTCGGCAATGGCCGACCGGACGGTGGGCCGGCCGACGTTGGCTTCCATGATGAACTGTTCCCCTGTCCGTTTGTCCTGCTTCATCTCCAGGTAGCCCAGGCCATAGTAACCCGCCTTTTCAAACAACCGCACCGCCGTCTCCCGCACCACGTCATTGCGGCACTCCTGCCCCAGGCAACTGACGCCGACTTGGGGCGGCCACTGCCGCAATTTGCGAGCCACAAAGGTAACCGGCGGCCGCCCGGCCGCGTCGAAGTAGCAATTACACGAAAAGAGATTGGCGTCCGGCCCGGCAATCCATTCCTGGGCCACAAGCGTCTCCGTCCAGCGGGCGCAACGATCATAGACGGCTAATAGTTCCGTTGCGTTAGCCACCTGGTACACCTTATGCTCACTGTGCGTTGTCCAGGCCGGGGTTCGCAAGGCTGGCTTCAACACGGCCGGATAAGCCAGCGCCGCTGCGGCCGCTTCAGCTTCCGCCCGGTTATGAAGGAAAAAGGTGCGTGGCAGCGGCAGTCGCTCCCGTTGGGCGTAAGTGTAAAATTTGACCTTGTCCATCAGCGTTTCGACCACGTTGTGCTCCGGCAGCATGACGTAATAGCAAGGCTCAAGAAGTTGGCGGCTGTGAGAAACGTGCCAGACAGCCATGTCGGTACAGGGAAAGAGGACCGCTTTTTGTGGCAGCCTGGCTCCCAACGCCAGCAGGGTCTGGATAAAGGCCCCGTTTTGCGTATCGGCCAGGAGGATTTGCTGGCAAACGTTGGTGCGGCAACAGTAGTGATCAGGGCGCCGGGCAATAGCCAGGACGGGAATACCCCGGCCGGCCAGAATACGGGCGGCCTGGATACCTGGTAGCGAGTCCAGCCCAATAACAATGGCTGGGGGAGGTTGATTGCCAGCTATTAAATTCACTGCTGGTTCATTTTACCCCATAAAGATCTGCTTGACCTGTCACCGTGAAGCATGATAAACTCCCAACATCATGAACTCAGGCACTCTTGTTTTTGCTGTTCCCATGACTGCCCTCTTGTTGGCTGGGGTCTCACCTTGCCGGAGTGTGCCTGGGTAAAAGTGCTTATGTTAACTCGTTAGATAGAGGTTAACGGCCACGGGCACACGCCCCGTGGCCGTTTTCTTTTGCCTCCTGCTGTAGACAAACGGCCACGCGACCTGCCTGTGGCCGTTTTTGTTTGTCAGTTATAATTGGAGGTTAGTCATGTCTATTCTCACTGCATCCAACGTTGGCCACTCTTTTGGCGCTTTCGATCTATTCAGCAACATCTCTGTCTCAATCCCCAAAGACGGTAAGGTGGGATTGGTCGGCCCTAACGGGATCGGTAAGACCACCCTCTTACTGATCCTGGCTGGCCTGAACAAGCCCACGGCCGGCTCCGTCCACCGGGCGCGGGGAACGCGCCTCGGCTACCTGCCCCAGGAGGCGACCCAGGCTTTTGCCGGGCAGGCCCACTCGGTTTATGAGGAGATGCTGGCCCTCTTTGCCGACCTGCGCCGGGAGGAAGCCCGGTTGCGGCAAATGGAAGCCGACATGGCCGCCGGGAATGCCTCCGACGAGCTAATGGAAAAGTACGGCGCGGCCCTGGAGCAATTTGAACTGGCCGGCGGCTACGACTATGAACTCCGCATCCAGCAGGTATTGGACGGGTTGGGGTTTGGCCAGGAGAACTGGGGCCTGCCGTTGAATCACTTGAGCGGCGGCCAGAAGACGCGCACCCTGTTGGCCCGCCTGTTGCTGGAAAAGCCGGACCTGCTGATCCTGGACGAGCCGACCAACCACCTGGACGTGGCCGCCGTCGAGTGGCTGGAGCAAACGTTAAAAATGTGGGACGGAGCCATCCTGCTGGTCAGCCACGACCGTTACTTCCTGGACCGGGTGGCCAACACCATCTGGGAAATGGGCCGGAACACCATCGAGAGTTACCGGGGCAACTACAGCGCTTACCTTGGGCAGCGCCAGGAGCGTTGGGAGCAGCGGCGCCAGGTTTTTGCCGCCGAAAAGGAACGGCTGGAAAAAGAGTTGGACTACATCCGGCGCAACATTGCCGGCCAGCGGACGCAAGCGGCGAAAGGGAAATTGAGCCGGATTAGCCGCGAATTGGACGCTATCCAGCGCGGTGGTGGCTTGGAGGCTATCCAGGGTAAGAGCTGGGCCGAAGTCAGCGGCGAGTTGCTTCCGTCACGCCACACGATGAGCGTGGCCGAAGCGGCCCAGGCGATCAAATCGCTCCAGCGGCCAGACGGCGTCCACCGCACCTTCCAGGTCCGGCTAAAAGCCAGCCGGCGCAGCGGCAACATCGTACTGCGGACCAAAAACCTGACCGTGGGCTATCCCGGCCGGCCGCTCTTCACCGCCGAAGATATCGAGCTGCACCGCCTGGAATGTGCGGCGCTGATTGGACCAAACGGCAGCGGCAAGACCACTTTCCTGCGCACCCTGCTGGGCCAGCAGCCGCCCCTGACCGGCGCTATCCAACTGGGGGCCAGCCTGGAGATCGGCTACTTTGCCCAGGCCCACGAGCAGTTGAACCCGGCCAACAGCGTCATAGACGAGTTGACGCGCCATCATCCCATGTTTACCAGCGAGGCGCGCAATTACCTGGGCCGCTATTTCTTCCGGGAAGACGACGTCTTCAAGCCGGTCAGTGCCCTGAGCGGTGGCGAGCGCGGCCGGCTGGCCCTGGCCATTCTGGCCTTACAAAACGCTAATTTCTTGCTGCTGGACGAGCCGACCAACCACCTGGACATCCCGGCCCAGGAAATGCTGCAGGAGGTCCTGGAGCAGTTTGAGGGAACTATTCTGCTGGTCTCCCACGACCGCTACCTGGTGGACCGGCTGGCCACACAAATCTGGTCTTTGGAAGACGGCCGGCTGGCCGTCTTCCGAGGGCCTTATCAGGAGTACCTGGCCGGGCGCGAGCAGGAAAGGGAAGTGGCCCGGGAAGCGGTCGCCGGGCAACGTGGGGAGGAGCGGAGAGCAGCCAATCAGGCCCGGGCCGGCGAGCTGGCCAGCAAAAAACGCGCCGAGCGGCTGGCCCAGTTAGAAGAGAAAATTAGCGTCCTGGAAACGACGTTAGACCGTTTGAGCCAACACCTGCAAAAAGCCAGCGAAAAAGAGGCTTTTGACAAGATACAAAGCCTGGGCATAGAATATGCCGAAACCGAAAGCCAACTGGAAGCCTTAATACAAGAATGGGAGAATCTGGCTCGTGAGCAAACGCTGGCCTGATAAAAAAGTGGTTGGCCTGACCGGCAATATTGCCACCGGAAAGTCAGCCATCATGCACATGGCCGCCGAAAACGGGGCGCTGACCCTGGATGCCGACAAGATCGTCCACCAGCTCCTGGATACCAACCACGACATCCAGGCCGCGGTGAGCAACGCCTTTGGCGACGAGGTGCGCCGGCCAGACGGCCGGATTAACCGCCCGGCGCTGGCGGCCGTTGTCTTTAACAGCCCCGAAGCGCTACGCACGCTGGAAAAGATCGTCCACCCGGCCGTGCGCCAGGTCATTTACGAGCAGGTAGATAACAACCCGGCCACGATCGTCTTTATCGAGGCCATCAAATTGCTGGAGGGCGGGCTGGCCAGCGAATGTGACCAGGTCTGGGTCACCCGCTGCCTGGAGGTTACCCAGATTGAGCGGCTGATGGTTTGCCGGGGAATGGACGCCGAAACGGCCGCCCTGCGGGTCAAGGCCCAACCCTCTCAGGAAGAAAAGGTGGCCCGGGCCGACGTGGTCATTGATACCTATGGCACGATGGCCGACACGCGGGAATATTTTGACATTGCCTGGGGCCGTCTCATTCAGGACTTGCCGGCGCCGCCCCGGCCAGCCGCCCCGGTTGTGCCGCTGCCCGGGCCAGAACCGGCCGCGCCGGCGGTTGAGCCAGTGGTCGAAGAAACGGCGGCGGCCGGTGAACCACCGGCGGAAACTCCGGCCCGCAAACCACCCGAACGGCTAAGTGGGGCCAGGGCGGCTGAACTGCGCAAGAGATTCCAATCCCAACGGGACACGGCCGGGGAACCAGAGACGGCCGAAGAACCGGTGGCCATACCGGCCGAGCCTCGACAGGCGGGGGACGTGACGGTGCGCCGTGCCCGGCCGTCGGACGTGCCTTCCATTTTGCTGCTCATCCAGCGGGCGACCAATGGCGCGGTCAAATTGAAACGGGCAGAATTGCTGATGTCCCTGGGGGATCGAGGCTACCTGATCGGCCAGCGGGGCACGGAGATTAGCGTCATTGCCGGCTGGAGCAGCGAGAACCTGGTGGCCCGGATTGACCAGTTTTACGTTTATCCACCGGATGCCCTGGAGGTCACCGGGACGGCCGCGCTCCAGGAAATTGAGGACACTGCCAACGAGCTGATTTGCGAGTGCATCCTGGCTTTCCCGCCCCACGACGTGCCGGCCGACGTCCGCCAGTTGTTCGAGCGCCGAGGCTACGTGGAAGTGGACCGGGAAGTGCTACCGGCGGTGTGGAAAACGGCCGCCGAAGAATCGCAACCGCCCGGCACATTTGTGCTGCTTAAAAAGTTACGCGATACACGGATTACGTCGCCTGTGTAGCGCCACCGGCCCTCCCAAAGGCTGGCGATTTCATCGGCTTTCCTCGCTTGAGCCTCCGGGAGGGTGAGAGGTTTGGTAAAGGTGAAAGATGGGACCTGTGAAAAGTTGGATCAGTAGCCACCCCAACCTGGCCGCCTGGATTGTCCTGGCCCTGGGTATGGTAGCCATCCTGGCCTGGGAGGCGCGCGACGTGGGCCTGGCTGCCATGCAGTGGTTCTGGCTCGTCGTCATCACTATCCTGGTGGCGGGGGCTTGTATCTGGATCATCAGTTGGGGAGACGAAGACGAGGAAGAAGAAAAGCCGGAGCAATCTTAACCACCCCCAGGCACGGCCAGAGACCGGCCTGAGCAATTACCAGCAATCCTGACAAACCACCGATGCTACCACAACGATCCGCCCCTTCAGCGACATTTGAACAGGCTACCGCCCTGCAGCAGGACATTGCCGACTTATTTGCTGTCGAGCATTTCACCCTGGACCGGCCGTACCCCGGCTACATCCGTTTTAACGGGCAACTGCTCGTGGACCCGGCCGACCGTTACGATGAGCTGCGCCGCCGCTTTGAGCAGCACGGCTTCACCCCCTGGCTGCGCCGCCAGGAGGGGGAACTGTTTGTCGTCGGTATGCCGGGGGTGATTGACCCTCCGGCCTCAGACTGGCGGATTAACCTGCTTTTATTCCTGGGAACCATTCTTTCAACGTTATACGTGGGGGCAATGGGCGAGGAAGGTTTTACCGGCTACCAGATCTGGCTGGGCTGGCCCTTCAGTCTGAGCGTGCTGCTAATTTTAGGCGCCCACGAATTAGGTCACTACCTGGCAGCCCGCTACCACAAAGTGCCTGTGACGCTGCCTTATTTTATTCCTTTGCCAATTTCCTTGTTTGGCACGCTAGGGGCGTTTATTCGGCTGAAATCACCAGCCACAAACCGGCGGGCGCTGCTAGATATCGGCGTGGCCGGGCCGCTGGCCGGCCTGCTCTTTGCCGTGCCGGTCGTCCTTTATGGCCTAGCTACTTCTGACGTTCTCCCCCTGCCGACCGGCCAACCGTATTTCTTGGAAGGCAATTCACTGCTCTATGCCTTCTTCAAAATTCTGGTTTTTGGCCGGATGCTGCCCGATAGCAATAACCTGGACGTAACCTTGAACCAGGTCGCCTGGGCCGGCTGGATTGGCCTGTTCGTCACTGGACTGAACCTGATCCCGGTCGGCCAGTTGGACGGCGGCCACGCCGCTTACACGCTGTTTGGCCGCCGCGCCCGCGTCTTCTTCTGGCCGGTGATTATTGGGCTGATAACGGTATCCGTCTTTTTCCTGACCTGGCAGTGGGGCATCTGGATCGTCCTGCTGATGTTTTTAGGCCGCTTCCACGCCGAACCCCTGGACGACGTTACCTCGCTGAATGGCTGGCGGCTACTGGTAGCCATCCTGACCTTGCTGATCTTTTTCCTGGTCTTTGTGCCGGTTCCCCTGCGGCCTATTTTCCCCTAAACCAATGGTCCAACCCCCAGGTCCTGACACCTTCTTTCCGGAAGAGTTGAACAAGCTGCTTTTTGAAATCCCGGGAGCGGGCGCGCGGGTTGGCGTTTGTGTCGCTGGTTATCCGGCCGATGGAATTTTCGTAACGCCTCCTCCCATAAGCAATTTTTATTGGCAACCAGGTGTAATTTCGAGTATAATTAACCCCTTGTAGCGGCGCCGTAGCTCAGCGGTAGAGCAGGGGACTCATAAGCCCTTGGTCGCAGGTTCAAATCCCGCCGGCGCCACCAATTGGCAATAAATGAAGGCCACCCCTGGGGTGGCCTTATTGTCTTTTTATGGCTGAGCCAATCATCGCCGAAACCCGCCCACTCGTTGCCTGGCAGACCGGGCGTGCTGTCCGGCGCCTGGCCTGGCTGCTTTTGCTGCCGGGGGCGCTGGCTTTCCTGGCCTGGGCCTGGACGGCCGGCTGGCCACCGGGCGCGATCCTGGCCGTGGACCTGAACCAGCAGCGGCTGAACACGGCCGTGCCGGCCCCCCAAGAAACGAGACAAATCCGCCAGACGTTTACACCCCGCCGGGACGGGCTGGCCGAGGTGGAGCTACTGCTGGTCCGTTACGACGGCTTGGACGATGGCGGCCGGCTTACCCTGCAACTGCTCGACCAGGCCGGCAACCTGGTCGCCGCGGCCGGCCCGGAAACCTCTACCCTGGCCCACAACCAGAGCTACACCCTGAGCTTTCCGCCGCAGCCCCATTCGGCCGGGCAGCAATACACGCTGCTCATCAGCGGCCCGGCCCAAAACCCCATTTCGGCCTGGGGCTACGACCAGGACGTACATGCCGGCGGCGAGTTAACGCTGGTGGGCGGGGAGACGGCAGTCCAGGATTTACGCCTGGTCACCCGCTACCGCTTGACGCCGGCCGCGGTCCTGGCGGCGTTGTGGCATACGTTCTGGCCCAATGCCGGGCTGATAGCCCTGTCCCTGGCTTATTTGCTGCTGCCCGGTTGCCTGCTGTTGCTGGCCGGCCGCTTCCCCGGCCGGTGGGATGGGCTGGCCTGGTGGGGTCTGGCCCTGGCCCTGGGCCTGGCCGCCTGGCCGCTGCTGTGGCTGTGGCTCACCCTCCTGGGCGGCCGGTGGACCGGCTGGTTGTTGTGGGTATTGTTGGTCCTGGGGTGGGCCGCGGCCGGCTGCCTGTTTGTAGTCCACATGAGGCGCGGCCAACCAATTGCCGGGATTAGAGGATTTGGGGACAAAATGAGAAAAAATCCCCTAATCCCCCAATCCTCGCCAACAATGCGGTTTCATTGGCAACATACTCTGCTGCTCTTGATTCTGGCGGCCGGGCTGGGGGCGCGGCTGCTGGCGGTGCGGGACCTGGCCTTTTTGCCCTGGGTGGACGCCAGCCGCCACGGGCTGATTGCAGCGCTCATGGCCGCCGAGGGCCGGATGATTGACGACTACACGCCGCTGCTGCCGGTTGACCAGTTCCCCTACCACGCCGGCTTTCACACACTGCCGGCCGGCCTGCACCTGCTGGCTGGCTTCCCCCTGCCGGGCCTCCTACTCGTCCTGCAGCAGTTCCTGGGCGCCCTGGCCCCGCTGACCATTTACACCGCCGGCTGGCTGCTCACCCGCCGGCGCAGCGTGGGGCTGCTGGCCGCTTTCCTGGTCGCCCTGCCCTTCTTTTTTCCAGCCTATTACACCGCCTGGGGCCGGCTGACCCAATTGGCGGCCGTGATCGTCTTGCCGCCGGCCGTGGCCCTCACCTGGCTGTTGCTGCGCGGCGGCCGGGGCTGGCGGCCGGCCTGGTGGCTGGTCGGGTTGCTGGCGGCTGGACTGTTTCTCATTCACTTCCGCGTCTTTCTCTTTTACCTGCCCTTTGCCGGGCTGGTCTGGCTGGTCACTGGTGGGCGGAATGGCCGCTGGCTGCTGGCTGCGGCCGGGCTGGCCCTGCTGGCCATCAGCCCCCGGACCGTCCAACTGGCCACCAACCGCCGCATCACCGACGTGTTCACGCCGCTGCCCGGCTACAACGACTTCCCGGTCGGCTACCTGACGCTGGGCTGGGAACAGGCTTTTCTCTGGCTGGCGGCCGGAGGGCTGCTGCTGGCAGTCGTTGGCGGCCTGCGCCGGCAACGGTGGGCGATGCTGCCCTTGCTGCTGGTCGGCTGGGCGGCCCTGGTTGTCTTACTGCTTTCCGGCCCGCAGTTGGGCTTGCCAGAAACGGTGCTGATCAATCTCAATAGCGCCTACATCACCTTCTTTGTGCCCCTGTCCCTACTCCTGGCTGTGGTCGCCGGCCGGCTCGGCCGCTGGCTGGGCGGCCGCCACTGGGTGGTGCAGGCGGCCGGCTATAACCTGGCCGGGGCGGTGCTGGCGGGCGCCTGCCTTTTTGGCCTGCGCCAACAAGCGACGATCCTCAACCCGCAGACGATCCTGGCCGAACCGCAGGACCTGGCCGGGCTGGCCTGGCTGGCCGAAAATACGCCGCCGGAGGCGAAGATAGCGGTCAACGGCCAGCGCTGGCTGGGCGGGACGTGGGCCGGCAGTGATGGGGGAGCTTGGGTGACACCCCTGACCGGCCGGCAAAGCACCACGCCGCCGATTGACTACATTTACGACTATGACCTGGCGGTTGACGTCCACCATTTCAACGAAATCGCCGCGGCCGTAGAGGACTGGGCCAGCCCGTCGGCCGGCGATTGGCTGCAGGAGCGGGGAGTGACGCACGTCTTCGTCGGGGTGCGAGGCGGCTTCTTCGACCCGGCCGCGCTGGCCCGCAACCCCTCGCTGCAACTTCTATACAGCCATGATGGGGTGTTTATCTTTGCTGTTAATCGCGAATGACGCAAAGGAGCGAATAGCGCGAATATTTTTGTTTTATTCGCGTCATTCGTGAAGCGTTGTACGCTCATTCGTGCTATTCGCGCTTACTTTTGCCTCAAAAATTCATGACGCGTTGCGTCACAAACCTGTTGCCCCCCCTGGCTGGCAACGCTATAATCAAAACATGATTGATTTCTCCCTGACTGAAGAACAACTAAGCGTGGCCCGTATGGTGCGGGAGTTTGCCGAGCGGGAAGTTTACCCGACGATTAAGGAGTACGACCGCAAGCAGGAAATGAACCCGGCCGTGCTGCCGCGCATGGCCAAGCTGGGCATCCTGGGCATCAGCCTCCCGGTCCGCTACGGCGGGCAGGGCTTCGACTACCTCACCCTGGGACTGGTCTGCGAGGAGCTGGAACGGGTGGACTCGACGCTGCGGGTGGTCATGTCCGTTCACGTCGGGCTGAACAGCCTGGGCGTGTTCCAGTGGGGCACGGAAGAGCAGAAGCAGCGCTTCCTGGTCCCCCAGGCCCGGGGCGAGAGGTACGCCGCCTTTTGCCTGACCGAGCCGGGAGCCGGCTCGGACGTGGCCGCCATGCGCTCTACCGCCCGGCACGATGGGAACGACTACGTCATAAACGGCGAAAAGATGTGGATCAGCCTGGCCACCCGGGCACACCACTTTCTCTGGTTCGCCAAAACGGACTTGAGCGCCGAGCCGCACGAAGGGATCACTGCCTTTATGGTGGAATCCGACATGCCCGGCCTCACCAAAGGCGACATTCACGGCAAGCTGGGTGTCCGGGCCGGCTCCACCGGCTGGGTCAACTGCGACAACGTCCGCGTCCCGGCCGCCAACCGCATCGGAGAAGAAGGCGAAGGCTTCCGCATTGCCATGAGCTGCCTGGACAACGGCCGCTTTACCGTTGCCTCCGGGGCCACCGGCCTGATCCGGGCCAGCCTGGAAGCGTCCATCAAGTACGCCAAAGAGCGGGAGACGTTCGGCCGGCCGATTGCCCACCACCAGCTCGTCAAGCAGAAAATTGCCTGGATGCAGCAGTGGTACGACTGCGCCCGGCTGCTTTACCTGCGCGCCGGCTGGCTGAAAAACCAGGGCCTTCGCAACAGCCGGGAAACGTCCATGGCCAAGTGGTACGCCACCGATATGTCTTTTAAAGCGGCCCACGAAGCGCTCCAGGTTCATGGGGCGTACGGCTACTCGGACGAGTACGATGTGGAACGATACCTGCGCAACAGCCGGGGGGCGATCATTTACGAGGGCACCAGCGAGATCCACCAGTTGATGCAGGCCGGCTACGCCCTGGGCGAACGCCAGGACCGGCCGCTCCGCTGTGAGCTGCCGGCTTACGATCCGGCGTTCTGGACTGAGGAGTAGGCAAGGGGCAGGTGGCAAGTGTGCAAGTGAAGGTTAAAGTCCGGCCGGGCCGGGTGGTGCAATTTCCGAAGATTTGTGTCCATTGCGCCCGGCCGGCGGCGGAGCGGCTGCCGTTGAAGAGGCGCATCGGCCGGGTAACCCGGTTGATTGACGTGCCCTTATGCGCCAATTGCGCCCGGGAAGCCGGCCGCCGCTCACCTGAGGAGGAGCAGTGGCTGCGGTTAAGTTGGGTGGCGGCCGTGGTCGCCGCCCTGGTGGCCGGGGCGCTGCTCGTGATCGTGCTGCCAGCGGGGATGCCTGCGCTGCTGCGCCTGGCTATTGCCCTGGTGGTGGCCGTGCCGGCCGGCCGAGCTGCCTACGATCTATGCCGGCGCCGCAGCCGGGCGGCGGCCCGGCCGGAGAAAAAGGCCGTCCTCCACGCGGCTCAGATGGTCACTTTCTCCTGGCGGGCTACGACTTTTGAATTTAAAAACGATCTTTTCGCCGAGCGTTTCATAGAACTGAACCAGCATTTGCTAATGGAGTTGCAATAAGCTGTGAAGGTAATTGAGTAACTCATTACTCATTGCTCATTGCTCATCACTATTCTCGGAGGACCCTGAATGAAAGTCGTCGTTTGTATTAAACAAACTCCCAGCACGACGGCCGTCTTTACCGTTCAAAACGGCGTCGTCAACTGGGATGACCCCGGCGGTAAGCCGAACGTGCTCAACCCCTGGGATGAATATGCTGTGGAAGAGGCTATTCGCCTGCAAGAAAAGCATGGCGGCGACGCCATTGCCCTGACGATGGGACCAGCTTCGAGCGACGAAGCGCTGAAGACCTGCCTGGCCATGGGTTGCACCGAGGCCATCCTGGCCTCCGACCTGGCCTTTGAAGGGTCGGACACGCTGGGCACGGCCCGGGTGCTGGCGGCCGCCATCCGCAAGATCGGCGACGTGCAGGTGGCCGTCTTTGGCAAACAGGCCATTGACGGGGATACCGGTCAGACGATTGTGCAGACGGCGCGCAAGCTGGGCTGGACGCCGTTGACCTTTGTCTCGGCCATCAAGGAACTGGACCCGGCCGGCGGCACGATTACTGTAGAACGGCTGCTGGAAGAGGGCAAGGAAACGGTCAAGGCCAGATTGCCGGCCGTGGTCGGCGTGGTCAAGGAAATCAACGAGCCGCGCTACCCCTCCTTCATGGGCATCCGCAAGGCTAACCGGGCTACTATCCCCGTCTGGACGGCGGCCGACCTGGACGTGGCCGGCGGCGTGGGCGCGGCCGCCAGCAAAGTAGACTGGTCAAATGTTTACACCCCGCCGCCTCGCGATACAAAGGTTGAAATTATTCAAGCGGACACGGTCGAAGAACAGGCCCGTATCCTGGTTGACCGTCTGTTCCAGGAGAAAGTGATATGAGCGGCGTGTGGGTCTGGATTGAACATCGTAACGGCGCTGTCAAGCCGATCAGCCGGGAGGCGTTGGGCGCCGGCCGGGAGGTAGCCGGGGCGTTGGGCCAGCCGTTGGCGGCGCTGGTGTTGGGCCAGGGGATGTCCGGCGTGGCCGATTCCGCTTTTGACCTGGGCGCAGACGCCGTCATTGGCTGTGATCACGCCAGCCTGGAAGGGTTCCGTGTAGAAGCGTACGGCCCCCTGGTCAGCAAGCTGGCCGGGGAGCGCCAACCGGTAGTTATTCTTGCCGGCGCTTCGACACGCGGCCGGGACCTGATGGCCTGGGTAGCGGCCGACCTGGAAGCGGGACTGGTGGCCGACGGCATCAACCTGGTAGTCAACAATGGCGTGGTCGAAGTGACCCGGCCGGTCTACGCCGGCAAGCTGCTGGCCAGGGTGAAGGCCACAGGTAGCCCCCAAATGATCACCCTGCGCAGCCGGGCCTTCCCCCAGGCCGAATCCACCGGCAAGAGCGGCCAGGCCGAGTGGCTGGAGCCGGCCGCTGTCGAAGGCGAGTTGGCGACCGAGATCGTCGGTTTTGAGAGCAGCGAAGGCAAGGTCAGCCTGACGGACGCCAACATCATCGTCAGTGGCGGCCGGGGCGTGGCCGGGCCGGAAGGGTTTGCCCCTATCCGCGAGCTGGCCGAGGCCTTAGGCGGCGCGGTGGGCGCTTCCCGGGCCACAGTAGACGCCGGCTGGATTCCGTACGAGCACCAGGTAGGGCAGACCGGCAAGACAGTCAGCCCGGACCTGTACATTGCCTGCGGCATCAGTGGCGCCATCCAACACCAGGCCGGCATGCGCACAGCCAAGGTCATTGTGGCCATCAACAAGGACGCGGACGCGCCGATCTTTAAGCTGGCCAGCTACGGCATCGTCGGCGATCTGTTCAAGATCGTGCCGGCCCTGGCGGCCGAATTCCGCAAGCGTCTGGGCAAATAGCCTGGGTAAATAATGTTTGTCGCGCGCCCGTCGACTCATCGAAGGGCGCGCGACAGTACGAATTGCGTCTTCCCTCTATTTTGCCCTTTCCGTTATAATGTACCCTGGTTAAGCGTGTTCGTAGAATAATTTTATAAAATTGTTCTACAAGTGGAGGTTTGTATCTGAGTACACCAATCAAAGGACTGGTCACGAAGGCGCAAAGCGGCTTTTTTACGGTGGAAACGGAGAGCGGCGAAAAGGTGATTTGCACCATCCCCGGCCGGCTGAAAAAAGTGTGGCAAGACACAGACCTGGTGGCGGCCGGCGACCGGGTCACTATTGCCATTCACGACGAAGGCCAGGGCACGATTGAGTCGGTGGCCCCCCGGGAAAGCGTTCTCTCTCGGGCGAAGCCGAACCCGGAAAAACGCAGCCTCCTCACCGACCAGGAACAGGTGCTGCTGGCCAACCCTGACCAGGCGGTCCTGGTCTTTTCCATCCACCGGCCCGACCCCAGTTTGCGCAAGCTGGACCGTTTCCTGGTGGTGGCCGAACGCAATCATTTACCGGCGATTATCTGCGTCAACAAGATAGACCTGGCCCGGCCGGGCCAGGCCGAAGAATTGTTTCACGTTTACAAAGAAATTGGCTATCCCGTTCTCTACACCAGTGCCGTCCGGGGCGACGGGATTGAGGCACTGCGTGAAGCGCTGCGCGGCAAAATTTCCGTGCTGGCCGGCTCCTCCGGCGTCGGCAAGACCAGCCTGTTGAACGCCATCCAGCCGGGGCTAGGCCGGCGGGTAAAAGAGGTCAGCAAGGCTACGGAAAAGGGGCTGCACACCACCCGGCACGTGGAACTGGTACCGCTGGCCGTTGGCGGTTACGTGGCCGATACGCCGGGCATCCGCGCTCTGGCTCTATATGACCTGGAGCCAGGCGAATTAGATGGTTATTTCCGCGAGATTGCCCCGCTGGTGGCCGGTTGCCAGTTCAGCGATTGCAGCCACCAACACGAACCGAACTGCGCTGTGCGGGCGGCCGTGGCCGAGGGCCGGGTCTCACCGGAACGGTACGAAAGCTACCTGCGCCTGCGCGAGGAACATGAGATGCTGGATCAGGCCGCCTACTAACTTAAGGAACGATGGGCTGACGAAACGTGCGACGGACAACCTTCATCCCCTGGTTGGCGCTGTTGTTGCTGGCCTTGCTGGCCGCCTGTACGGCCGGCGAGCCAACCGTTCCTCCACCTGGCCTGGCCGGCGGCACCGGCATCCAGCCCGCGCCCGAGTTCCTGACCTTTTACAACCAATACGGCGGCCTGCGCATTTTTGGTAATCCACTCGGCGACATTTACCTGGACGAAAGCACCGGCCGGCGAGTGCAATATTTTCAGCGTATGCGGCTGGAGATAGACCCGGCCGGTGGACCGATCATTATCACTCCCCTGGGGGAATGGGCGGTACCACCACCGGTGGAGCAGGCCCTGGCCTCGGTGGCCGGGGATAGCCCTCACAGCCGCTCTTTTCCGGAGACCGGGTTGGCCGTCCAGGATGCTTTCCTGGACTTTTACGAGGCCAACAATGGCCCGCTGCTGCTTGGCCCGCCGATTTCTCCCCAACTGATTGAGGGCGGCCGGCGGGTCCAATATTTCCGTAATGCTCGCCTGGAATGGGATCCGGACGCGCCGCTTGATAATCGTATTCAGGTCAGCTTGTTGGGCCAGTCTCACTATCAGGCGGTAGGCATTTACGAGAACCCGGTGATTGGCCAGCCGGTTCCGGCCGCCATTATGCAGGAAGCGGCGGTCACGGCGACGGTTAAGTCCCCCATTCTCTACGCCAACGAAGAGCAGGTCATCTTTGTGACAGTGGAGACGCCTCAAGGAGGCCAGTCGGTCGCCGGGGCGCTGGTTTCTCTGGTAGTCACTTACGGCGGCCAGACACAGGTTGTCGAACTGGGGCAGACCGGCAGCGACGGCAAAGTCCAGGGTCCGATTGTCCTCCCCAACATTGCTCCCGGACTAAAGGTCCAGGTGCAGGTCTCGGCCGCCTCCCCAGGCAGCCGGACATTGGGCAGCACCTCTCTCTCCTTCAAAACCTGGTGGTAATTGATCTTGACTTCGTGTCAGAAAATGGCCAGCAAACTAAGGCTCTAATCTGTCCAGGAAGGCGAGAATCCTATCGGCCACCTCGGCCGGTTTTTCGATGGGCAGCAGGTGGCTGGCCCCGGCTATTTCCACAAAGGTAGCCTGAGGTTGGGCCATTTGCCACAATTCCCAGGCGGCCGGCACCAGCGTGTCTGTCTCCTTGCCGCGCAGGCCCAACGTCGGGTGGGTTACCCTGGGGATCAACTCCCACACGTCGGTGGGGGGCAGGGCGTAAATGCGCGCTTCCCACTGGGGGGAGTAGCTCAAGACAACGTCGCCAGCCTCGTTTTTGTAGAAACCGTGCCAGATGTAATCCCAGAGGGCCTCATCCGACCAGTGAGCAAAAACGCGCTTGGGCCGGAAGTGCTGAAAAGCTTCCTGGCGGCTGGGCCACTCGTTGCGCCGGCTACGGGCAATTTTCACCAGCGGGTAATCTTCGGATAGCGTCGCGGCCGGCTGCATGGCAAAAATGCTCAAAATGGCCGGCATCAGGAAAACAGGCTCGATCAGCACCAGGGCCTTAATAGCTTCCGGTTGTTGTAGCGCGGCATACATCGTCGCCACCGCGCCCAGGGAATGGCCGACGCCGATAACCCCTTCCAACCCTTGTTGATCAAAAAAGCGGAGCAGGTCGTCGCCGATGAGGTGCCAGTTGCTTAACTCTTCCGGCTGGCTGCCAGGCCAGAGCGGCCGGTGGTGGACGGCCAGCACGTGGTAATGGTCCGTAAGCGCGGCAATAAGCCGCCGGTAGCAGGCCGGCGGGTAGCCATTGGCGTGGGCAAAATGAAGCACAGGCCCTTGCCCACCATAATCGTCAAACGGTATGGGTGCTGACACGAACTTCTCCTTAAAGCAGTGATGAGGACCGAGGATTGAGTGTACCAATCTGCAAGTTTGCGAGTCTGCAAGTTTGCAAGTTGCTTGCCACCTGCTACTTGCCAGCTTGCCTACCTGCTACTTATCACTCGTCTACTCGCCCACTCGCAAACTCGCACACTTGCCTACTTTGTAACAGTCTTGGTCAAAATTGACAACAACTGGCGGGTGGCCTGGCGGGTGTCGGGGCCGATTTCACCGGGGGGGCCGACGCAGGCCGGGCAGCCGTCCCGGCAGCGGCAATCTTCCACCAGTTCCAGGGCCGCGGCCAGCAGTTCCCGGCGCAGCTCAAAGAGGCGCTGGCTAAAACCGACCCCAGCCGCCACCTGCTCATAAATAACCAGCGTCGGGGCCTGGGTCAGGGGATTGCGGCTCTCGGCGCTGACCTGGATGTCGGCCGGATCGCACATCAGGTAGAGAGGGGCCAGGTTGCCCAGGACGTAGGCCAGGCCGCCCAGGGCTGAGCGGGCCTGCTGGCCGGCCTCGGCCCGGCGGTGGCAACTGGGGCATAACGTCGCCAGGTTGTCCAGGTCGTTGGCCAGGCGGTACGCTTCGTTCTGGCCGGGGACGTAGCCGTATTCCCGGAACGGCCGGATGTGGTGAACGTGCAACCCCTGGCCTGGCCGGGCCTCCGCACCACAGCTCCGGCAGCGGTGGTTGTCCCGGGCCAGGGCCGCCTGCCGCTGCTCCGGCCAATTGGGGCCGTAATCGTTGGGCTGGAGGAAAATACCGGCCGCTTCCAACTGCTGCGTCAGCGACTCGCCAAAGATCATCCAATAGCCGTCGGTATCCAGCTCCATTTCCGGCAGCTCGATCTGGCCAAAGCCCAGGGTCTCGTGGCTGTAGCGCTTGATTTTGCGATAGCCAGTGGCCTTGGTCACGACCAGCACTTCGCCGTGGGCGTGGAGCACGTCGCCTTCCACTACCTCTTCCCGGGGGGCCAGGCGGCGGATGACGCTGCTGACACTTGATCGGGTGTAATAGTCCACCTCCACCGGCCGGACGTTGGCCAGCCGGCCGTCCCAGTCCAGCGATTCTACCCGGTAGGTGAGGGCCTGGTGCGTGTAAATAGCCCCTTCGTAAGCCAGCATCGGTACACTTTCCAGGTCCACTTCGCCGACGACTTGCGGGGACTGGCCGCCGACGTCCTGGATGACGACCGTGTCGTCGCCGCTGGTACGCAGGGAAACAGCGTGGGCCGGCACGCCCTCCCCCAACCAATGGTACTGCTCCTGCACCCGGCGGGCCAGGCCGGCCTCGGCCAACGCGGCCAGCAACTCGTCCACCGGCCCAAAATTGCCGTAAGCCTCACCCTGGCGAAACGGCAGTTCAAAGGCAGCACACTCCAGATGGCGGACCATAATGCGCAGGTTGTCGGGATTGCACAAGGCGTGCTCAGGTGAGCGGCCGAAGAGGTAACGGGGGTGCTGGCAGATGTACTGGTCCAGCGGGCTGCTGCTGGCCACCAGGATAGCCGCCGATTGTTCGCGCCGCCGGCCGGCCCGGCCGGCCTGCTGCCAGGTGGAAGCAATCGAGCCGGGGTAACCGGTGAGAACGGCCGCCGACAGGCTGCCAATGTCTATCCCCAGCTCCAGGGCGTTGGTGGCCACCACACCGCGAATGACGCCGTTGCGCAACCCCTGCTCGATGGCCCGCCGCTCCAGGGGCAGGTAGCCGCCCCGGTAGCCAGCAATCACCGCTCCGTCGCCATTGTTGGCCGTGAGTTCGTCCTGCAAATAGCCCAGCAGTAGTTCCACCGTTTGCCTGGCCCGGGCAAAGACCACCGTTTGGATGTCGTGGGCCAGGAAGGTAGCGGCCGCGTCACGGGCAGCCAGAACGGTGCTACGCCGCAGACCCAGCTCCTCGTCAATCATCGGCGGGTTGTAGAGAATAAAATGTTTCTCCCCGGCCGGCGCGCCGTTTTGCGCCTCGTCTACCAGGGTAAAAGGCGTCTCCACCAGCCGCTCGGCGTGCTCCCGGGGATTGGCAATGGTGGCCGAGCAGCAAATGAACTGCGGGTCACTGCCGTAGAAGCGGCAGATCCGGCGCAACCGGCGCAGCACGTTGGCCACGTGGCTGCCAAAAACGCCCCGATAGGTATGGATTTCATCTACGACGACAAAACGGAGCTGGCTGAAAAAGTGCCGCCAACTGGTGTGCTGGGGCAGGATGCCGGCGTGGAGCATGTCCGGGTTGGTAATGACAACGCCGGCCGACTGGCGCACCTTGCGCCGCTGGCTGGTGGGCGTGTCCCCATCGTAGGCCAGCGCCGTCACCGGCAACCGCCCTTCCTGGACAATGGCCACGGTCTCGGCCAGTTGGTCGTGGGCCAGGGCCTTGGTCGGGAACAGATACAGCGCTCTGGCCTCCGGTTGGGCCAATAACGATTGTAAAACAGGCACGGTATAACAGAGCGATTTGCCGGAAGCTGTGGCCGTGGCCACCACGACGTGTTCGCCGCGCCGGGCAGCCTGGACGGCCGCCGCCTGGTGGCTGTAAAAGTGGTCAATTCCCCGGCGGCGCAAACCGGCCAGAATACGTTCATCCACAACCCCGGCTGGGGATACGGTGCACGCCGGCCGGGGCGGGAACCGTTCCCAAGCCACGACCTGGCTCATAAAATCCCGATTCAGGCGCAAGGTTGATAACACGGCCAGCAGCGTCATAACCCTAATTATAGCCGTTTCCACCGGTTGCAGAGTTATCCACGTAGCTTTTCAGTTCTTTTTAAAGGAAACAGTAGTCTCAGTAGGCCCTGTGGATATGTTTATAACCACTGATAAGGCCCTGGATAAGGGTGGTTGGCGGCCCGGCCGCCAGATGTAGCCCTTTTTAACTCCGGTGGTCACACGCAAGCTGTGGACAGCCCTGCGGAGATCATGGGCAGGTTATGTCAACCATGATGCCGGCTCTCGATACCCCTGAAATGTGCTCCAGTATATCTAGTAGCGGCCGGCTTTTATACCCCAAGATATAGGTATGCATTTTTCGGCCGGCCCGGCCGATTGGAACAACTTTTCCACTAAAAACGACACTTTTCCACAACTTTCTCACACTTATCCACAAAAAAATAGCAAGGCCGGCTACCTGGTAGCCGGCCTTGCTTGCAGAGAGGGGACACAGGTAGCCCTGTGCAGGGGATGAAATCAGGCAGAAATATCGTATAAGGTGGCTTTAATTTCCAGAATGTCGCGGCGGATGTTGGTGTCTGTTTCTACCAGATCGGAAATCTTTTCGTAGCCGTACAGCACGGTGGTGTGGTCGCGGTTGCCCAGCCGTTCGCCAATCTGAGGGAAAGACAACCCTGTTTCCGTGCGGGCCAGGTACATGGCCATCTGCCGGGGGAAGGCGACGGTCCGGCTGCGGCTGTTACTGCGCAATCCGTCAACGGTCACGTGGTAATAGCTGGCGACGATTTCAAAGACCTGTTCAACAGTCACTTTTTCCGGTTTGTGGACCAGGTCGGATAGAGCCAGGCTGGCCAGGTGGCCGTCAATTTTGCCGCCGGTCAGTTGGGCGTAAGCAACCACTTTATTGAGCGCCCCCTCCAATTCACGAATGTTCTTGCGCACGTGGTGGGCAATGGTATCCAGCACTTCGTCGGGCACGTGCAGGTTGCTGGATTCTGCCTTGGCTCGCAAAATGGCCGTGCGGGTCTCGATATCGGGCAACTGGATGTCGGCCATCAGCCCCCACTCAAAGCGGGATTGCAGCCGCTCTTCCAGGGTGACCATAGCCTTAGGCGGCCGGTCGCTGGACAGGACGACCTGCTTGCCCCGGCTGTGGAGATCGTTGAAAGTGTGGAATAACTCTTCCTGGGTGCTTTCTTTGCCGGCGATAAATTGAATGTCGTCAATGAGCAGAACGTCCACTGTCCGGTATTTTTCCCGGAACTGGGCCATTTTCTGGCTGCGGATGGATTGGATCAGATCGTTGGTGAACGTCTCGGAGGAAACGTAGCAGACATGGCAGCCAATTTCATGGCAGCGTTGGCCAATGGCGTGCAAGAGGTGGGTTTTACCCAGCCCAACGCCGCCGTAAATGAAAAGGGGGTTATAGGTGAAACCCGGCCGCTCGGCGACCGAGAGAGCGGCGGCGTGGGCCAGGCGGTTGCTGGGACCGACGACGAAGGTAGAAAAGGTATAACGATGATTTAAGTGACCATTACTGGAGACTTCGTGGACAGGCTCGCTCATGGCTTTCTCTCCCCGGCCGTTTTTCGTCGCCAGGGATGGCGCTACAACGGCTTCGTCCGACGAGACAATAAAACGGACGTTGACCGGGTAGCCAACCATCGTCGAAAGGGTGCGCAAAATGGTGTCTTGCAGGCGATTTTCCAGCCAATCTTTGGCGTAATCGTTGCGCACACCAACCACGTATTCGTCGTCGGTAGAGTCAAGCAAACGGGCGTCTTTTAACCAGGTGTTAAAAGTCGCCTTGGTCATTTGCAGCTCTAACTCGCCCAATGTTGCTTTCCAGGCTACTTCTGCGTTCATGGCCATACCGATACCACCTCTTCCCTCTGTAGGCAGGCGCTATGAACCGAACGGTTGCACGGACCGCCGTTCCAAAGCTAAATTAAATTGTAGATAGTAAAATCACTGCAACCGTTATTTGTACCCCATGTGCCCCCCACCGCTAAGTCTGACCTTATTTTCCTGACCGCATGAAAACCAAAAGGCTACTGCACAGATTTAGGGTGTGATCTGACTGGGTACAACGGTATTGAACATTCTAGCAAAGGGCCGGAAACAAGGCAATGAGAAACGGGTGAAAATGCCTTAAAAGGTTTGATTTTTTTAGAATCAACCAACTTTAAAAAATATCAAATTTTAACATTCCCCCCGGGCTATTCCAGCCCGTCCCTAGTTGTGGACTGAAAGGGGAGGTCATACCCCATATATATGGGCAAAAAGGCGACCTTGCGGCCGGCAGCCGCTATAGGTTGTTGCGGCCGCTGTGAGACAAAAACACCTTCTTTTTTACCGGCCAATGCAACAACGCGCATCGGCTATGCAGGCGCCGTGCAGGTGGTGAAACTTGACAATTACCCGGCAAATTGTCTAGAATCAAATGCAATGGGAAATTAGTCTCCCTTTCGACCGGCATTCTAGCCTAGTACATGGAGGCAACGTCATGAGTGTTATCAAGGTATCTGCCCGGTCCCGTACAGCATCTGTTGCTGGAGCTATTGCTGGCGTGGTGCGTGAGGCTGGTCGAGCCGAAGTGCAAGCAATTGGCGCTGGCGCTGTGAACCAAGCGATTAAAGCGATTGCTATTGCCAGTGGTTATTTAGCCGAAGAGGGAGTTCACGTGGTTTGTGTTCCCTCGTTTGTTGAAGTGGAAATTGACGACCAGGAACGGACGGCTGTAAGAATTTTAGTCGAGCCACGATAAGGAGAGAGTAAGTTTGCGAGTGGGCGAGTATGCCAGTGGCAGGTGAAAAGGTAACTCGCAAACTCGCAAACTCACAAACTCGCAAACTCGCAGACTCGCAGACTCGCAGACTTGCCGACTCAGCCGGTCATTAGCGCATTTGGATGCGCATTTTGACACCGTATTTAGGCCGCAGCGTGACGAGGGGGTGGGGTTCTACGGGGAAGCCGGGAATTAAGTTGAGCCGCGCCTTTTGGGCGATGGCGGCCGTGATTAACCTGGCTTCCATCATCGCAAACGATTGCCCAATGCACTGGCGCCGGCCGGCCCCAAAGGGGAAGTAAGCAAAACGCGGCCGGTTCGCCGGTAGCTCAGGATTGAAGCGTTCCGGGTCGAATCCTTCTGGATTGGGCCAGTAAGCAGGATGGCGGTGCATCACGTACTGGCTGAACAGGGCCACGCTGTCGGCCGGCAACCGGTAGGGGCCACATTGCCACTCATCGGCCAGTTGTCGGGCCTGGGTCCAGGCCGGCGGGTAGAGGCGCAGTGATTCCTGCAAGACCATCTCGATATAAGCCAGATTGGGCAAATCGTCCACGGTCGGGGAACGGCCGTCCAGGACCATGTTCAATTCCGTTTCCAGCCGGGCGCGCACCTCAGGGTAACGGGACAGCAAGTACCAGGTCCAACTCAGGGTGTTGGCGGTGGTCTCGTGCCCGGCCAGAAGCAGGGTCATAACTTCATCGCGCAATTGTTCGTCGCTCATCGAGTCGGTGCCGCCTTCTTCGTCCTGGGCCAGGAGCAACATCGAGAGCAGGTCGCCGGCGTCTGCGCCGCTGGCCCGCCGCTGCTGGATCAGGTCGTAGACGATCCGGTCGAGAACGCCCAGGGCCTTCTGGAAACGCCGGTTGGCGGGGGTTGGAATTTTTTCCGGCAGGGCCAGGGGTGAGCCAATGCGCCGGTTAAACCACAGCATGGCCTCGGTAAGGGCCTGGCCAATCTCGCTGGTTTCGTCGCTAATGTCGGCCCCAAAGAGCGTTTCGCCCACAATCACCAGGGTCAGGCGCATCATCTCTTCGTGGATGTCTCGCACCTGGCCATCCTGCCAGGTCGCCAGCAGTTGTTCGGTGCGCTCGACCATCGTCCGGCCGTAGGCGGCTAGGCGCTGGCGGTGGAAAGCAGGCTGGGCCAGCCTTCGCTGCCGGAGATGAAAATCGCCCTCGCTGCGCAGTAGCCCGTTACCCAGGAATTGGGACGAGCCCGGCGGCCGGACTTTGTGAAAGTCCTGTTGCTTGGTAACGAGGATTTCTTGAATGTACTCCGGGTTGCTAATAAGGTAGAAGTCACGCGGCCCCATCCGCAGCCTGACGACGTCCCCGTACTCGCGGGCGCTGTCTACGAGGAGTTGCAAAGGGTCTTGCTGAAAGTCGGCCAGGCTGCCCCGTAGGGGGCGTCCTTTTGGCCCAGGAATGAGTGATTTGTGGGCGTGCGCCGTCCAATTGGTCCAGAGCATGGTACTGTTCCTCCATATGTTGGGTAATTGAATAATCAGGTAATTGGGTAATTACTCAATCACCGGATTACTTCATTTCAGAGCAGGATAACAGGTGGCGACCCCGGCCGGCAGTGCCAGGAGTCACGAGCCACCATGCCGGGAGTCACGAGAGTGTAGCCCAGGCTGTTAGCCTGGGGCTTCCGCTCAGGCTAACAGCCTGAGTTACGGATGGGTGGGCGCTCGCCACCATTTTCTGTGAAAGACAGGTAGAATAGGAGGCCTGGCAAATTTGCAGGCCAGGCAGGAAAGAATTGCCCAATTATCCAATGACTCAATTGCCAATTACCACGGTGCAGTATGGAGGATGTAGATGCTCCATCCGAGCGATTTTTTTGATTTAAGCGACACTTTTACGGCCGGTTTCTTTGCCGGTTGCGAGTTCGTCTGGCAGGCCCTGGCCTACCTGGAAGAGCGTTTGTTGGTGCTGCTCAAGGGCGAGCAGGTCATCCTGGGCCAGGTCCTGCCGGGCGCGTACCTGGGCGACCGGCCGGTTTACATTGCCGAGGGGGCGCGGATTGAGCCGGGGGCTTACGTCTTGGGGCCGGCCTACATCGGTCCGGGGGTGAGCGTGCGGCACGGGGCCTACCTCCGGGAAAACGTAGTCATGCTGGCCGGCAGCGCCCTGGGGCACGCCAGCGAGGCCAAACACAGCCTCTTTTTGCCCCAGGCCCATGCCCCGCACTTTAATTACGTCGGCGACAGCATCCTGGGCCACCGGGTGAACCTCGGCGCCGGCACCAAGCTGAGCAATTTGACGTTGGTGAGCGAGAAAGACCCGCTGACCGGCCAGCGGCCGACGATCAAGCTGCACGTCAACGAGACGGAATACGACACCGGACTGATCAAGTTGGGAGCTATCCTGGGCGACGACGCCCAGACTGGCTGCAACTCGGTCCTCAACCCCGGCTGCCTGGTCGGCCGGAACACCCTGGTCTACGCCAACCTCAGCCTGCGGAAAGGGTACTTCCCCCCCGACACCGTCCTCAAGCTGCGCCAGACCACTCGCGAGGCGCCACGACAGAAGTAACGAGGACTGAGAACTGACACTCGTCCCTACTCAGTCCTCAGCACTCAGTCCTCAGCACTAATGATGGAGACAATTGTGAGTAAGAACAGCTATAAACAAGAACCCTGGAGCCTGGACGAGCTATTCCCGGCGCTGGAGGGGTCGGAAGTGCGGGAGGCGCTGGCCGAGGTCGAGGCGCTGGTCCAGGAATTTGAGACGTTTCGTGCCCGATTGGCGCTGGAGTTGGAACCGGCCGTCTTCCAACATATCCTCCAGGCTTACGAACAACTGGTGCGGCTGGTGGCCCGGTTGGGCGGTTTTGGCTATCTGCACTTTTCGGCCGACACTCAGAACCAGCAAATCCAGGCTTTCCTGGCCCGCATCCAGCAGTTGTCGGCCGAGGCAGACAACCGGACGCTCTTTTTTAAGCTGTGGTGGAAGGAGCTGGACGAGGAGGCGGCCAGCCGGCTACTGCCCGTGGCCGGCGACCTGCGCTACTGGCTGGAGACGCTCCGCCTGGAGCGGCCGTATACCCTCTCTGAAGCGGAGGAACGGGTCATTAACCTGAAAAACGTCAACGGCCCCTATGCCTTGCTCAACCTGTTTACCTCCCTGACCAGCCGCTACGCTTTCAAGCTGGCCGTGAATGGTGAGTTGAAAGAGTTTAACCGTGAAGAGCTTCAGGTCTACTTCCGCCATCCCGATCCTGAGCTGCGGGCGGCCGCTTACCAGGAGTTGCTGCGCGTCTGGCAGGAAGAAGCCCCCATCCTGGGCCAGATTTACCAGTACCGGGTGCGCGATTGGTACAACGAAAACGTCAGCCTGCGCAGCTTCTCCTCGCCTATTGCCGTCCGCAACCTGTACAACGACGTGCCCAACGAGGTCGTGGACATTTTGCTGGACGTTTGCCGGGCCAACGCGCCTCTTTTCCAGCGGTACTTTCGGCTAAAGGCCCATTGGTTAGGGGTGGAGCGGTTGCGCCGCTACGATCTGTATGCCCCGGTAGCCGAGGTGGATAAGAGCTATCCCTACGCCGAAGCGGTCGAGCTGGTTTTGGATAGTTTTCACCAGTTTGACCCTGGCGTGGCCAGCCTGGGCCGGCGGGTCTTTGACAAGCACCACGTAGACGGCGAGGTGCGCAAAGGCAAGCAGGACGGCGCTTTTTGCCTGACGATCGGCCCAGACCTGACGCCGTGGATTTTGCAGACCTATAACGGCCGGGTAGACGACGTGGCCACCCTGGCCCACGAACTGGGCCACGCCGTCCACGCCCTGCTGGCCGACCACCATGCAGTTCTGACCCAGCAGGCGTCACTGCCCCTGGCCGAGACTGCCTCCACCTTTGCCGAGATGCTCGTCACCGACCGGCTGCTGGCCGAAAACCCGGACCCGGACACCCGCCGCGCCGTGCTCTTCCGCCAGATGGACATTGCCTACGCCACCATCGGCCGCCAGGCCTACTTTGCCCTCTTTGAGCGGGAGGCGCACGATCTCATTCGCCAGGGCGCGGCCATTGATGATCTCTCCCGGCTCTACGCCCGGAACCTGGCCGACCAGTTCGGCGAGGCGCTGGCCGTCAGCGACGACTTTCAATACGAGTGGCTGGGGATACCCCACTTCTACGCCTCGCCCTTCTACGTTTACGCCTACGCCTTTGGCCAATTGCTCGTCTTTTCCCTCTACCAGCAGTACCAGGAAGAAGGGGAAGCCTTCAAGCCCCGCTACCTGGCCATCCTATCGGCCGGCGGCTCTGATTCGCCGGCCACCATCCTGGAACGGGCCGGGATTGACATGTACGCCCACGATTTCTGGCAAGGCGGGTTTGACGTGATCCAGGAAATGGTCGAGCAACTGGAGGCGCTGGAGAGGCCGCATTGACGACAGACGATGGACGACGGATCATGGTTTATTGTTCGTCGTCTGTCGCTGGTCCAGGCTTCGCCCTGGACACGCGTCCGCCGTCTCTTTACCGGCTTCCCCGCTTTCCGGCCTGTCGCAGCTCCGTTGACGAGATGTCGCGGCGGAAGCGGCCGGCCGGAATGGGGACGAAGAGATCGCCGAACGACTTCGGCACAGGTAGGTCGGCGGCCGTGTGGAACCGGCCGCTCTCGTCGGCCCGGCCGGCGACCAGGAAACGGCCACCTCGTTGGCGAATCTCCTCCAGGGCGGCTTCCATTGCCTGCTGGCTGTCGTGGTAAAAGCGGGGCTGCAAAATGCGCTCAGCCGTGTCCACGCCGACGACAAAGGTGGTCTCCGGAAAAAGGCGCGCTTTTTGGACAAAGGTCGGGGCGTTGCTGGCCAGGACGGTATAGCGCCCGGCAAACTGGGCCAGCCGTTCTAGCGTCTCGGCCTGGCTCAGCGAGGGCTTGTCGGCGTTGACGGCCGCCACCTCAAATGCCACCGGCCGGCCGGCCATCTCGCCGGCGACTTCGGCCAGCGCCAGGTGGCCTTCGTGGAGAGGGTTAAAGGAGCCGGAGAGAAGCGCGCCGGGACCGGTGTCCTCGAGCAGGAGAGAGCCGTCCGGCGCGACGCCGAAGGCGTTGATTTGGCCCTGCAGCAGTTGGGCGGTGGCCGCCGCCAGGTCGCTGACCTGCTCCACGCAGTCGTCGCCCGGAATCAGCTCGAACGCTACCTGCCCGGCCAGGCCGTAAGCCCGGGCCAGGGCGTTGAGGATGAGCCGGCTGACCATCTCTTCTTCGCCGTTGCGGTCGCGCGCCCCCTTGTGCAGGCGCAGGCTATACCAGGCAACCCGCTCGTTGGACCAGGTGGCCACGTGTGCCCGGTGCTCCCCTCGCTTCGGCCGGTCGGTAACGATTGTCGCCGTGCAGGCCAGCCCAATGACCCGCTCGCCCTCGTGGCGAAGCTGCCTGGCCCGGGTGAGAGCCCGGCCGGCCAGCAGCCCGGCCGTCGTCACCGCCACGTACTGGGCCGGCCGCTGGCCCAGGAAGTCGTTGAAAGACGCTTCGTCGTAGGGGATGAGCGCTTCCAGGAGCGTGCGGCTGGCCCCGGCCACCCCCAGCAGCCAGGCCAGCGCTTGTGTCCCGGCCCCGGCCGTGACCACGACCACGCGACCTGGCTCGTCGTGAATGGTCTGTACCAACCGGCGGATTTCCTCGTCCATGCCGGGGGGATTGTAACACCGTCCCCCGCTTTAGCCAGATGAGTAGGCGCGCGTTCTGGCCCGCGAAACCCGTCAGATTCTGTAGGGGTACGAACTATCATGCTCCTGCATGACGGGTCTCAAATCGAATCTGCTGAATCTTTTGATTTTATCAATCCTTTTGGTAGACTACTTATAGTACCAGTTAGATAGCCATTGAACCTTTCAAAGTAGCCGGAGTAATTATCGCGCGAAACGCATTTTGCCTAAAAATCAAGCTAAGTTGGGGAGCTATGGGCACCGGGCGTCACGGGCAGGGCCTGTGGCCGGTGGCAAGGTTGAAAGAGGAGGCTGCCTTGCAAGCTCAGAATCACCCTCAAGCGGGTCTATCTACCAGTTGGCGCACAGTCCTGTCTGGCGTCGTGCTGGCCCTTTGCCTGCTGGCATTGTTCACCGGGGTTGTCTTTGCCCAGGACGGTGGGCCTGCTGAATACCGCCAGGTTTCTTTCATCAGCAGCCGGGTAGCCATCTGGCTCACGGCCCAGGTCCACCTGATGTTTGGCGCCTTCATGTTAGGCGTGCCCATGTTTGCCCTCGTCGTTGAGTACGTGGGCCTGCGCTCTGGAGACAAACGCTACGACGACCTGGCCCGCGAATTTACCAAGCTGATCCTGGTCGCCGCCTCGACTACGGCCGGCTTTGGCGCCCTGCTGACCTTCTTGCTGTTCACCCTCTACCCCAATTACATGGGCAAGCTGGCCGACGCTTTCCTGCCGACGATGATCATTTACCCCCTGCTCATCTTTGGCGAGATTTTCTTCCTCTACCTTTACTGGTACTCCTGGGATCGCCTGAACACCCCCACCGGGAAGCGCTGGCACCTGCTCATTGGCCTGCTGCTTAACGTCTTTGGCACGGTGCTGATGTTTGTCGCCAACGCCTGGCTGACCTTCGCCATCAGCCCGGAGTCCGAAGGGCAGTCACTGTACGACTCGGCCGGTAATTTCACCGGCACCGTCTGGCAGGCGGTCAACAACGCCACCTGGTGGCCAATCAACATTCACCGGGTCATTGCCAACGTCGCCTTTGGCGGCGCGGTCGTCGGCATGTACGCCGCCCTCCGTTTTCTGGACGCCCGCAACGACGAAGAGCGCGCCCACTACGACTGGATGGGCTACGTCGGCAATTTTATTGCCGTCATCGGCCTCATTCCGCTGCCCTTTGCCGGTTACTGGCTCGGCCGCGAAATTTACGGTTTTAACCAGCAGATGGGCGTGACCATGATGGGTGGTTTCCTGTCCTGGCTATGGATTCTCCAGGCCATGCTCATTGCCGTCATCTTCCTCTCGGCCAACTATTATCTATGGATTGGCATGGGGCGGATCGAGGGCGGCGAGCGTTACACCGGGGTCATCAAATGGCTGCTGCTTGTCTTAACCATTGGCGTCCTGGTCTGGGCCACGCCGCACAACCCGGTAGTAACGCCGGCCGAACAGGCCCTCATCGGCGGCGCCTTCCATCCCCTGCTGGGCGTGTTGGGCGTCATGTCGGCCAAGAACACGGCCGTCAACATCATGATCCTCAGCACTTTCCTTAGTTTTCTCCTCTACCGCCGGGCCGGCAAGGGCGAACCGCTGCCTTTTGCCAGCCACGCCCGCACGGCCGCCGCCGTCCTGGTCGTCGTCGTCCTGGTCTGCCTCGTCTTGATGCTGACGCCGGCCCTCTACGTGCTGCGCGAGGGCCTGGGCGAAACGTCGCAACTGCTGCGGGTATTGCTCAGCGCCTTGCACGGCCTGATGATTTTTATTGGCGCAGCCTTGACGATCAAAGGCCGGGGCAAGTTGGGCCAGTGGTTGATTATGGGGTCGGCCGCCTTTGTGGTTGTCTTCTTCGGCGTCTATGGCTACTTCGTCGAAGCCGTGATACGCATTGGCTTTTCCATCTACCAGGTGTTGGCCGTCCTGACCACGCTCATTTCCGTTAGCGCCATTGACATTCTCCTCTACCGGGGCGCACCCAACATTGGCGCCATTCGTTGGGGCCAGATGCCACTGCGCTCCCAATATATTTTGATCCTGCTGGCCGTTACCTTCACCTGGCTGATGGGGCTGATGGGCTACGCCCGCAACGCCATCCGCCAGCACTGGCACATTTACCAGGTGGTCCAGGATACGTCTGTAGACGCTTTTTCGCCCACCCTGGGCTTTGCCGCCCAGGTCATTTCTGTCTGCGTTCTACTTTTCCTTGGCCTGGTTGGCTTCATATTCTGGTTGAGCAACCTGGGTCAAAAGAAGGAAGTAGTCGAAACTGCTCCCACCCCGGCTCCGGTTATACCGAAACCAGAGCCGGCAATCACTGACTGACAATACTATATGAGAACTTCACTAAAAGTTTCGGCGTTCATCGTGATCGTAATTGTGGCCATTGCCGGCTTTGCCTCGCTCATTCCCCAGGTTGAATCCCCGGCTCCGGAAACATTAGAAATCAGTGGTAACCTGTCTGGCGCGGAACTGGCAGCCTTGGGCCAGGAAGTCTTTGAAAGCGCCGAAGCCGCCTGTTTAACCTGCCATGGTTTAGGCCGGGAGGGCCTGCGGGCGCCAGACCTGGCCGGCATTGGCGCGGCCGCGGCCGATCGCGTCCCCGGCCAGCCAGCCGAAGCGTATATCCGGGAGTCCATCGAGGACCCCTGCGCCCACGTCGTCGAGGGCTTCGACTGTATCATGCCCCAGACGCTGCTCCAGACCCTTGGCCCGGCCAAGGTGACGGCCCTGGTTGCTTTTTTGCAAAGCCAGGGTGGCGAGGTGACAGTTACGCTGTCGGCCGAGGAGGCGGAGGGCGACGCCGGATCGAGCGGCGGGGGCGTTGGCGTGCCCGGTACGACGGCCGAAGAGATTATCGCCGCTTTGGCCTGCAGCGGCTGTCACACGATTGAAGCCATTGGCGCAACCGGCGCTGTTGGTCCCGATCTCTCTCAAATTGGCGCGCGCCTCAGCGCGGACGAGATCCGGGAATCTATTTTGGCGCCAGACGCGGTGATCGCCGAGCAGTGCCCGACCGGCCCCTGCCCCGCAGGGGTAATGCCCAAGATTTTTGGCGAGCGTCTCACGGCCAGGCAGTTAGAAACAGTGGTTGATTTCCTGAGTAATCTCAAATAGGAAGCAGGTTGTGGCCGCCATCAATTCCAGTCTGAAGCACAAGCTGGCCCAGTTCTTGCTGGTGCTTGTCTTAGCCTATCTCTTCTTTCGTTTTGGTATTCCTGCTCTGGCGCTGCTCCTGACGGGCACACCGGCCCCGGTCCCGACCCACTTGTTGTGGGCTATCTATATGCCGACGATGGCCCTGGTCATGCTGTTGTTCGTCTCGGCCAACGAGGCGGCCTGGCGTGAGTTCAAGGCCCCGCTCCGCACCCTGGTGGTCGAGCGTGAACGGCGCGGAGTGGTGCTGTTACGGCAGGTGATCCTGGTCGCCTTGCCCTTGCTGGCCGGCCTGTGGGCTTTTTTCCAGGTCCGGCCGAGCGCCGACCCGCCGGCCGAATTGCGTTCGGTCCATCCTGCGCCACCTGATTCGGTCACGGTGGACGGCGAAGTTATTAACCTGCGCACGGCGGTGAACCCCTTCCGTGGCCCCGATGGCCTTCCTGATCCGGAGGCGCTGGCGGCGGGCAAAGCGATTTACGGCCGGAACTGCGTTTACTGCCACGGCGACGCGCTGGACAGCGACGGGCTCTTTGCCTCTGCGCTCCGGCCACGCCCGGCCGATTTCACCGACCCGGGCACTATTGCCCAACTGCAAGAATCTTATTTGTTCTGGCGTATTGCCCAGGGCGGGCCTGGCCTGCCGCCGGAAGGGAAGGGCTGGAATTCGGCCATGCCTGCCTGGGAAGGCACGCTCTCCAGGGACGAGATCTGGCAGGTTATCCTTTACTTGTACGACGCCACCGGGCAGCATCCACGGCAGGCGGGAGAATAAGGTAGCCAATGAGTCGTATACGCATCGGCATCGCCGTTATCACCACAGCTCTCACCATCGTCGTGGCCTTCAACTCGGCCGGTGTGCGAACCACGCGCGCAGCCACCCAGGCGCAGACGGCCGAAGGGCAGGCTATCTACAGCCAGCGCTGTGAAATTTGCCACGGGGCCGAAGGCGACGGCGCCGGGCCGGCAGCCGAGAATATGGATCCCCGGCCGCGTGACTTCCGGCGCGGCTGGTACAAAATCCGCACCACTGCCTCTGGCCAGCTCCCCACCGACGAAGACCTGGTGCAGATTATCAGCCGGGGCATGCCCGGCACAACCATGCCGGCCTGGGAAGGTGTATTGAGTGAAGCCGAGATTCAGGCCGTGGCCGAATACATCAAGGGCTTTTCCCGTCGTTTTGAGAGAGAGACGCCGGAGCTGGTTGTGGCCGGGTCGAAAGTCGAGGCCAGCCAGGAGAGCATCGCTCGTGGCGCAGAACTCTTTGCCGGGCAGGAAGCGGAGTGTGTCAAGTGTCATGGCCCGGCCGGGCGTGGCGACGGCCCCAGCGCCGATGAACTGACCGAAGATTCCTTCGGCGATGTCATCGTCCCCGCCGACCTGACCATGCCCTGGCTGTTCCGTGGTGGGCCAACGGTAGACGACATTTATATGCGCCTTAAGACGGGCCTGACGGGCAGCCCTATGCCCGCTTACGCCGACGTGCTCTCTGACGAGGACATCTGGAACCTGGCCAACTACGTAGACTCGCTGGGGCCGGATGCGCCGGTTGAGCCGGCGGCGGCCATAACCGCCGCTGCTTTCCAGGGCGCTCTGCCCACCGACCCGAATGCAGCAGCCTGGCAGGAAGCGACTGAATATTACTATCCGCTGGCCGGCCAGATCATGCGCGAGCCGCGCCAGTATACGCCCTCCGTGAAAGGGGTCTGGGTACAGGCTTTGTACAATGATCAGGAATTGGCCCTGCGGCTAAGATGGCATGATCGCTTCCAGGACGCCGGCGCCGGCGGCCAACCGGCCGATGTATTGGCGGTGCAGTTTCCGGCCGCGTTGCCGGAAGGGGGCGAGCGGCCCTATTTTGTCTTTGGCGATTCAGCCAACCCGGTCAACTTGTGGCTCTGGAGCGCGCTCACCAATAGCATTGAGGAGCGCACCGGCCACGGCGTGGATACCGACGCGCCCCAGGCCAGCCAGGACGTGCAGGGAACGGCCGTGTTTGACAACGGTGAGTACATTCTCGTTCTGCGGCGGTCCTTGAACACCGGAGACCCGGAGGACATTCACATTGAGACGGGCCGTTTTGTCCCTATTGCTTTTATGGCCTGGGACGGCTGGAGCGGCGAAGAAGGCCCGGCCGGGGCGATTACCTCGTGGCATTTGATTTACCTGGATAAGCCCGTACCGCTCACCGCCTACGTCTGGGTCCCGGTGGCCATCGTCGCCACGGCCGTGGTGGAAGGATGGGTGGTCTGGGCCGCACGGCGTAAAGAGCGAATAACGTAAGAATTCACATGGGCCACGGCCCACCACGATGAATGAAAATTAATTCGTCTAATTCGTGCAATTCGTGGCTACTTTTAGAGGAGAAAAGTATGAAACGCATCTTGGTCTTGCTCGTTGGCATATTAACAATTTTCCTAGTGGCTTGCGGCGGCGGAGGCGGCGAGGAACCAGACGCGGCTACCCAGCCTCCCCCTACGGTGGTGGAGGAGGGAGGCGGGGAAGAGCCCGAACCGGCCGCCGGGGGTTACCAGGGCGGCACGGTATCCGATGGGGGCACTATCTCCGGCAAGATTACCTATTCCGGCCCGGCGGTGGAACCAGAAACGGTAGAAACCGACAAGGACCAGGAGGTCTGCGGGGACTCGATTGAAATCACCCGGGTCAAAACCGACGCTTCGGGCGGCCTGGCCAACGCCATCGTCCGCATTACCGACATTTCTTCCGGCAAGCCGCTGGACACCCTGGGCAGCGACTTCGTCCTGGACCAAAACGGCTGTGAATATGTGCCCGCCGCCCTTGTTGTTCCGGTCGGCTCCGCCATCACCATCCTCAACAGTGACGGCATCCTGCACAACATTCATACCACGCCCTTCGACAATCCGCCGCTCAATATCGCTCAGCCGGCAACAGAGCCGGAAGTTTCTAGTGATCCCTTCACCATTCCGGAAATCATCCCCGTGAGTTGTGACGTCCATAGCTGGATGGAAGCCACGCTTATCGTGGTAGATAATCCCTATGCCGTTACGACCGGCGAGGATGGCTCATTTACCCTCGACGACGTCCCGGCCGGCACGTACACCATTGAGGTCTGGCATGCCGAACTGGGGACACAGACGATGACCGTCACAGTTGAAGCCGGTGGCACGGCGACAGCGGACGTAGAGTTTGAGTAGATCCAGGATCTGTTGTCAAACCCCGCAGGTCTCCGAGGGCACGGAACGTGCCCCGGGCACGTTTTGTGCCCCGACCTGCGGGGTTTCAAATAGGAGGTCGGTATGCGGAAAGTACACCACTTACGCCCCTACCTGGCCATAAGCCTGGTGCTCCTGGCCCTGTTGGCCCTGGCGCCGCCAGTCGCCGCCCAGGGTGGTGGCCCGCCGGATTACCGCAATTATTTTGGGGCCGATTCGCGCCTGGTGGTCTGGGTGGTGGCCCAATTGCACCTGCTTTTTGCTGCTTTTGTTCTGGGCGTGCCCATCTTCGCCGTCATCACCGAATACGTCGGCTACCGGAGTGGTGAAAAGCGCTACGACAAGCTGGCCCACGACTTTACCAAGTTGCTGTCGGCCGCCTTCTCGACCACGGCCGCTTTTGGTGGGTTGCTGGCCTTTAGCCTCTTTGCCCTTTACCCTACCTTTATGTCTCACCTGTCCGACGTCTTTAGCCCTACTTTCCTCTGGTACGGTCTGCTCTTCTTCGCCGAGGGTTTCACCATGTATTTCTACCTGTACTCCTGGAAACGGCTACAAGGGGACAGGAAGAAATGGCATTTGTGGACAGGTGTATTCCTCAACGTATTCGGCGTGGCCATCATGCTCATTGCCAACTCCTGGGTTTCATACATGATGAGCCCGCCGCTGGCCGAGGTGGACGCAGAAACAGGCGAGGTGGTCAGACAGGGCCTGAACGCGTTGACGCTGGAGTGGTCAGGCACCCTCTGGCAGGCGATCAATAACCCGCTGTGGTCGCCACTCAATATCCACCGTACTATTGGCAATGTGGCCTTTGGCGGCTTTATTGTCGGGGCTTACGCGGCCGTGCGCTTTCTGAATTCCAAAACGGCCGAGGCCCGCGCCTACTACGATTGGATGGGCTACATCGGCAACTTCATCGGGGTAGCGGCGCTCATTCCCATGCCCTTCGCCGGGTACTACATGGGGCGCGAAGTCTATTCCTACAGCGCCGTCATGGGCAACAACATGATGGGTGGCGCTTTCTCCTGGACCTTTATCATTCAGGCTATCCTCATCGGCGCGCTATTTATCGGCGCCAACTTCTACCTCTGGAGCGGCATGAGGCGCATCCCTGGCTCAGAGCGTTACCTGAAGTACATCAAGTGGCTGGACGTGGTTCTCATCATCTGCTTTGCCATCTGGCTCACGCCGCACAACCTGCCCCTCTCGCCTTCGGAACAGGTGATCATGGGCGGGCAGTTTCACCCCACGCTCAAGTTCCTGGGCCTGATGGCAGCCAAGAACGCCGTCATCAACTTTATTATCGTGGCCACCTTCATGAGTTTCCTTTTCTACCGGCGAGGCAATAAGGGCGAGCGAGTGCCGGTCAGCCAGCAGGGCGCCGGCGCCAAGATCGTCGTGCTGGTCGCCTTTGCTGTCGTGGCCCTGGTCCTGGGCTGGTATGCCGCGGGTATCTTCTCCCTTAATCCGGATACCCTTGACCTGGATGCCAGCAAAGGCGTCTACTTTACGCTGGTGGCTGTTTTGCTGGTGGTCCAGATCGTGGCCGGGGCTGTGGCCGTGGGATTGACGTTGACCGACCGGGGCGTTACCGGACAGTTGCTTTACCTGGCGACCACCGTCCTAAACTCTGTTTTCATCCTGGGGCCATATGGCTTCGTGGTCATGACCCAGGCCAACCCGTTTTTGCGGAACATCGCCGTGGCCCAGTGGCTGATTACCATGTCCAGCCTGGTGCTGGTCGCGGCGATTGACATCGTCCTGCTGCGGGGCGCGAAGGAGATTGGCGCCATCCGCTGGGGGCAGATGGCCGGGAGCAGCCAGTATGCCCTCATTTTACTCGTCGTTGGCGTGGTAATGCTGATGAGCTTGATGGGTTACATCCGTTCCGGCCTGCGCGAAGATTGGCACATCTTTGGCGCGCTGCGGGACACTTCGGCCTCGGCCCTGACGCCCAGTATGGCCTACATGGCCCGCGTCATTGCCGGGATTGTGGCCGCCTTTATGGCCCTCATTGCTTTTGTCTTCTGGCTGGCTGGCCTGGGCGAGACGGGCGAAGTGGAGGAAGGAACAATGGCCATCCCTCCTCAACCAACCCCGCAACCAGCAGCCAGCACTGTGCCAAGTGACTGAAATTCGGTATTCTTTATGGCTCAGTGGTACGCGCAACTGGTTTTTAAGGGTGACACGCTTCTCAGCGATAGTCTTGCCGACTGGACGGAGGTGGATGGCGTGTTGCCGGCCGGTATCGAGGCCAACGGCCGCGAACGCTATACGACCGTCATTGTTTCCGGCTATGCACTGTATGGCCGGTTGCGCGGCTACTACGCTCTGGGTGTGGCCCACGTCGCCGCGGACCCGGCCACCGGCCGGACCTACTATCTCTCTGAGGAAAGTGCCCTGCATAAAGAGCCGGTGGACTCGTTGACGGCGACGCAACGGGCCGCCATCCGTGAGTGGTTGGTGGCGCTGAATCAAGAGGCGTGGGAGAACTCGACGGAAGCGTTTAGAGAAAGTTTAGAGGGAACTATACCTGACAAGGTGACAAGGTGATGGCTGCTCGAAGGGCGGGGTGACAAGGTAAAAAAATGCCACTTTATGACCATGTTGAGTATAAGCGATGTTAAAGAAAGTGGGTCGAATTCTGTCGGTTCTGGCTTGCCTGGGCACATTCCTGGCCCTTATCGCCAACTTGCCGGTTTTCTTCCTCCCCTGGATTCTCTGGTTTCTGGCAGCGGCGGCGCTGATGGTCTGGCTGTGGCCGGCCGGGCGAACGGGCGCATTTGTTTTGATCATCCTTGGCGCCTTTGTCTACATTGGCGCGCTGGTGACAGAGATTTCTGGCGGTGGTGGAACGGCCGTCGCCGCCGAAGGCGTCAACCCAGAGGCCGGCGAGGCCATCTACTGGGGTAAGGGTAAGTGCAGCACCTGCCACAGCCTGGGTGACCAGGGGTCGGCCATTCGCGGGCCGAACCACGAAAACGTCTGCGCCAAAGCCCTGGCGGAGCGCCTGCCGGCCCGGCAGGCGGCCGGGGCCAGCCACATCCAGACCCCGACCGATTACCTGGTCGAGTCCATCGCCGATCCCCAGGCTTACATTGTCGAAGGTTTTTCCGGGGCCATGCCGAAGGTCTACCTGCCGCCCGTCAGTCTGAACCCGGACGAGATCCGGGCGGTCATCGTCTATATGCAAACGCAAGGGTGTGAAGCCGACCCCGCCGCCATCAACCTCCCGGCCGAAATCCTGAACGCGGCGACCGCGGAAGTTGCCGCCGGGGGCGAGTTTAACCTGGTGCTGGTGGGAGATCCGGCCGCCGGCCGGGAACTGTTCTTTGACGAAGCAGAGGCGGCCGCTTGCGTCAAGTGCCACACCGTCGCCGGCGAGGGTGAAGAGGTTGGGCCGGAACTGACCGACGTGGCCGGTACGCAGACGGCGGCTTACATCTTTGAGTCCATCATGAATCCCAGCGCAGAAATTGCCGCCGGCGACTACGAGCCAATCCAGGTGCGCTTGAATGACGGCACCGTTCTCTCCGGCATTATCGTGGCCGAGGACGAGGCCAGCCTGACTATCAAGGATAAAGAGGGGGAGGAGACAGTGGTGAACCGGGCCGACGTTGACCGTGAAGCACGCTACCCGGACGTGCCCAGCATTATGCCCAGCAACTTCGGCGAGCTGCTCACGGTGCAACAGGTGGCCGATTTAATTGCCTTTTTGCAAGAAAGCGCGGGGGTTCTGCCCGCTGAAGAAGAAGGAGAATGAAACCCCGTAGGTCTCAAAGACCTACGGGGTTTGACGGCGGAGTTGAGATTGGAGGTCCGTATGCCCAGGCGGTTGCCACTCTTTTGGACAGTCATCCTGACTATTTTAGGCGCATATCTGTTCCTGCGCCTGGTCGTGCCCTATGCCTCGATGTTGATCGCCGGCCAGGACAATCCCCTACCTGTGCCCGGCGCGCTCATGGGAATTTACCTGGCTCTGATTGTGGCCGGCGTCTTTGTTTACCTGGCGGCTGACGAAGCCCGCTGGCGGGATTTTGGGGCGCCGGTAGAGGCTTTGCTGCGCGGCCGCGAAACCATCCAGACGACAAACGACCGGATTCTTCATATTGGCCGCCTGGTGATCCTGGCCGCCGTCCCCCTGCTGGCCGGCTGGATCGTCTACTCCAATACTGCCCCATCTTCGACGCCGCCGGCGGCGCTGCGCATCCAACACCCGACTATTCCCTTCGCCTATGAGAAGTTAACCAACCCATACCGCAACCCCGATGGCACGGTGGACCCTGAAATCATCGAGGAGGGCCAGGTGCTGTATCAAATTAACTGCCGCCCCTGCCACGGCACGCCGGCCAACGGCGAGGGGCCGATGGCTTACGGTTTTCGCCTGAAGCCGGCCAACTTCCGTTCGGAAGATACCATAGCCACGGTGATCGAGGCCTATGCTTTCTGGCGCGTGAAGGAAGGCGGTATTGGCCTGCCGACTGCAGGTAGCCCCTGGGACTCGGCCATGCCGGCCTGGGAGGGTACACTGACGGACGATGAAATCTGGAAGATCATTGCTGCTGAGTACGATACGGCGGGCGTGGAACCACGCCGGCCGGAGACAGCAGAAGGGGAATAGGCAAAAGCGTATGGGGTCTCAATCACGTCGCAACTTCTGGCTGGTTTTACTGCTGGCTGTGGGCCTGGCTGGCTTCATAGTGGTAAGTCCCACAGCCACTCTGGCCGTCAGGCCGGCGGCCGCGCAGGCCACGCTGGACGGCGAAGCCATTTACCTGGAACGGTGCGCCTTCTGCCACGGCGAGAATGGTGATGGCGATGGACCGGTGGCCCCTTATCTCAATCCCCGGCCGCGCGATTTCACCTCCGGCCAGTTCAAATTTCGCACCACTGCTTCCGGCGAACTTCCCCTGCGTGAAGACGTAATTCATATCGTCCAGGTAGGCGTCCGCAGCACGGCGATGCCCGCCTGGGAAGGTGTTTTGACCGAGGCAGAAATCGAGGCGGTCGTGGATTATCTAACCCAAAATTTTGTGCCCGATTGGGGCGAGTTTGAACCGGTGGTGATCCCTGTTGGCAACCCGCCGCGCGTGACTGCGGCCATCATCGCCGAAGGCGAGCAAATCTACCAGGAGTTGCAGTGCTGGAAATGCCACGGCCAGGCGGGGCGTGCCGATGGTCCTTCGGCGCCTACCCTGACCGATGATTTTGATTTTCCTATTCGTGCCGCCGATTTAACCAAAGCGTGGCGTTATAAGGGCGGCAGTGAGCTGATAGACATTTACAGCCGCTTTTCCACCGGTCTCAATGGCACGCCGATGCCGTCATTCTATGATGTCTTCCCTGAAGAGGAACGGGAAGAGAAGTTGTGGGCGCTCTCCGCCTACGTGTACTCCCTGCAAGCCCAGCAGCCGACCGAGCAAAGCGTGATCACGGCCGGGCGTATCGCCGGCTCCCTGCCCACTTCCCCAGAGGCCCCGGAATGGAACGAGGTCGAAGCCGTTTCCCTTTTCCTGACCGGCCAGGTCATTACCGGCCCGCGCTGGCAGACGCCGGGCGTGGACGCCGTGACGGTGCGCGCCCTGCACAACGACGAAAGCCTGGCTCTCCTGGTCGAATGGAGCGACCCCTTTCAAGACGCGGCCGGCGGCGGTAGCGAGGGTAACGTGGGCAACGCTACCTACGTGAACCTCGATGAGTTTCTGGGCACGGCCGGTCCCCAACCTGATGCGTTGGCGGTGCAGTTCCCCCAAACCGTGACCGAGGGAACGCAGAAACCCTATTTCTTCTGGGGCCAGCCGGGCCAGCCGGTCAACTTGTGGCGCTGGCAGGCGGATAGTTCGGTGGCCGAGTATAATGTGGCCGGCTTTAGGGAGGAATGGCAACCGCAGGAGTCGTCACAGGTCACGGCCGAGGCTTCCTGGGCTGATGGACAATACCGGCTGCTGTTTACCCGGCCGCTGACGACGACTGATCCGAACGACGTCCAATTGGTTCCGGGCGAGTTCATTCCCATTGCCTTCCAGGCCTGGGAAGGATCAAATGGGGAAGCCGGCACACGCCTGGCGCTTTCTTCCTGGTACAGCCTGGTCCTGGAAAAGCCGGCGCCGGTTTCCGTTTACCTTTATACCGTTCTCACCGTGGGGCTGGTGGCTGCAGGCGAGTGGCTGCTGGTGAGACGGGCAAGGCGAAAATAGAAAAGAGGTGGATGATGAAAGGAGTAAAACTATTTTGGTTGGCAATTATTAGTCTGATCGTCTTGTTGCTGGCGGCCGGGTGCGGCGGTGGCGGAGACGGGGCTGGCAACGGCGAGGAGAATGGCGGCGGTGAAGCGGCCGTGGAGAATCCGGTAGACCCGGCGACGGCGGCGTCTATTGCCGGGAGAGTACTCTTTACCGGCACAGCGCCCGAGCCGGAGCCTATTCTGATGGACGCCGAGCCCGTCTGCCAGGAAAAACACCCTGATGGTGCCTTTACCGAAACGGTAGTCGTCAATGGCGATGGCACGTTGCAGAACGTCTTCGTCTACGTGAAGGACGGTCTGGGTGATCTGGAATTCCCTGTTCCCGAGGAAGGCGTTGTTCTTGACCAGACCGGCTGCCACTACGTGCCCCACGTCCTGGGTGTCCAGGTTGGCCAGGACTTGATCATTCGCAATAGCGATGGCATTCTGCACAACATTCACCCCATGCCCACCACCAACCGGGCTTTTAACCTGGGCCAGCCGGTGGCCATGGACTCGACCAAGCAATTTACCGAGGTCGAGGTCATGATCCCCATTGAATGCGACGTCCACGACTGGATGCTCGGCTACCTGGGCGTCCTGGACCATCCTTACTTTGACACGACTGGTGAAGATGGTGCCTTCTCGCTGCCTAACCTGCCACCAGGCACGTACACCATTGCTGCCTGGCACGAACTCTATGGCGAGCAAACGATGTCGGTGACGGTCGGCGAGCAGGAAGCGGCCGAGATTGAGTTTACGTTTGAAGGTAGTTAAGTTATTGGTTGTTGGTTATTGGCCCTCTGGCTAATAACCAACAACCAATAATCCAGATAAGGAGGCAACCGTGGGCGGAATCCATCCTGAGGCTTCGACCTTTGCCGGTCCTATTGACCAGATGTTCATGGTGGTGCTGATTGTCACCAGTGTGGCCTTTGTGCTGGTCGAGGGCACGTTGCTTTATTTCTTGATCCGCTACCGCCAACGCCAGGGACAGAAGGCTGCCTACATTCACGGCAACCGTCGCGTCGAAGCCGCTTGGACGATCATACCGGGAATGATGCTCTTCGGGCTGGCCGTTTTCCAGTACAACACCTGGGTGAGGGCGAAACTCTTTCTGCCGGCCGAATCCGATGCGCTCGTCGTCGGCGTGTCCTCTAACCAGTTTGAGTGGGAGGCGACCTACCCCGGTGCGGACGGGGCGCTGGATACGGCCGACGACGTTAAGGCCCCCATTAATATTCTGCATTTCCCGGTCAACCGGCCGGTCATTATCCGGCTGGAATCTGAGGATGTGCTCCACAGTTTTTGGATACCGGCCCTGCGCGTCAAGCAGGACGCCATACCGGGACGGGAGATTGAACTCTGGTTTGAAGCCACTCTGCCTGGCGAGTATGAACTGGCCTGCGCCGAACTGTGTGGCCTGGGCCATTACCGGATGCGCGGCCGGGTCACCATCGAGTCAGAGTCCGAATTTGCGGCTTGGCTGGCCGAGTTGGCTGAATAACGGTAGGGCTCCACATGGCTGGTAACCCACCACCACGGATAAAAATGCTGATAGCTAATAGCCGATAGCTGACAGCTATTTTTGCAGGAGGAAGATATGACCACAGGAACGATAACAGCAGTCCCCCATGAGGCGACCCATGCTGTGCCGTTGAGTTTCTGGCGTAAATACGTCTTCTCGACGGACCACAAGGTGATTGGCAAGCAATTTCTCTTTTCCAGCCTCTTCTTCTTCACTGTTGGCGGGCTGCTGGCCATGTTCATCCGCACCCAGTTGGCCTGGCCGTGGCAGGAGATTCCCGTCGTCGGCCGCCTATTGTTCAGCAGCACCGGCAATATCCTATCTCCTGAAGGCTACCCGGCCCTGGTGACAATGCACGGGACGATCATGATCTTCTTTTTCATTATCCCCATTCTCTCCGGGGCTTTTGGCAACTTCCTCATCCCGCTCATGATCGGGGCCAGAGACATGGCCTTTCCCCGCATTAACATGATTAGCTACTGGATCATGGTGCCCGCCTTCGTCGTCATGCTGCTCGGCTTTTTCGTCGAGGGCGGAACGGCCGCCGCCGGCTGGACTTCTTACGTCCCCTTGAGCGCGTTGCCAGACATGGTCCCAGGCTCTGGCATGGGCCAGACGTTGTGGTTGATTAGCCTGCTCCTGGTGGGCACTTCCTCCACGATGGGCGCGATTAACTACATTACCACGATAGTGATGTTGCGGGCCGAGGGGATGCATATGTTCCGGTTGCCCATGACCATTTGGGCGCTGTTCATTACTGCCGTCCTGGTGGTGTTGGCCACGCCCGTGCTCACCTCAGCCTTGATTTTGCTCCTACTCGACCGCACGATAGGCACCAGTTTCTTCCTGCCCAGCGGTGGCGGCAACCCCCTGCTCTGGCAGCACCTGTTCTGGTTCTACTCGCACCCGGCGGTCTACATCATGATTTTGCCGGCGATGGGTATGGCCTCGGACATCATCCCCTGCTTTGCCCGCAAGCCGCTCTTTGGCTACAAGCCGATGGTCTTTTCCATTATGGCCATCGCCGGATTAGGCTTCATCGTCTGGGGCCATCACATGTTCCAGAGCGGCATGAACCCGGTCTTGGGCATTACCTTTATGACCTCGACGATGATGATCGCCCTGCCCTCGGCCATTAAGACCTTTAACTGGCTGGCCACCCTGTGGCGAGGCCAGATTCGCCTGACGGCGCCCATGCTGAACGGGCTGGCTTTTGTCTCCACCTTTGTTATTGGCGGCTTGAGCGGTGTCTTTGCCGCGGCCACGCCGGTGGACATTTTCATTCACGACACTTACTGGATCGTGGGCCACATTCATTACGTGCTCTTTGGCGGCAGCCTGTTTGGCGTCTTCGGGGCCATTCAATACTGGTTCCCCAAGATGTTCGGCCGGATGATGAACGATACCTGGGGGAAGGTGCATTTTGCCCTCACCTTCATCTCCTTTAACCTGGTCTTCTTCCCCATGTTCATCCTGGGCGCCAACGGCATGCCGCGCCGCATTGCCGATCCCTACAATTATGAGTTTCTGGCGCCGCTGCAAGGGCTTAACCAGTTCATGACCATCAGCGCCTATGTGCTGGGCCTGGCGCAACTGGTGCTCTTTGCCAACTTTTTCGTCAGCCTGTACCGGGGCAAAACAGCGGCCGCCAACCCCTGGCAGTCCAATACGCTGGAATGGACAACCTCGTCGCCGCCACCGTTGGAGAATTTCCACACTACGCCGGTAGTACAGCGCGGGCCATACGAATATAGTTCGCCAGAGAATGGCGAAGACTGGCTGCCGCAAGACCAGCTCTTGGTTGCTGCTGCGGCCGATTAACTGAAGTGCCAGGCACTTGATGACTTTGCCCGATACCCGGCCAGCCGTAACGTGCCTGGCACTTATGCTCGAGAAAGGAGTCCTATGACCCACACAGCTATTAGCGAACATCACGTCACCCCTACCTGGCAGGGGATCAAGACGCTTAAGTTTGCGATGTGGTTATTCCTGGCCTCAGAAATCATGTTTTTTGCCGGGCTGATCGTGGCCTATTTGTCGCTGCGTTTTAGCAAGCCGGCCTGGCCGGTGGCGGCCGAACTACTGAACGTGCCCTTGGTGGCGCTGAACACGTTCATTTTGATCTTCAGCAGTGTTACGATGGTGCTGGCCTATGACCGGGCCGAGCACGGCGACCGCCGGCGGGCGCCCTATTTCTTGTTGGCCACGGCCGTGCTCGGTGCCATCTTCGTCACCATCCAGGGCATCGAGTGGGGCGAATTGGCGGGCGAAGGGATTAGCGTCTCCACCGACCTGTTTGGTGCCAGCTTCTACACTGTGACCGGTTTCCACGGCGCACATGTTACCGGCGGGGTTATTTGGGTGCTGTGGACGGCAATTAAGGCTTTCCGCGGCCGCTACGTCCAGGACCACCTCGGCATTGAGTTGGTAGGATTGTACTGGCATTTTGTGGACGTGGTCTGGATTTTTCTGTTTACGATTATCTACCTGATTTAAAAGTGCCAGGCGCTTGATAAGCGCCAGGCACTTGTAAGGAGCAACCGTTATGAAGGAAGCGCCTGCACAAAAACGTCCTTACTGGCAGGTCTTTGCTGTCCTGGCCGTGCTGACCGCCGCCGAGGTGGGGTTTGCCAGCCTGGACATTGCCCCCGGGCTTCGGGCCGTCGTTCTCCTGGTAATGGCGGCGTCCAAAGCAGTCCTGGTAGCTATGTTTTACATGCACCTGCGCTACGACCATCGCCTGCTGGCCATCATCGGCGGTTTCCCGCTGCTGCTGGTGGTTATTATGCTCATTATCTTGATGGTTGACCGCGTGGTGACTTAGGTAGGGGCATGGCGCGCCATGCCCCTACTAAACTCCAAATGGCGTCTACCCGGGCTGAAATCCACTTGCCGAAAAGTACATCCGCATGGATCATTGGCAGCGTATCGCTGCTGGTCGTGCTGGTTGTAGCTGTTTTGCTGCTGGCTCCGCCCGGCCTCTTGTTCCAGGCAGCGCCGTTGGACCGGGCTGCCGTAGCCTGGCTGCCCACGCTGAACGCCGGCTTGAACAGCGCCACCACCTTTTTGCTCACGGCCGCCTATCTTTTCATTCGCCGCCGGCAGGTCAAGCGCCATCGCTTCTGTATGCTCCTGGCCTTCAGCCTGTCGGCGCTCTTCCTGGCCTCCTACGTTATTTATCACGCCGTCGCCGGTTCGACCCGCTTTCCCGGGTCTGGCTGGGCCCGGCCGTTTTACTTCACCATCCTGTTCTCACACATTGCCCTGGCCACCCTCGTCCTGCCCCTGGGCCTGACAACCCTGTACCGCGCCTGGCGGGGGGTGTTTGCCCAACACCGCCGAATCGCCCGCTGGACGCTGCCGCTCTGGCTCTACGTCTCGGCCAGTGGGGTGGTGATTTATCTGTTGCTCTACCATTGGTAATTAGAGATGAGAGATGAGAGATGAGAGATTGGCAACGGACCTTACCAATCTCCAATCTCCAATCTCTAATCTCCCCTAAAGGAGATTCGCATGATGGAAGCTGTTGCCACGACTGACCAGATGCCTGACTCTGCGCCCGCCCGCCAATGGGAATCTGGCCCGCTTTATTATAAAGCCGTAGTTCCCAGCGATAACTCGGAGCTGTGCCACGCCGGCATTGATTGGGCCATTGAGTTTGCCCGGGCCTGGGACACCACGCTGGTGGGGACACACGTCTACGCCGCCCGCCTGCACGACGATCGCTTCCGGCAACTGGAGGTCGGCTTGCCGGCCCGCTTCCAGACGGACCAGGAGCTGGCCCGCCAGCGGCGCATCCACGACAAGCTGATTGAGACCGGACTGATCCTCATCTCCGACTCTTTTCTGGATGTCCTGGACAAGCGAGGTGAGAACCACGACCTCAAGATCGAGCGCAAGTTGATGGAGGGCATCCACTTCGAGCAACTGGCCAAGGACATCAACGCCAACGATTACGACCTGGTGATTATGGGCGCGCACGGCATAGGCCAGGTGAAACGAAGCCTGGTCGGCCAGGTCACCGCCCGTGTGGCCCGCCTGATCACCACCGACATGCTCATCATGAAGCAGCAGGGCCGCAGCCTGCGCGGCGGCAAGATCCTGGTCTGCGTAGACAGCTCGGCCTACTCTTTCGTCGCCTTGCGCAAGGCGCTACGAATGGCCGCCGCCTTTGGCGCGACCGTCCACTGTGTCTCCGCCTTTGATCCTTTCTACCATTACGCCGCCTTCGACAACATCCGCCACGTCCTCTCTTACCAGGCCGGCAAGGTCTTCAAGTTCGAGGAACAGGAGGAACTGCACAACAACATTATTGACCGGGGGTTGAAGAAAGTGTGTGAGGCTAACCTGATGCGGGCCGAAAAAGTGGCCGCCGACGAAGGGGCGGAAATTACCACCGAAGTGCTGGTTGGCAAACCGTTCGCCAAGATCGTGGACGTCTGTGAGCGGGACGGCTATGATCTGGTGGTAATGGGCCGCTGGGGTGCGCACCACGTCGAAGGGGCCGATATGGGCTCAAACACCGACAATCTGCTGCGCCTGTCGCCCGCCAACCTGCTCATCGTCGGCGCGGCCGACGCCCGGCCGTTTGACATCCCGCTGTTAGAAGAGTACGAAGAGGAGCCGCTGGAATGGGACGACGACGCCCTCAAGCTCATCTTCCGCGCCCCGCCCTTTGCCCAGGCCATGGCCAAGGCTTCGGTTGAAGAGTACGCCCGCAAGGAAGGCTACGAGCGCATCACCCTGGACCTGCTTTACGGCGCGCTGAGCGGCATCCTGCCCCCCTCGGCCAAGCACCTGATGGGCCTTGAACACGAAGACCGCAAGCTGGCCGAAGCCCGGGCCAAGGCGCGCTCGCCCATCGAGGAGTACATGCCCCACGAGCGGGCCTTCCCCTGGACCCAGGAGGCGATGGACCGGGTTGACAGCCGCGTGCCGCCCTTCGTCCGGCCGATGGCCATGTTGGCCATGGAACGGTACGCCCGCGAGAAGCAACTGCCGGAAGTGACCCTGGAAGTGACTATTGAGGTCGCCCGGCGGCTGGGCTATGCCGGCGACGACGGCCCCCAGGCGGAAATGCCCTGGACCGACCAGGCCCTGGAGCGGCTGGCCCGCGTCCCCAAATTCGAGCGGGCCATGGTCCGCGAAATGGTCGAATCGCTGGCCCGCGAGCGCGGCCACTCGGCCATCAACTACGAGGTGGCCGACGAAATGCTGCGCAAGGTCCGCGAGCTGTGGGAAGCCCAGGGCGAAGGCGCTTTTGGCTACTTCAAGGGCATGGCTGAGGATGGTACAAGAGAGAACTTGGAGAACTGAGGAACTATAGTCGGTCAGCAAGCGGTGCCGGGATAAAATGGTATAATGGCGTGGCGACTATATTGACAAGAGCTTGCTATGGGTGAACTGCCCAGTCTGCGATTCATTCGTAGCCATATTAGGGCAAAACGTTATCGTCTCACTAAACACGCCACTATTATTCGCCTGGAGCATGGAATTACTATTGCGGAGTTGGAAAAGGCGTTACTCAACGGAGAAATTATTGAGCGATACCCAGATGCTCAGCCCTACACCTCTTGCTTAGTATTGGGTTGGTTGACCTCAGGTGATCCGCTGCACATCGTTTGTTCAAGAGGGGACGTCGAACCAGCTTTACGCATTGTGACTGTTTACGAACCGGAGGACGCTTTATGGGAGAGCGATTACAAGACTAGAAAGGTGCGGAAATGAAGAACGCTATTGATAGATGTGACATATGCGGAGGCGAATTAGCGCCAGGTAAAACCACCTTGGAAATCTGGCGTGGTGAAGAACTGATCGTCGTTAAGGATGTTCCGGCCGACGTATGCCAGCAATGTGGCGAAGCCTATCTTTCTCCTCAGGTTTCTGAGCGGCTCGATGATTTTCTTGACGAGTATCACCGACATAGACCAGAGCGGTATATTGCTGTACCGGAATATTCGGCCGGGCAGGCGATGGGTGGGTAAGTGACTATTGGCTAAGAAAAAGAAGCGTCCCGGCCGGCACTCCACGCAACTTGAGCGGGCCCAACCTCCCCGGCCGATCTGGCGGGATCGCACCGACATTCCAGATGATGGCGTGAAGTACGTGGATAGCTTATGGTGGGGAGGGCGCCTGTGTCGTCTGGGAGTAACTGGCCATGAAAGTGATTGATACTGATAACAGTAGCACCCCCAATGTACCTAACGTCCTGGATCAAGTCCTGGCCCAGCGGCAACGGGTGGCCGACCGCCTGGCGCCAATCAGCCACGTCGTTGCCGTCATGAGCGGCAAGGGCGGTGTGGGCAAAAGCGCCCTGACGGCCAACCTGGCCGCCGCCCTGGGGCTGGCCGGCCGCTCCGTGGGCGTTCTGGACGCCGACATTCACGGCGCCTCGGCCGCAGCTATGCTCGGTGCGCGTGGGCAGCAGGTCGTCATGGCCCCGGCCGGAGCCACGCCGGCCGTCGGCGTAGCCGGCGTGCGGGTCATGTCCATGGACCTCTTCCTCGACGGCGACGATACGCCGGTGGCCTGGCAACACCCCGGCGGCCTGGCGGCCGATGCCTACGTCTGGCGGGGGACGATGGAGGCCAACGCCCTGCGTGAGTTCCTGGCCGATACCGACTGGGGTTCCCTCGACTATTTGCTCATTGACATGCCCCCTGGCGCCGACCGCTTTGACACGTTAATGCGCCTGGTTCCCGGCCTGTCTGGCGCGGTCGTCGTCACCATTCCCTCCCAGGTCTCCCACCTGGTCGTCCGGCGGGCCATTACCGCCGCCCGGCAGGCCGGCGGGCGGCTGTTGGGGCTGGTGGAAAATATGGCCGGGCTGGTCACTCCGTCGAACTCTTCGGCAGAGACGGCCGTCCAGGAATTATCCCCCAATGGCGGCCGGGCCTTTGCCGCCGAGATGGGCATTCCCTACTGGGGGCAGGTCCCCTTCGAGCCACGCCTGGCCTGGTCTACCGACGCCGGCCGGCCATTTATCCTGGAAGATAACCAATCGCCGGCCGGCCGGGCCATCCTGGCCCTGGCGCAGCAGTTGGAGGAGGCGTTGGCCAATGAAATTTCTGTGTAACGATTGCCAGCGGGTGATGGAATTTGCCGACAACACTGTGGCCGAAGGTGGTGGCTCGATGGCCATTCGCTACATCTGCCCGAACTGCGGCCGCTCCATTTCGATGATCACCAATTCTGGTGAGACGCAGGTAGTCCGCAGCCTGGGCGTGACTATCGGCCACGAGACGCTCGCCGGGCATCCTGAGCCGATGAGCATGATTCGCGAGGCCCTGGCCGGGCAGAAGCCGGCCGCGCCGGCCGGCCCGGAGCCGGTCTGGACGGAGAGTGCCCTCAAGCGCCTGGCGGCCGCACCTGTCTTTGTTCAGGGCATGGTCCGTCGCCTCTACAGCGATTACGCCCGGCAGCAGGGCTACCAGGAAATTACCCCGGCGGTCATGACCGAAGCCCGCGAGGCGCTGGGCATGTCAGAGATGTGAGGTCAGGAGTTGTCCAGAAACAAGCCTGCCCTTTTGACGACAGACGACAGACGCGTGTCCAGGGCGAAGCCTGGACCAGCGACAGACGATGATCTGTCATCCGTCGCCCCTCCTCCGTCGTCCGGCCTCAAAGACCCCCACAAGGCCGCGGCCGTCGCTTACGGCGGGCTGGGTGTGTTGGTGATTGCTATCACCTTTGCCGCCGGCCTGGTCCCGGCCAGCCGCCAGAGCGCCACCCTGGAATTGGGCATTGGCGCTATCTTCATCGTCATCTTTGCCGCGCTCATTTACCGGGGCTGGTGGCCCGTCTCGGCCATCCTGGTCTTCTCCAATGGCTGGCGGGCCTTCACCTTCTTGAACGACGGCCTCGGCCGGCACGTCGAGCTGTGGCCCTTCAGCGTGACGCCCATCGAGCCCCGGCCGGCCGCCTTTCTCAACGCCGCCCTAATGGTCATTATTGCCTTCATGCTGGCCCGCTCCGCCTGGCTCGGCTTCTCCACCTGGCGGGCGCGCAGACAAGAAGGTGCGCGAACTGTTGAAAAGCAACGAATTGACGCGAATTGGCGCGAATGATTAAGAAGAACGCGAATCACGCGAATGGACGAATGGCGCGAATTTTTAAGGAAATTTATTCGCGACATTCGTTTATTCGTGTCATTCGCGATTTCTGAGAGGACAAGGATGGCCAGTCATGGAAAGTGAGCACCGGCCGGCGCTGATCTCCTGGAACCTGACCAGGAAGTGTAATTTACGCTGCCCGCATTGTTACCTGGACGCCGGCCGCAAGGCGGAAAATGAGCTGACCACCGCCGAGTGCCTGGGCTTGATTGACGAATTCCACGCCCTGGGCACAGAGATGCTCATCCTGACCGGTGGCGAGCCGCTGCTGCGACGGGATATTTACGACATTGCCCAGGCGGCTTCCGGCCGGGGCATGTGGGTTGTCATGGGCACCAACGGCGTGCTCATTACCGACGCCGTGGCCCAAAAAATGGTCGAATGCGGCGTCAAGGGGGTGGGCATCAGCCTGGATTCGCTTGACCCGGCCAAACACAACAGCTTTCGCGGCGGGCCAAACGCCTGGGAGTACTCCGTACGCGCCCTGGACATTTGCCGCGCTCACGGCCTGCAAGTCCTGGTTCAGACCACGGTCATGGCCATGAACCAGCAGGAAATCCCCCGGATGATTGATTTTGCCCGCGAGAAGGGGGCCTGGTCCTTCAACCTCTACTTCCTGGTCCAGACCGGCCGGGGCCAGGAGATGAACGACCTCTCCGCCGGGCAGACCGAGGAAATCCTTTCTGACCTGGTCGAAGCCCAGGATAGCTACCGGCCGATGCTGGTCCGCTCCAAGTGCGCGCCCCACTTCAAGCGCATTGCCTACGAGCGGGGGCTGGGCGGGTTGGAGAGCGGCGGCTGCATGGCCGGTACGGAGTACGGCCGGATTACCCCGGAGGGAGACGTCACCCCGTGCCCCTACATGACCGCCGTCGCCGGCAACGTCCGCCAGCAAAGCTTTGGCGACATCTGGCAAACGTCGCCCGTATTGCAGCAACTGCGAGACTTGAAACAGCTCAAAGGGCGCTGTGGAGCGTGCGAGTTTAACCAGTTGTGCGGCGGCTGCCGCTGCCGCGCCTACGCCGCCTATGGCGACTATTTGCAGGAAGACCCGGCCTGCACTTACCGGCCGACCGGACGGCCATTGCACCTGGTCGGGGAGGTTCGCTGGAGCGAAGAAGCCCGCACCCGGCTGGAGCGCATTCCCCTGGCTTTTATTCGCGAGAAGGTGAAACGGGGCCTGGAGACGTACGCCCAGCGGCACGCCATTTCGCTGATTACTCCGGAGGTGATGAAGACGGGCATGGCCGGTATGGAGCGGCCGGATGTGTTTAAGAAGCGATTGGAGAGTGGAGATTAGAGAGGATGCCGGAAACTGAAGCAATTACCCGGCCGCTTCATGGGCTGAGTCGTTACGATGGCCTACCGGATTATTGAGACCTGTACTGCCTGCGGCCTGTGCCTGCCAGAGTGTCCCATTGACGCTATCTCGCCGGGCGATCCGATCTTCGTCATTGACGATACCTGCTGCGACTTTGAAGATTGCCTGGCCGTCTGCCCGGTGAACGCAATTGTGCTGTTGGACGAGGCTAAATGATACCCCGGCTTGACGTGGATCGAACAGCTTATCGCCAAAATAGGGCTAATTTGTGCCTCTTTTAGAAGACCCGACTCTATTTGCCGTCTTGCGGTCCTGGTCCTGGGAGCCGGTGATTCTGCTGGGGCTGGGGCTGGCCGCGGCCGGGTATATCTACGCTTTTCACCATTTCCGGTCACACGGCTGGCTGCCACGACTGGCCCAGCGCGGCCTGGTCCAGCGCCGCCACCCCTGGTTCTTTGCCGCTGGCCTCCTGGCCCTCTTTCTGGCCCTGCTCTCTCCGATTGACGTCCTGGCCGGTTTGCTTTTCTGGGTCCATATGGTCCAGCACATTCTGCTGATCATGGTTGCCCCGCCGCTCATTCTGTTGGGACTACCGCCGCCCCTTATACGCTGGCTGATTCTGGAAACAAAACTTCGCGGCGTCCTCAACTGGCTGACCAGCCCGCTGGTTGCTTTTGCCCTTTACAATACCAATCTCCTGGCCTGGCACCTGCCGGCCCTTTACCAGGCCGCCTTGGCCAATGAACTCATTCACGCGCTGGAGCACGCCTTCTTCTTCTATACCGCCCTGTTCTACTGGTGGCGGCTCTTTGACCCTACACACGGCTGGTTCCCGATCTGGCCCTGGCCACCGGCAAAATGGCTCTATCTCATGGTTGCTGCCCCGCCCAGCTATATCCTGGGTTCTATTTTGTGGGGCTATAACCGGGTTGTGTACCCTTACTACGAGCTGGTTCCCCGGCTGTGGGGCGTAACGGCGTTGGCCGACCAGCACTACGCCGGTTTGTTGATGTGGGCCCACGGCTGGATGTTTTTTATGGCCAGCATGATTGCTTTCTTTGCCTGGTACCGGCCGGAGGTAGAGCAGGTCGGGTGACTCAGGCGCTACCAGAGACAATCGTTATTCCGGCTGGGCCTTTTCTCATGGGCGAGGTGCCGGAGCCGGTGGATCTGCCGGCCTTTCGTATCGCCAGGTATCCCGTCACCAACGCCGAATATTACCGGTTCGTCGAGGCTAGTGGCCACCGCCGGCCGGATCATTGGCTGCGGGACGGCCGTTACCCACCGGAACGGGCCGGCCACCCGGTCGTCTTTACCAGTTGGGAAGACGCCGTTGCCTACACCCAATGGCTGGGCGCGCGGCTGCCCACCGAGGCCGAATGGGAAAAAGCGGCCCGGGGCGAAGATGGCCGGCTGTACCCCTGGGGCAATGAGTTTGTCGCTGAAAATTGCAATACCAGCGAATCCGGCACCGACGGCACGCAGTCCGTGGACGCCCACCCGGGCGGCGCTTCCCCCTATGGGGTTATGGATATGGCCGGCAACGTTTGGGAATGGACGGCGACCTTTTACGCCGAGGGTGAAGATTGGCGCGTCCTGAAAGGCGGCGCCTGGGACTACAAAGGCCTCAAGGACGCCCGTTGCGCCAATCGTGTCTACTTCCGCCCGGCCTTCCGCAACAATGCCGTCGGCTTCCGCTGCTGTTGGGACTTAACCTGAGCTTATACACCATCGCCGCTGTGGCCGGTCTCCGACCGCGCCACTGAGAGCCTACACTTTTTCCGCTTCTCTTAACGCCGCCAGTTCCCATTCCCTGGCGTGGGCCCGCGCCGAGGCATTGACCTGGTGCATAATTTGGGCCGCTTCCGAGGCGCGCGCGTCGGTTGTGTGCAGCCGGCTCAACTTGGTGCCGTGCTTGACGCTGTCGTCGTAAAGGTAAGTGTCCTCCTCGGTAATACCCTGGCCAATCAGGAAGCCCAGGATCATACCGAAGAGAGCGCCAATGATCGTACCGGTCAAAGTCACGACGGCCCACGTCTGTGCTTCGCTGCCCGACGCCACCCCGATGCCGGGGATGAGCGCCGCGCCCAGGCCGGCCGCCGCCGCGATGATGCTCCCCCAAATGGACCCGCCAAACGCGCCCGAAATGACCGCTTCGCTGACGGCGCTGCCTTTGCCGTAATAAACGTCGGTAACCTGCTTGACGTCAACAACTTCTATATGGGATGGATCAAACCCGGCATTGGTCAAGGCTTGAACCGCCGTGTCCGCATCTCGATCCGAATCAAAGAGCCGGACGACCAGCCGCTCGCCGGCTCGCCCTCTTAGTAGTTCAACCTGTTCCCGGGCAGCCTCAATGGCCTCGTATTGGCGTTGAACGATGGCCTGCGTTTCGGCCGGCAACCCCTTACTCAGCGCATTCTTATACGCCTTGACGGCCGCATTCTCGCCGTGCAGCGCCTCAGTTAAGACGACGTTCTCAACGCTCTGGGCGCCAATGGTGAGCGCGGCCCGAATGTTGATGCGGCCGCGGTGGATCACCCCACGAATGCTTTTCCGCTCTGAAGCCTCGCCGCCAAGACGCTGAATTTCCTCTTTCAGCTCGTTGGCAAACTTATTGCGCCGTTGGGCATAGGACTTTAAGACGACCTTCAAGCCACGATTGCTGACATTTTCGGCAACAACTTCGTAGCCCCACTCGCCAGCCCTGCACAGCCGGTATAGGCTATTTAATATGCCAATCGCTCTCCTTTCCTTTTCAGCCATCCTCATTCCTCCAACATGCAAAAGCCATTGATAACTACCCTATTATAGTCTAAATCGGTACTATTCCGAAAGTCAATACTGTAATGTAACAGTTCAGAATTGTGTCAGAAGTGGTCAGGGAGCGGCATGGTCGAAGACAAAGCCCAAGTGGCGCCAGCATTCAAAGAGGGGATTGAAGCCGCGGGC
>JAKEFB010000211.1 GCA_022616275.1 Chloroflexota bacterium
CGGCGACAACGACACACGCGGCGTTGACCAGACCCTTTACCGGACTGAGGACGGCCGCCTGATTGTCTACACCGAGGAATGGACCCGGTGGCAAGGCGAGACCTCAACTTACACCCTGCACGAAGCCACCGAAGCCGACTTACGGCCGGGCGGCGACCTTGAGATGTTGGGTTATGAATGTGGCTTTGGCCGGCCGCTCACGTTAGACGAGGCGTTAGGCTAGAGCGAGAGGGCGCGCCCTGGGTTTACCCTGGAGCGCGCCCACCAGCGGGCCGGGATTCTGGAGCTTAGCGGCAAGGAATCCCGGCCCAGGGAGATTATAGCAGATGTTTGACAAAGATTACTTTACTGAAGACGTGGCGGCCGGGCCGAACAAAACCGGCCGGACGGTGGGCACTATCGGGGCCTGGGGGCTACACCTGGTCAAGGTGGCTTTCCTCGTTTACAGCGGCTATCACGGCATTAACGCCAGTTGGACGTATGCCGGCAACGGCGACCTGGCCCGCGTGGCTCAAACGGTGGGTATCGTCGTCCTAGAGTGTACCCTTTTTGGCCTGTACCTGGCCTGGCACAACCAGCGGATAACCGGGGCGGCGCAATCGCTGGCGGCCGGCGCAACTTACGCCCTGGGCTTTCTCATGGCCTGCCTGGGCGTAGTGGCAGATAGCCAGTTGAACAGCGGCGTGGGACTGGCCTCTGTGCTTGCCTGGTATCTGCGGTGGGGCCTGCCTGTTGCCCCTGCCCTCATGGCCCTGGGCGCGGTATTGACCCATGAGCTGGCCCCGGAGCAACAGCGGGCGCGCCGGCAATCGGCCGAACTGTTGACCTTTGCCGAAGACCGCTTTACCGCCCATGTGGCCGGCCGGCGGGCCGAACTGGACGCGGCAAAGACCATTGCCAACATGCAGCTTAACGCCCGTTCTGCTGCTGCCCGGCAGATTGCCCAATGGTATGCCAGCGACCACGCCCAAAGGGCGATTACAGCCACGGCCCTGCAGAACGCCCCCGCCCTACTGCGGGCAATCGGCGTTAATGTTGACGACGTGCCGGACGTGAACCAAAGCGGCGAGCTTGACCTTGAAGACCTGGTGGCCTACCTGGTGGAAGAGCGGCTAAGGGAACGTGACCAGATTGCGGCGGCCCGGCCGGTGGCGGCCGGCGGCAACGGGCACAGGCCGGACGAACGCCCTACCGCCCCCCGGTAACGGCCGGGGAAGAGCAAGAGAGAGCAACCAATGAGCGACGACGAAAAGAGCGACGGGAACGGCAAGATACCTACTGCCAGCAATGCGGCAAGCGAATGTCACCCGGCCGGAATGGGCGCAAGCGATTCTGTACCACCGCTTGCAAACAGGCCAGCTACCGGGAGCGACAAAGAGCTTGAAGGGGCCGTGTTACGTTTACCAATAGCTAACGCAACAGCGACCGTAACGCCGCCGGCCGACAAGTGGCATGTGACGAACGAAACGGTAGCCCTGGACGGCCGGGCGAACTGCGAGAGCTGCGGCCGGGGGTTTATCGCCTTCCGGCCGTGGGCGCGGTTTTGTAGTAACGCCTGCCGGCAGCGGGCCTTTCAGGCGCGGCGGGCAACGAGGGCAACAGCATGAAAAAATTACTGGCGGCATTCCTGGCCGGTATTCCGGTGGGCATAGTCCTGATACGGGTCATTGATAAATACCGATTCAACCGGGCCGTTGATGAAATGATACGCAATGACCCCTGGCTGGCTGCGCGATTGAGCGAGTTGAGGGAAAAGAGATGAACAAATTGACGACGTTCCTGGCCGGCCTTGCCCTGGGCATTGCGGGGGGCATGGTCTTGAGGCGTGTTGTTGATAAGTGGCGGGCGAAGCGGACGCGTTTTGAAATGTTGGAATGGGCCAACAATGCCCGGCGCGCGGCGCGTGAGTTGGAGAATTGTTAACAGCGGCCGGGCGGGCGAGTTTTCGCAAGGCGGAAACCTGCTGCCCGGCCGATATTTCAGGAGTGTGAACGATGAGCAAGAGAGCGGTATTGTATGCCAGGGTGAGCGGGGATGATAGGGGCAACGCAACCAGCAGTATAGAGGGGCAGCTTAACGATTGCCGGAATTATGCCGGGAGCAAGGGGTATCAGGTGGTCAATGAGTTTTCAGAGGACGCCGAAAAGCTGACTTCTGGCGCTGATTGGCTACCTGAGATAGATAGAGTTATCAAGCTGGCTCACCAGGGCGCTTTCGACGTGTTGATTGCTCTAAAAATGGACAGATTAGCGCGCAACCGTTTTAAGCAACTGTCAATCGAAAATGGTTTGAACAGGGCAGGGGTAGCCGTAGAATATGCAGGCCAGCAGTTTGACGATACGGCCGAAGGGCGGCTTCTCAAAGGGCTGATGGGTGAATTCGCGGAGTTTGAACGGGAAACTATCAGGGACCGCATGGTTAGGGGAATGCTGCGTTCTGTAGAGGCTGGCAACGTCAAGATAAGCAACCGGCCGCCATATGGCTATAGGGTAGTGGTCAACGAGGCCGGCCGGCGGGTACTGGTCATTATCGAGGAAGAAGCGGTGGTTATCCGCTTAATCTTTGACCTGTACGTAAATCACCGCTACACCATTTATGCTATCGAAAAATACCTGGCTAAACACAAAATACCAACCCCGGCCGGGGGTAAAGTAGCGTGGAGCCACGCCGCCCTGCACAACATTTTGACAAATGAGACCTATATAGGGCGCTGGTATTACGGTAAGTCACGAGGCGTAAAGGACGAGCGGACGGGAAAAATCAGGCGCGTGGCCACGCCCCCGGCCGAATGGATTCTGGTGCAAGTGCCCCCGATTATTAACGAGGCGATTTTCCAGGCGGCTAAACGGCGCAGCGAGGCTAATAAAACCCAGGGCAAGTATCGCAAGCATATTTACACCCTGGGGGGCATGTTAACCTGTGGGCATTGTGGGCACAGCATGGCCGGACTAACGCCGAATGAAAAGAACCGTTACTATGTTTGCAACAAGCGTCACGGCGGGGCCAGATATGGCACAGCCACCCTTTGCACCAGCCCTTACTATAACCTGGTGGAAGTCGAGACAACTATCTGGCAATGGGTGAAGGGTATTCTACTATCGCCAGAGCAGCTACAGCGCGCCCTGGAAAGCCACCAGGAGCGGCAGGCGGCGGCGCTAGAGCCGGTTATCAGGATGGTGGAAGCCAACAAGGCCAAACGGGCAGAATTGGAACAGCAGAAAGAGCGCCTGATAGCCGCCTACACGACCGGCGTTTTGAGCCTGGACGAAATCGCTACCCAAAAGACGCAACTAGACAAGCAAATAAGCGATTTGACGGCCGCAATCCAGGAGTTTGAAGCGGAGCTATCGTACAAGGTATTGAGCAAGCAGCAGGTGGAAACAATCGAATCTTACGCGGTTAAAATCCGCCTGGGGGCAGACCTGACAGACCACGACCCGGCCAACCAGCGCCAGATATTCCAGCTCTTGAACCTGGAAGTAACCCTAAGCAGTGACGACGATGGGCGGCGGTGGGCCGATGTGTCTTGTATCCTGGGGGAAGAATCGTTGTCAACAATATTCATACCAACGGCTTGTGGTTGCCGTAAAAATTGAGGAAAAAAGGAGGATGCTGCCTGTCGAGTCTGCGAGTCTTGGCTCAGGCTAACAGCCTGGGCTACGGGAGGGAGGGCGGGACGGCCATGGCCAGGAGGGAGACGAGTTCCTCGACCTGCTCTTCGGTAATAATCAGCGGCGGGCCAATCATGGTCAGGTCGCCGTTAACGCCGTCAGCACAGCCCTGGGAGTAGTAGACAATTAGCCCCAGGTCGAAGGCCCGCTGCCAGATTTTCCAGGCCAGGCCCTCTTTGACGGGAAAAGGTTCCTTCGTTTCCCTGTCCTTAACCCACTCGATAGCCCAGAACAGGCCGCGGCCGCGAATGTCGCCGACGTGGGGATGGTCGCCGAGGGTGGCTTGCAACCGGGCGCCGAGGAGCGCGCCCAGCCGGGCGGCGTGCTCGACCAGCTTTTCCTCTTGGAGGATGTGGAGGGTGGCCAAGGCGGCGGCCGCGCCGACGGCGTGGTGGCTGAAGGTGCCGCCATGGTTGAAGTCGCCCAGGGAGCGGCGGATTTGTTCCACGTCGTCGCCCCGGGCGGCAATGAAGCCGAAGGGGAAGTAGCCGCCGGCAATGCCCTTGGAGGCAACCATGATGTCGGGTTGGACGTCCCAATGGTCAACGCCCCACCACTTGCCGGTCCGGCCGAAGCCGGTCAGGACTTCGTCGGCAATGAGCAGAACGCCGTAGTCATCGCAAATGCGGCGGATGCAAGGCCAGTAGTCGTTGGGCGGCGTGACAGCGCCGAGGCTGGCCCCGCTAATCGGCTCGGCAATGAAGGCGGCGACTTTGTCCGGGCCACAGGCCAGGATGGTTTCTTCTAACCGGGCGGCGGCTTCTTCGCCGCCGGCCGGGTCGCGGTAGGGGTAGGGTGGCTGAATGTGAGGCATGTCGGCCATCATGTCCAGGTAGGGGGCGCGCAGCCCGGGCCGGCCGCTGACGCTGAGCGCGCCTAAGGTCATGCCGTGGTAGCTCTGGTGGCGGCCGACGACCAGGCGCCGGCCGGGCTCGCCTCGGGCCAGTTGGATCTGGCGGGCCAGCTTGATAGCCCCTTCGACCACTTCCGAGCCGCTGCTGAGGAAGTAGAAGCGGGGGCCGGGCAGGGGGACGAGGGGGGCCAGGGCGGCGGCGTATTGTTCGAGCGGCTCGTTGGTGAACATGATGGCGTGGACGTAGGCGGCGGCGGCCAGTTGGCGGCTCATGGCTTCGACAATTTCCTGGCGGCCGTGGCCGACGTTGACGACGAGGGGGCCGCCGGAGCCGTCCAGGTAACGCTGGCCGCTGTCGTCGTAGAGGTAAATGCCCTGGCCGTGGGAAATCTTGGGCCGGCGGTGGCCCATTTTGCGGTAGAAGACGTGGCCGTGGGGGTGGGAGTAGGGGGTCATGGGGAAATCTCGGGGTGGGGGTAGTAATTGGTTATTGGTAATCAGGTAATTGGGTAATTGGTAATCAGGTGGTGGCGCGGGGGCGGCCGGTGACTTGAGCAGTAACGTCGCGGCCGCCACCCAGGTTCACGACCAACGCCCAGATGCTGAAGATGGGGCCGAAGGGGATGCCCCACCAGCCCAGGAGGAGGGTGAGCAGGGTGTATTGGATGCCCTTGAGGAAAGCGCTCTGGCCAGGGCGGATGAAATAAACGCCGGAGTCGCGCTTGAAGGTGATGACGACCAGGGAGATGGCGTAAGAGAAGACGACAAATTTGCCGCCAGCCTGGAGCTGTTGGTGTAGCTCGGCCGGGGTCAGGTTCTCAGTACCGGGAATACTCATCTTTTGCCTTGTAAAGACGACGGACGCGTGTCCAGGGCAAAGCCTGGACCGGCGATGGACGACAAAATCATCGGTCGTCAGCGATATAACCCCTCGGGGTCCAGCTCCTGGCGGATGAGGGCCAGTTCTTCGACCGTGGGAGGGAGCATCTGGCGCAAGTCGGGGGAGAGGCGCAACGACCAGGCGACTTCGGCCCGGACGGAGTCGGCCGTCTCGCCGGGGGCCAGCTCAATGAGGGTCATTTCCCGCGTCTCGGCGTCGAAGTTGAAGAGGGCGCGGTCGGTGATGACCAGTTCCGGGCCGGCGCCGGGCATGCGCCAGCGATCACGGCCGGCATCGCCGTCGAGGTGGCCGGGGCTGGTGACGAAGTCCAGCTTTTCGACGAAGGCCCGCTTCTTCAGGCGCATGATCATGAACAGCCGGCGGGCATTGATGGCAATTTCGCAGGCCCCGCCGGAGCCGGGCAGCCGGACCTTCGGCCGGTGGTAGTCGCCAATGACGGTGGTGTTGAGATTGCCGTATTTGTCTATTTGCGCTCCGCCAAGCAAGGCGACGTCTACCAGCCCGCCCTGGAGATAGAGCATGAACAGGTCGGCCATACTGATAGCCGAGGTGGCGCCGCTGACCAGGGTGGGGTCACCGATGGACAGAGGGAGGCGGGCCGGGTGGGCGCCAAAGATACCGCTTTCGTAGACCAGCTCCAGCCCGGGCGCGTGGCTGCGCTGGGCCAGATTGCAGGCGATGTTGGGTAGCCCGACGCCGACGAAGACGACCCGGCTACCCTTGAGGGCGCGGGCGGCGCTGACGATCATGAGTTCGGAGGGGGTGTAGGAGGTCATGGGTGTTTCTTGGAGTTGGTTATTGGTTATTGGTAATTGGATAATTGAGTAATTGGGTAATTGACATAATTACTTAATTACCCAGTTATCCCCTCTGCCAGTTGGGACGGTAAGAGTTGCTCAGTGAGCAGGCGGCGGAAGAGGGGTGTTTTGTCGCCATCGGCCGCCTGTTCGAGCAGATCGTAGCCCCAGGTATAGGTGAAGGTGTAGGCGCGGAAGAGGGGGTGGCTGATGAAGCTGAAGCTCTTCTCGGCTCGCGCCGGGGTGGTCAGGGCGTAGGTCTGGATGTATTCGACGGTCTGTTCTTTGGCCAAGCGGCCGGTGTGGTAGAGGATGGCGGCGTTGCCGCTGACGTAACGCAGGCTGCGCTGGGCCTGGGAGAGCCGGCGCAGGTAGCCGGCCGGCTCGCCATGCAGGCCGGCGACCGGCAACAGGGCCTCGTTGGTCCAGTCGTAATGGCTCTTGTCGGGAAAAATGATCTCAATAGCTGTCGTGGCAACGGCCTCGTTGATCACGGCGGCCGGAGAGTGGAGCAGCAGGCTGGCCTCTTCGGCGTAGCCTTTACCCCAGTAAAGCATTTTTTCCTTGAGAATATGCTCGGTGTGGTGGCCGGGGTAGCCTTCGTGGGCAAAGAGGTCGGCAATGGACAGGGCGGAGACGGGCACGTCAGTATTGACTTCGATGAGGGAGCGGCCGTGGCCCAGGTACCAGTTGTAAGCCGACCAGGGCTGGTGATTGGTCAGACGCACTTCGACCGCTTCGCCGGCCGGGAGATCGAAAAAGGCGGCGGTGCGGCGGCGGGTTTCGTCGCGGGCCATTTCCAGCAAGGACAGCAGCCGGCCGGTGGCCACTTCGTACTGCTGGCGGCGGGCTTCAATGCGTTCCGGGAGAGGCGTGTCGCCAGGCAGCAAGGTATCCAGCTCCTGGTGAGCCTGGGTGAAGTGGGTTTCGTCTACCAATTCCGGCCGGATGTCGAACAGCCGGTTGACCTCGTCCAGGTATTCAAACTGCTCGCCATTGAGGAGGCGGAGGGTGCATTCGATGGCCCGCAGCGTGGCGACGAGGAAGGCGTGGTGGGCCGGGTCGCCGGCCGGGACCATTTCTTGCAGGCGGGCCAGATCGTCCAGCAGGGCGGCCGGCGCTTTCTTCTGGCCGGCTTCCACCTCGGCCTTCAGCTCCGGCGGGCCGATGTAAGCGTCTATGTAGCCGTCTATGTGCTTGTGAATTTCCAGGGTGAGCCGCAAGTAATCGCGGCCGAAGTTGTCGAGTTTAGGGGATTGCAGTGATTCCATCACCTTTAGTATACAGGGGGCAAGGGGCAGGGGGCAAGGACGGTTCGATTTTAGATTTTAGATTTTGGGCAGGGCCTGTAACCTGACCTTGCTTAGGGGGCGAGAATGGGGTTGAGTTGCTGCCAGGTCCGGCCGCCGTCGGTGGTTTGAACGAGGGCGATTTCGGTGTCGTTGTAGGCGACGGCCCAGCCATTTTGTTGATCCACAAAGCTGAACAGGCCGCTCCAGTCCACCTGGCTCAACAAGGTCCAGTTTTGGCCGCCGTCGTGGGTCTGGTGAATTTCCTGGCCCAGCGCCCAGCCAAAGCTGGGGTCGAGGAAGGTGGCCGCGCCGCCCGGGTAAGGGATGGCCTGCCAGCTCTGCCCACCGTCGGCCGTGGTGAAGAGAAAGCGCCAGGCTTCGCCTGTATTTTCGCCAACGGGCACACAGTTAACCGTTACCAGCCCGGCTTGTGGCGAAAAGTGGGCCGGCCAGCCGGATTCGCAGAAGGTGACATCGGGCACGGTATCCGGGAGTGGCAGGTCTATCGTAGCCCAGGTCCGGCCGCCGTCGCCGGTGGCGGCCAGGCCAGCCCAGCCGTAAAGAGGGCCACAATAGCCGGTGATCCAGCCGGCCAGCTCGCTGGTGAAGGACATCCCGGTCTTGTAGCAGATGGGTGGGTCGTTTTCGGCCGGCCAGGCGACGACTTCCCAGTTCAGGCCGCCATCCTGGGTGTGGTAGAGGATGACGCCCTCTTTGCTCATGCCGACCCCAACGTGGACGGCCAGCCAGCCGTTGGACGCATCGGCAAAGAAGAACTGTTTGGGGTAAAAGATCTCGACCAGGTGTTCCGTGCTGAGAGGCGTGCCTGGCTGCCAGCTTTGCCCGCCGTCGGCGGTGCGCCAGACGGTGAGAGGGGCAGGGAGTTGGCCGGAGAGTGGGTCATAGTAGGTTACCCAGGCCTGGTTATTATCCGGAAAGAAGGCGAGGGCCGCTTTGCCGGGCGCTCCAGCCGGCGCGGCCGGTTCAGGCGGGGTTACGTCTCGCCAGCTTTGCCCACCGTCGCCGGTGGCGAGGACGTGATCGCCCACGGGCTGGCCGTTTGCCTGGCGGGCAACGGGGCCGGCGGTTCCGGTTGCCCAGCCACCGGCGGCGTCCAGCATGTGAATGGTGGTAATGGTCACTGGCCGGCCGGCTTCCAGATGGGGGATGGGTCCTGCTGTAGACAGCGTTGGCGCGGTAGAGGTAGGGATAGCCGGTCCGCCCACTTCCCCTGGTAGTGGTGTGACGGGTGTAGGCAGGCTGGTCAGAATGGGCGCCAGGGTAAAGACCTCGACAACTTCCGCATCTCCGGCCGGGCGGCAGGCAACCAGGGCGACTGCAGCGAGCAGCCAGCTTAGCCACCGTGGGCCGGGTACGCGGCGTATCAAGGGGGCATCAGGCATAGCGGCCGTAATTGACCCGCTCGGCCCACATTTCGCCGGGGGCCAGTTTGGCCAGGCGCTCCAGCCCCAGCTTGCGCAGGTAGGTAGCCCGGTCGGGCAGGTCGTAGACCCACTCCTGTAGCCATGCTTCGGTCTGAGCCTGGTCGCGGGAGAGTTCGTCCCACTCCAAGTAGAAGGTGTTGTCCCGGTCGTAATAGCCCTGGACGTAGCTGGGATGGGCGCCAAAGGGCTCGTGGACGACGGCGTCCACGATGAGGCCGGGAATGAGGGTGCGGTTGGGATCGTGGCGGATAATGGCTTCGTCCACAATTTCCTCGACGACGACGATGAGCTGTCTGGCGGCAAAGGCGACTTCTTTCTGGACGCCGACCAGACCCCAGAGGTGGGTGTTGCCCTGGGCGTCGGCCCGTTGGGCGTGGACGAAGGCCACGTCTGGCTGGAGCGGCGGCACGACGGCAATGGGCCCATCGCCGTAGGGGCTGTCAACGAAGCGGATGTGGGGGTTGGCCTGGGGCAAGTCGCTGCCGACGTAGCTGCGGAGAGGGAAGAAGGGCAGGTTGCTGGCCCCGGCCAGGTAGCGGCCGACCATGCCGAAGTGGGAATATTCTTCGAGTTCCAGCGGCCGGGGAAGGCCGTCTTCGACGGCGCGGCGGATGCAGTGCAGGCTGCCGACGCCGGGATTGCCCAGGTAGCTGAAGATGAGCTTGCCGGCCACACCAGCGGCGATCATCTGGTCGTAGACGAGGTCAGGGGTCAGACGGCAGAGGGTCAGGTCTTGTTTGCGCTGGCGAATGATTTCGTGGGCAGCAGCAAAGCAGATGAAGGCGGTGAAGCCCTCAATGGCCACGGTGCTGCCGTCGGCCACGTAGCGGCTGACGGCTTCCGGCATGTTGCAGAGTTTGTTGGTTGAGGTCATAAGCGTTAAAGGTGACTGTCACTGAAAGTGACTGAGCTTTGCAAGGCAAAGCCGGTCACTTTTTGGAAGTGACAGTCACCTGATTAGTCAACGACGGTCTGGCTTTGTTCGTGCATGTATTGCTGGACGTAGTAGACGCTGCCACCGGCTTTGCCGGTGGAGCCGCTGCCTTTCCAGCCGCCGAAGGCCTGGTAGCCGGGCCAGGCGCCGGTGGTGGCGCCGGTCTCGCGGTTGACGTAGAGGACGCCGGCCTGGATGTTGTCCAGGAAGTAGTCCACCTCGTCTTCGTCTTCGCTGTAGAAGCCGGCCGTCAGGCCATATTCGACGTCGTTGGCTTTCTCCATCGCCTCTTCCAGGTTCTCAAAGTCGTCAATGGTGACGATGGGCAGGAACATTTCCTGCTTCCAAAGGGGATGGTCCTCGGGCAGGTTGTCCACGATGGTCGGCGCGACGTAGTAGCCGTTGAGGTCGAGAACTTTGCCGCCGTGGAGCACCCGGCCGCTGTGGCGCAGGTCGCCCACAAAGCGCTGGTAATCCTCATAGGCGCTCGGGTTAATGACCGGCCCCATCCAATTTTCTTTCTTGGTCGGGTCGCCGACGTTGATTTTCTGGGTCAGCTCCAACAGTTTCTTCTCAAATTCGTCCTTGACGTCCTTATGGACGTAGACGCGGGAGCAGGCGGAGCATTTCTGGCCCTGGAGGCCGAAGGCAGAGCGCATGACGCCCAGGGCGGCTTTGTCCAGGTCGGCGTTTTGGGTGACGATGGTCGGGTTCTTACCGCCCATTTCGGCGATGACCGGCCGGGGCAGCTTGCTGTTGGCAAAGGAGCGGAGGATGTGCATGCCGACATCGTAGCTGCCGGTGAAGGTGATACCATCCACGTCGGGGTCGTCAATGATGGTCTGGCCCACTTCGCGGCCACCGCCGGTGACGAAGTTGAAGACGCCGGCCGGAATTCCGGCGTCGCGGAAGCAGGTGGCCAGTAGCCAGCCGCTGTAGGGGGTGTCGCTGGCCGGCTTGAAGACGACGGTGTTGCCGGCGACCAGGGCGCCGCCCGAGGGGCCGCCAGCGAGGGCGCAGGGGAAGTTGAAGGGCGAAATGACGGCCCAGACGCCGTAGGGCTTGAGGACGCTGCGGTTGTGGTGGCGGGAGCTTTCGGCTTTCATGCGGACGGCGAAGCCCTCATTTTCTTCCATCTGGTCGCAGTAGAAGCGGATGAGGTCGGCCGTTTCTTCGACGTCGCCCAAGGCCTCCAGCCGGTTCTTGCCTACTTCCAGGGACATGATGGCGCCCATGTCGAAGAGGCGGTCGCTGATCAGGTCGGCTGCCTGGCGCAGGATGGCCACCCGTTCCTGCCAGGGGGTCTTGCGCCAGCCGGGGAAGGCGGCTTTGGCGGCGGCAACGGCGTCTCTGGCGTCCTGGGCCGTGCCTTTCTGGAAATGGGCCATGACCAGGCCGGTGTCCACCGGACTGACCTTGGCAAAGGTCTTTTCGGCCCAGCGCTCCTGGCCGTTGATGAGCATGGGGAAGTTCTGGCCGACATTGGCCCTGGCGCGGGCCACCGCCTGGTCAAAAAGCTCGTCCAGCCGGGGGTTGGGGCTGGCCAGGGTGGAGTAGGTTACTTTTATTTTTTCGGTCATAGAAAGTACCTCCTAAGAAGTAATGAGTGATGAGGACTGAGGACTGAGTTAGAGTGAGTAGGTTAAGATCTGCCACTTTGCTCTAGTTTTAACTTTGGATCGGCGGCGCAAGGTTTGAGTTGGTTTCGTTCAATCCTTCACAATGAAATTATAGCGCGTTTGGGGCGGATGAGAAAGGTGTACTACTCACTCAATTGAAGGGACGACTTCTACCAGGGCCAGGGACGGCCGGGAGAGGACGACGAAGGAGGGCAGGTCGAGTTGCTGCCATAGGGGGAAGGGCTCGACGGCGTTGTGGGCGGCGACGAAGAGGGTGAGGACGGTGCCGTGGGTGACGACGGCCAGGGTGCCGGCCGGGGTGCGTTCCAGCGCCTGCTGGACGGCCCGGGTAAAGCGGAGCCGGGCGGCGGCGGCCGTCTCGTCGCCAAAGACCAACTCGTCCGGCCGGGCGAAGAAGTCGGCCACAATGGCTTCAAATTTCTCTCGACCAAGGAAGGGGGCGTTGGCGCGTTCGTGCTCGTGCAGGCCGGCGGCTATTTCCCAGGGCAGATCCAGGTGGTTGGCGGCCAGCCGGGCGGTTTCGGCCGCTTTAGGTTCCTGGCTGGCGATGATCATTGTCGGTTGGTAAGGGGCTAGTTTTTCGGCCAATGGTTGACAGCGACGGCGCCCTTCGTCGTTGAGCAGCCACTGGTGGGCCGGCCGGCCGGGCACGACTTCGGGGAGGGAGTGCTTGACTAATATAAGATGGTCCATTGTTTAATGCCTGCCGAGGGGCAGGGCGCGAGTAGGCGAGTGGGCGAGTATGTGAGTAGCAAGTGAACGGGTAACTTGCAGACTTGCAGACTCGCAGACTCGCATACTTCTACACCAGCCATTTGACGAGGTGATACTTGTTTTTGCCACGGCGGATGACGATGTAGCGGCCGGCGAGGCGGTCGGCGGGGGTCAGGAGGCGGCCGGGGTCGGCGATGCGCTGGTCGTTGACGGTGATGGCCCCGTTCTGGATGTCCTCGCGGGCGCGGCGCTTGGAGGGGGAGATGGCGGCCTTGGCCAGCAGATCCACCAGGCTGACTGCCCGGTCGCCTTCGAGGGTGTAGGAGGGGACGTCGTTCAATCCTTGCTCAATCTCCCTGGCCGACAGCTCGGTGACTTTGCCGTAGAAAAGGGCCTGGGAAATGTTTTCGGCGCTGCGCATCGCTTGCCGGCCGTGGACCAGGCTGGTCACTTCGCGGGCCAGGGTGCGTTGGGCCGTTCGCTCCGACGGTCTTTTGACTACTTCCTGGGCCAGCGCCGTAATCTCTTCCGGCGACAGGAAGGTGTAGTATTTGAGAAAACGGACGACATCCTGATCATCCATATTGATCCAGAACTGGTAGAACTGGTAGGGCGTGGTCTTGTGGGGATCGAGCCAGATCGTGCCCGATTCGGTCTTGCCGAATTTCGCGCCGTCGGCCTTGGTGACCAGGGGCATGGTCAGGCCGTAAGCGGTCTCGCCCGTTATGCGGCGGATCAGGTCCACGCCGGCGGTGATGTTGCCCCACTGGTCGCTGCCGCCGGCCTGTAATTGGCAGCCGTGGTCCTGGAAGAGGCGCAGGAAGTCGTAGGCCTGGAGGATCATGTAGCTGAACTCGGTGAAGGAGATGCCCGCTTCCAGCCGGGTCTTGACTGACTCCTTAGCCAGCATGGCCCCCAGAGAGAAGTGCTTGCCGATGTCGCGCAGGAAGTCAATGAGGGGTAATGGGCCGAGCCAGTCGTAGTTGCTGACGACGCGGGCCGGATTGACGGGGGTGTCAAAGTCTAAAAAGCGCTCTAACTGCTCACGGATCTTCTGGGTCCAGTCGTCCACCGTTTCTTTGGCGTTGAGCTGGCGCTCGTTGGCCTTGCCGCTGGGGTCGCCGATGAGGCCGGTGCCGCCGCCGACGATACCGATGGGGTGGTGGCCGGCCAGTTGGAAGCGGCGCAGGATCAGGATTTGCAGCAGGCTACCGACGTGGAGGCTGTCGGAGGTGGGGTCGAAGCCGATGTAGAGGGTGAGCGGCCGGTCGTTGAGCCGCTGGCTCAATCCGTCGCGGTCGGTGACCTGATAAAGTAATTCGCGAAATTCTAACTCCTGCAGGAGGTCCATCCTCTGTTCCTTTGTTGGCGAAGTTGATTGGTGGTGATTGTAGTGAAAGGGGGGATAGGGGGCAAGGGGCAGGGGGCGGGGGAGGGCGAGACAAGGAGAGGGGGAGCAGGGGGGCAGGGGAGCAGGGGAGCAAGGGAGTGGCGTTTTGTGGTAGACTTGGGGGTGGTTCAGAGTGGGTTGGCGTTGGTTTAGGAAGTGATGAATATTTTCAGGGTGAGATGGTTTTCGGTGGGGGTGATTTTGACGTTGGCGGGTATTGCCTGCCGTCTTGGAGAAGCGGCCGGGCCGACGGCGACGCCGTTTCCGGCCGTGGCGGTGGAGGAGTTGCAGTTTGCGGATGCGGAGACGGGGCGGCGGTTCGTGGCGCTGGATGCGTGCGCGCGGGCGCTGGCGGGACCGGACTGGGTACACGAGGCGTACCGGCCGATAGGCAACTTCTACCAGGCCAGTTGGTGTAGCCAGGCCAATTCACAAGAGGAGTGTTTTCTGCGGGACGTGGCGGCCGGCGGCCGGGAAATACAGGTGGTTGAGCTGTCTACGCTGTTTTACCCCGGGCAGTTTCCCCAGGTGTTTGGCCTGAATCTATGGGCGCGGTGGGCGCCGGCCGGGCAAGGGTGGGGCGCGGCCTTTTCCTTTGCAGAGGGAGGGCAGGGGGTTATGGGTTCAGGCTTCAGCCTTTACTTTACGGAGTACCCGGACGGGATGGCGCCCCGGTTCCCAGCTTCCGGGAGTGAGGTGACGGCGGTTGGGCTGGGCGATCGTTATACGTACCAGGTCCATGAGAGCCTGGTGGAACACGCTTCGGGCCGGCCGTTGCGGGAAGAGCTGGCCGCCTACCTGGCCTCGCCGGAGGCGATGCGCAACCAGGGGCTGGCCAATCTGGCGGCACTCCAGCAAAAGGTGGAAGAGACCATTCTGGCACACCAGGTGACGACGTGTGAGTATGGGCCTTATGAGGGAGATGGTATTCCGCCGGCGTGTACGTTGCGGCCGTTGACGGCGGATGAAGAAGCGGCCGCGCTGGCCGAGGCTGAACAGCACTTTAACGGGCAACAGCGACTATTGAGCGACGATTACCAGGAAATGTACGCGGCGTTGCTAAAGGCGTTTCCGTTAGATCGGTGTTGGGAAGGGTAGTTGGGTAACTTGATCTGTCCGGGGGTTTTTACTTGCCGGGACACGGATTTTCCTGATAAGCTAGGGCAATGCAACGCGAAGAGGTGCAGCGGATTGAGACGGCGATAGCGGCGCTGGAGGCGCAGCGGGCGGTGTTGGGGGACGCGGTGGTGAACACGGCGGTGGCCCCGCTGCGCCAGCAACTGGCGGCGCTGACCCAGCCGCCCGTGGCTCCCGACGAGCGCAAACGGGTGACGGTGCTCTTTGCCGACGTGGTCGGTTATACCACGCTGAGCGAGCAGATGGACCCGGAGGACGTGGCGGCGCTGATGAACCAGTTGTTTGAGGCGCTGACGGCAGAGATCGTCCGGTTTGGCGGCACGGTGGACAAGTACAGCGGCGACGCAGTGATGGCCCTCTTTGGCGCGCCACGCGCCCTGGAGAACCACGAAGAGATGGCGGTGCGGGCGGCGCTGGCGATGCAGCAGGCGATTTTAGATTTTAGATTTTGGATTTTGGATTCCAAAAGTGAAAATCTAAAATCCAAAATTACGATCCGTATTGGGCTGCACACGGGCGAGGTGCTGGCCGGGTTGTTGGGTGGGTTGGGGACAAAGAGCTATACGGTCATGGGCGATACGGTCAACCTGGCCTCGCGGCTGGAGGGGGCCTGCCCGCCCGGCCGGGTGATGGCCAGCGCGGCCACGGCCCGGCCGCTACACGCCATTTTTGATTTCGAGCCGCCGCGGCAAATTACGGTCAAGGGCAAGAGCGAGCCGGTGACCGTTTACCTGGTGGCCAAGGAAAAGGCCCAGCGGGGCCGGGTGCGGGGGCTGGCCGGGCTGCACGCGCCGATGGTCGGCCGGGAACGGGAGTTGGCGACGCTCCAGGCGACGCTGCGGCGGGTGGTGGAGGAGCGATCATGGCAGGTGGCGGCCGTGGTCGGAGAGGCCGGCATCGGCAAGACCCGGCTGCGGCGAGAGTTCGTGGCCTGGGCGACGCAAACGTACTCGCAACTGCGGCTGCTGACGGCCCGGAGTTACGTCCACACCCAGACGACGCCGTACGCCCTGGTAGCCGGCCTGGTACGGGCGCTTTTTAACGTAGCCGAGGAAGCCGACGCGGCGGCCGCGGCTGGCGCCCTGGCCGGGGGACTGCGCAGCCTGAATCCCAACCTGGAAGAAACGGAGTTTGGTTACCGGTTTGGCTCGCTGGCCGGCGTGCTGGGTCTGCCGCTGCCGGACGACCCGCTGCAAGGGCTGGAGCCGGAGCAGAGGCGGGACCGGACGCTGCTATCGCTGGAGCGGGTGTTGGCGGCGGCGGCAGTCGCGCCGTTGCTCATGGTGATAGAAGATCTGCATTGGACCGACGATCTGTCGCGGGCGTTGCTGGAACGGTTGATCCGGCTGACGGGGGACCCGGCCGGACGGGAGGGGGCAGCCATGCTCTTTATTGTCAGCCGGCCGCCGGAGGAGGCCCAGTCGCCGGTGGCCCACATTCTAGGCCAACTGTCCGGCCAGAATGGGGACAGTCCCCTGTTGCGCCTAGCGCCCCTGGCGGCGGCCGAGGCGGAGCGGCTGGTAGCGGCCTTACTGGGGCAGAGCCTGCCGGCCGACCTGCTGGGGCTGATCGTGGACAATGCCCAGGGGATTCCCTTCTTTGTCGAGGAGATTTTGCGGGCGCTGACCGAGGAGGGGACACTGGCGCGCGACCCGGCGAGTGGCCGCTGGCAGGTGACGCAGGCGACGTCGCGGATCCAGGTCCCGGCGACGGTCCAGGACTTGCTGGCGGCCCGCCTGGATCGGTTGCCGGCGGCGGAGAAGCGCCTGGTGCAGCACGCCGCCGTCATCGGCCGGACCTTCTGGCAGCAGCTTCTGGCTGAGGTTATGGGCGGTGACGGGCCGGGGGCCGGGGATGTGGAGGCGGCGCTGGCCCGGCTGGAGGCGCGCCAGTTGATCGGCCGGATCGGCCAGTCCCAAATTGCCGACGATTGGGAATGGGTCTTTGCCCATGTGTTGATCCAGGAAGCGGCCTACGCCAGCGTGCTCAAAAGCGCCCGCCGGCGCATTCACGGCCAGGTGGCCGCCTGGCTGGAGGCCCGACTAGACCCGGTCGGCGACAGTTCGCCACTGCTGCCGCTGGTGGCTTACCACTACACTCAGGCCGAAGCGCCAGCCAAGGCGGCGTTGTATCTGGGCAAGGCTGGTCGGCAGGCGGCGGCCCAGTTTGCCAATAACGAGGCGATTCGCTACTTCAGCCGGGCGCTGAAGTTGTTGGATCAGGCGGACGTGGGCCCGGCCGAGAAGCGGGCCTGGCAACACGAATGGCTGATGGGGCGGGAAGAGGTCTACGGCTTGCTTGGCCAGCGGGATTACCAGGTGGCCGACCTGGCCCACCTGCGGGCTCTGGCTCGAGAAATGAACGACGCCGGCCGGCAGGCGGAGGTAGCGCTGCGCTACGCAGTTTATTACGAGGCGATCAGTGATTTCCCGGCGGCGCTGGAGGCGGCCGGGGAGGTGGTGCGCTGGGCCGAGGCGGCCGGCGACCCACAAGGCAAGAGCGAAGGGCTAATTGCCTGGGGGCGGGCGCTGTGGCGGCAAGGGCGCTTCGAGGAAGCCCGCCAGCAGTTGGAGCAGGCCCTGGCCCTGGCGCGGCAGCAGGGTTACCGGCCGGGCGAGGCGACCAGTCTTCACCACCTGGGAACGGTTTTCTACTATCTTGGCCACCATTACCGGGCGCAGGAGTACCTGGAACAGGCCCTGGCCATCCGCCGCTCGCTGGGTGATAGAGGGGGGGAGGCTGTTACCCTTACGAATTTACTCTCTGTTTATCATGGGCTGGGAGATTTGTCCAAAGCCAGGGTTTACGGCCAGAAAGCGCTGGCGATTGATCAGGTTATTGGCAACCGCAGAGGTGAGGCGCTGACCTTAAATAATTTAGGCGCCGTCTACCATGCCCTGGGAGACCTGTTAACCGCTCGCGATTACCACCAACGAGCGATGACCCTTTTTGCCAACCTTGGGGATCGGGGAGGAGAATCGCTGGCGGCCAATAACCTGGGATTAGTCCTGCATGATCTTGGCGATAATTTGACAGCCCGCCACTATTGCGCCCAGGCCCTGGCTATCGATCGTGAAATTGGTGACCAGGAAGGCGAAGGATACAGTTTAACCTCCCTGGGGCTGGTATTGGAAGGGCTGGAAGAAATTGAATTGGCAGCGGGGGCTTACGAAAGGGCGTTGCGTTTGCGACGGGAAACGGGACAGGGCGCCTGCGCCGTTGACGACCTGGCAGGATTGGCCCGCACTGCCCTTAAGCGCGGGAAAGTGACGGAGGCGCTGGCTTACGTCGAGGAGACGCTGAGCTGGATAGCCACTCATGGGGTCGAAGGCATCGAATATCCGCTGCGGGTCTACCTGGCCTGCGCCGACGTCCTGAGTGTGGAGGGGGATCCCGAGCGCGTCTTAGACGTTTTGACGAATGCCAATGCTTTGATTAGAAGACAGGCGCAAAAGATTGAAGATGAAAGTACCCGGCGCACTTTCTTAGAGGAGGTGTCCTTGCACCGCCAACTCCAGGAACGTTTGCGGCAGTATGAAGCAGCATCAACCTCCCATACCGAGACGGCTTAAGTGGCAGATAGGTATTTGGAGGAAGTTATTGACGGGGTCAATGAGGTAAGAGAAGGGTGGGTTGCAAGTGGTGGCGGCGTCGAGCCATTCGTTGTTGGTAAAGTAGTAGAGACGCAGGCTGTACTCGTTGGGGATGCCGCCTACGTCGCTGTTGCTGTAGTGGACGGTAATGGTAATGGGCCGGAGAAAATAAAAGTCATCGGGGGCCACCAGCGAGGGGCGGTCCACGGCCGGACCTGTTCCGTCGCCACGAATGATGGCCGGCAACCAATTGTGGAAGTAAAAGCCAGGGTAGGCTTCCAGGTCAAAGGCATGGTTGGCGTAGATAATAGATGGAGGAAAGGGGGGATCAGGCTGGGGGAACGCGGTAAAGACCAGGGTAGTCGTCACAAGTACAGCCCCGGGTGGGACTTGAATCTCGGTGGGAGAGTTTTGGGGGTCGAAGTAGACGAGAAAACCGCCTCCCTGGGGGGTGATAGTCGTGGTGACGATGGGACCTGAAGCGACCGCAGAACGGCCGGCGGCCTTGTCGTTCCAGCCGCTCAGCAGGTCATTGGCGGGCAGCGCCTGGTAGGCACGGGCCACCAAGACCATTAAAACCAGGGCCAGCCCGGCGGCAAGGATAGACAGCAACAACATTTTCAGTTTGCGCGCCGGGAAGAGGTGAGGAGGTTTCATATGGGCATTATGGCCGATGAGAAGGGTGGTGTCAATCCTGGAGACAAAACAGGCCCGGCATATGAAAACTTAGAAAATAAACCGGTAATAAGACCCCGCAGGTCGGGGCACGGAACGTGCCCCGGGCACGAAGCGTGCCCTTGGAGACCTGTGGGGTCCGGGATTACCGGGCCTGTTTGCTAACCGAGGGAGTCGAGGGCGATCTGGGCGGGGTAGAAGTTTTCGTTGCGGTCGAGGGCGGTCTGGTAGGCTTCGGCCGCGCCCTGGACGTTGCCCAGGAAGAGGAGGGCGTGGCCACGGTATAGGTAGGTCTCTTCTACGTTCTGGCCACCTTCGGTGGCGAGGACGGAATCGGTCAGGGTAATCATGTCTTCGTAGCGGCCGGTCTTCATGTAGGCGACGTAAACGCGAAACTCGTACCATAACATCCGATAGGGCATGCCAATAGACAGGGCTTCGTCAAAGGCGGTGGCGCCGTTGGCGTAAAACTCGGTCTGGCCAGTCAGCTCGCCAACGCGGGTGAGGCTGGTGCCCAGGTTGAACCAGGCAAAGGCGTTTTCGGGGCTGGCTTCGGTTTCCGCCTGGGCGCGGAGGGCGGCGTTTTGCCACATCTTCACCGGGTCGGTCATGTCCGGGCCGAGGATAGCGTTGACGACTTCTTCCTGGCCCGGCCGAAAGACGACGTAGAAGGTGTAGTTGAACTGCTGCCAGTAAAACTCAATGGTCTCGTAGGTATCTATGCGGCGGCCGTCTGTATAGGGTTGCTGGAAGGTGTCGTAGGTGTAAATTTCCTGCTTGGCGTCGTCGTAGCCATAAATGGTCAGGTAGTGGCCGTACCATTCCTCGGGGCCCAAAGGCTCGTAGCCTTTTTCAATAACCACCGGGAAGCCGGCGGCCAGGAGCCGCTTGATCATCTCCAGCGTTCCGCCGCTGTGGACGGTGGAGCGAAGGGCGGTAAACTCGTTGACGTAGTCGCTCAATTGCCAGGGGCTGACGTTGCGGTCTTGGGTGTTGGGTTTTAGATAGGCGGCTGCTTCTTCCTGGGTGGTGGCGTCGCCGTAAAAGTTGAGCACCTGGGTCAGGTTGGCCGGCCCGCAGTTATTGAAGCGTTGGGGCACACCTCTCATCCCTTCCAGAATGACCTGGGCCGGCAAAGGCGTGGGCGAAGGTGAGGGCGTAGGTGTTGGGGTGGTGGTCGGTTCGGCGGTCGGCGTGGTCTCGGTCGGCGCGGCGGCCGTTTCCGGAGTAGCGGTTGGCCCCCGAGTCGGCTCCAAGGTAGCTGTGGGCTGGTCATCCACACCGGGCAGGGCGGGGATGGTAATGCGTGGCTGGCGGGTGACGTTGGCCGGCGCGGGCAGGGTGGGGAGTGGTGTGGTCACCAGGGCCACCAATTCTTCCGGTAGCCGGGCCTGATAGTGGCCGGGCAGGGCACGGACGGCGCGCGGCAGGGCAAAAAGGGCCAGGGCCAGCATGAGCTGGACCAGGGCTACGATCAAGATAATAAATTTCGTTGTTCGGCTCATTCGTTCCACCTTTGGCGTTAGAGTCAGGTTTTGGCGAAGCCAAAACTTGGTTAGAGTTAGAGTAGGGAGATTTGGAGATTAGAGATTGGAGATTATCTGGTTGAATGCAAAATCTAAAATCCCTCTTCGTTCAGGGCGGCCAGGGCTTCGGCGGCCAGGGTAAAGTTGGGATTGAACTCAACGGCTTGTTGTAAATTATCGCGGGCTTCGCCGGTCCGGCCCAAAGCGGCCAGGGCCAACCCTTTGTAATAGAAGGATTCCTCAAAGTAGGGCCGGTCCTGAAGGGTGGCGTCGGCCAGGAGGAGCACTTCTTCGTAGCGGCCGACCTGGTAATAGGCTTCGTAGGGGCCAAACTGGTACCAGAGCATCCGCCAGGGCAGGCCAATGGCCCGGGCCTGGTCAAAGGCGGCGGCGGCCCGTTCGTAATCGCCCAAGACGTTGTAGACGCTGCCGAGGTTAAACCAGGCATAGGCATTTTCCGGCTCGGCTTCGGCCTCGGCCTGAGCCACGACGAGGGACCGCTGCCACATGGCGGCGTCGTCCATGTCCGGGCCAATGATGGCTTCTACCTGGGCGCGCTGCTCCGGCCGGAAGACGGCAATGTAGTTGCGGTTGAACTGCTGCCAGTACTGGTCCACGACAAGATATTCAATTTCGCGGCCCATCAGGTCGGCGTTTTCGCCGGGCACGTCGCTGGTGCCAAGCCAGGAGTCAAAGACCCAAATCTTTTGGGCGTCGTCGTCGTAGGCGACGACCAAGAGATAGTGGCCGTACCACCCCATCCAGGCGTAAGCCCCGGGTGGGTCAATGCCCAGCTCAATAATGACCGGCACGCCGGCCGCCAGCAAGCGGCGCAGGATGTCCAGGTTGCCGTTGGTGCGGCTAATGGCTGCCTGCTCGGTCTGGTCGTTGACGTAAGCCGCCATTTCGTGGGGGCTGACGTTACGGTCTTCGGGGTTGGGTTTCATGACGGCGGCCGTCTGGCTCTGGCCGATAGGCAGCCCGAAGTAGTTCAGGGTCATAGCCAGGGTGGCCGGTCCGCAATTGTTCCAGGTCTGGAACTGGTGGTCAATGACGGGCAGGCGGGCCGAGGGGGGAATGGGGATCGGCGTGTTGGTGGGCAGGGCGGGTGTCGCTGTGTCGAGTTGTAGTTGTGTGGTTGTGTTGTTTTGTAGGGGTGTAGGGGTGTAATTTGTAGGAGTCACCAAGGAGGGCACCAGGGTGGGGGTGGCTGGGCCAGCCGGGGGTTGGGGAGGGAGCAGGGAGGTGGCGTCTACGGCGGCGGCCGTGGGCAAGGTTTCCGGCTGCTCACGGAAGGCCAGGGCCTGGACCTGGGGCGGCAGGTAGGCAGCCACGTAGCGGCTGGGAATGGCCCGCAGAATGGCCGGTAACTGCCAGACGAATAGAGCAACCAATGAAAAGAACGCCAGCAATACGTAGCGTCGTTTACGCATAATCATTCTCGAGGAGGGATGCCCGGCAGCCGGACAACCCCCAACTGCAATCAGCCATTATAGCCGAATCGCTTCCAGACCCAACAGTTAGCGGCCGGAGCGGCCGGATTTCTAAAGGAACGTTCATGAGGCAGGAGCAATGAGCGATGAGCGCAGTTGGCCTTGCCAACTACGAGCAATGAGTGATGAGCAATGAGTGATGGATGAGAGGGGGAGAATGTGTCCGGCTTTGTATCCAGGGGGCACACCAGGACATATGGACTTCCCCCTGATGGGTCCATACACTCCCAAATGAATGCTACGAGTGGCTCTACTTTTTCTGGCGTTAACGCTGGCAGCGGCGCTGCTGGGATTTGGTGGTCTGGCCGGCGCCATGGCCGGGATTGCCCGGCTGGCCTTTTATCTGTTTCTGGCGATTTTTATTC
>JAKEFB010000212.1 GCA_022616275.1 Chloroflexota bacterium
ATATCCTGGTTGAGTGGCATGGCTTGGAACCCGATGAAGACGGCTTTGTCCATCTCTCCATTGCCAATTTCAGCCTATGACCCACTAGCACCAAAGGTTATGTATTAAAATAGTGCCAGTATGACAGTAAACGACGCAAAAACCCCATACCGGTAAACAGTTGGTTTGTTTGTGCTTTAAGCCATCCCAAATTTAAATTGATAAGGAGAGATGTATGTTAACCAAATTCAGTTATCGTCCGCTTTTTGCCGTCCTGGTATTGGTCCTGGCGGCGCTGGCCTGCGGGGTTGGGGGCGGGGAGGAAGCCACGGCTACGCCGGCCGCCACCAACACACCGGCCGCCACCAACACACCGGCGGCGACCAATACGCCGCAGCCGACCGATACGCCGGAGCCGACGGCCACGCCGGACGTCGCCGCCGACTTCACGACCTTCACCAGTGAAGAGAATGGCATTACGTTCAGCTACCCGCAAGGGTGGGTGGTTGACGATGCCTTTTTCATCATGGCCGCCTCGGACCCGGCGCTGCTCGGCGACCCAGATACTATCCAGGAGGGCGGGATTTTTCTGGTCGTCGCCGGCGATAGCAACGAATTCACCGGCGCCGACCCGGTGGAGGCGCTCAACGAAGCGATTGCGGATTTTGAACTGAGTGAGGATCAGGCTGTTACCAGTGGGCCAACGGCCACGCAAATCCAGGGTCAGGACGCGGCTATCGCCACTATCAGCGGCACCGGCGACGACGGTACCCCATTTGTGGCCATCGTGGCCATGATCTTCAACGACGGCGGCCGGCGGGCCCTGGTCATCGGGGCTACGCCTACGGCCACCGAAGAGGAGTTCCGGCCGATCCTGGAGGCGATGATCAACACGGTTGAGGTTGGCCAGCCGACGGTAGTCGCCGAGGCTACTCCATCGGGTGCTCCCATCCGGCAGTGGGGGATCAGCACCCTGGCCAGCTCGGAATACAGCAACCCGAGCTGGTCGGCCCTGCAAGCAACCGGCGCGCCGGACACGACGGAATGCGGCGACATTGTCACGGCCTGGGCTTCGTCTAGCGGTGACACGGTGGAGTGGCTGGAGGTGTACTATGCCACGCCGGTGTATGCCACCGAAGTGACCATCTACGAGACGTATAACCCTGACCAGGTGACGAACGTGGAACTGATTGACCTGGACGGCAACCTGGTGCCGCTGTACACCCAGGACCCGCAGCCGGTGAGCGAGCCATGCCCCTACCCGCTGATCATTGAGATTGAGCAGACGGATTTCCTGGTCCAGGGAGTGCGCATCACCGTTGACCAATCGGTGTTGGGGCTGGGTTGGAATGAGATTGACGCCGTGGAACTGGTGGGCGTGACGAGTGGTGGGGGCGGCCAGGTTAACGGAGAGGCTATCCCGCTGGCTGTGGGTGAATTTTACGCCGGCACGCTGCCGGCCGACGGACAACAGTTTGTCTTCTCGGCCGTGGCCGGGGTGACGACGACGCTGGTTGTGGCCACGACGGGCACGGACCTGGACCTGACGCTGGATATTACCGATAGCAGTGGCAATAGCCTGTTCTACACCGACCAGGGTTTCTCCGGTGAAGCGGAAGTTGCTCTGTTTAATCCCACTGCGGACGGCGAGTATTATGCCCAGGTAGCGGGTTTCGCCTTAGCCACCGGCCCATACTTCATTGCCATTATTGACCCGGCCACGGCCCTGGTCAACGAATTGGGTAACGTCTCTACTGACCAGTTTGCCAGCTATACCTTCTCCGTTCCGGCCGGCGAAACGTTGCTGGTCGTCGTGGACCCGTCGGCGGAGTTTGATGCAGTGGTTGCCGCTAACGACGCCAGCGGCGCTGAGGTGGCTAACGTTGACGACGGCCTCTCCGGCGAACCGGAGGTGCTCGTCTTTACCCCAGACGCAGCCGGCGACTACGAAGTTCGCATCAGCGGCTTCTTTGGCCTGGGCGGCAACTTCACGATCCTGGCGACGAGCCTGGTCTTGGAGTAGTAATCGCTTTTGACGCAAAGGCGCAAAGACGCCAAGTTGGTAGTTACGTAATTGAGTAATTAGGTAATTGGTTGGGGAACGGCCGGTAGGGTGGAACTTACCGGCCGTTTTTCTTTTGGGCGCGCAGTTGGCCGCAGCCGGCGGCGATGTCTAGGCCGCGCCGCTGGCGGACGGTGCTCGGCAAGCCGTATTCGGCCAGAATGTCCTGGAAGTGGCGGACGGCGGCGCTGTCGCTAGGGCGGCCGGCGTAACCGTCGGTGGGGTTAAGGGGGATGAGGTTGACGTGGGCTTCCAGCCCCTGGAGCAGCCGGCCGAGGGCGTGGGCCTGCTCGGGAGTGTCGTTCTGGCCGGCAATGAGCGCCCATTCGAAGAAGATGCGCCGGCCGCGCCTGGCCACGTAGTAGCGGCAGGCGTCAATCAGCTCGCCGAGGGGCCAGCGCTTGTTGATGGGGACGAGGGCAGCCCGCCCGGCGTCGGTGGCAGCGTGCAGGCTGACGGCCAGGTTGACTGGCCGCTCTTCGTCGGCCAGGCGGCGGATGGCCGGTGGCAGCCCGACGGTGCTGAGAGTGATATAGCGCGGGCCAATGGCCAGCCCCCGGTCGTCGGTGAGGATGTCTATGGCGGTCATGGTGGCGTCGTAGTTGTGCAGTGGCTCGCCCATACCCATGAGGACAATGTTGCGCAATTCCTCACTGTGCTCTTGCAGCAGCGCCACCACATGCAGCACCTGGGCGACAATTTCGCCAGGGGTCAGGTGGCGGACGAAACCCATCTGGCCGGTGGCGCAAAAGACACAGCCCATGGCGCAGCCGGCCTGGGTGCTGATACAGGCGGTGGCCCGGCCGGGATAGCGCATGAGGACAGTCTCTACCTCCTGGCCGTCGGCCAGTTGCAATAGGAATTTGCGGGTCAGGCCGTCGCTGCTGTCTATGGTCAGTTGGGTGGGCAGGCGGGCGAGCGTAGTTTCGGCGGCCAGTCGCTTCCGCAGTTCCGGCCGCAGTTCGACCATCTCTTCGAGGCTGCGGACTTTCTGGCGGTAGAGGTAATCCCAGATGCGGCCGGCGTGGTAGTCGCCGTAACCCCATTCGGCCAGCAGGTGGCCCAGCTCGTTACGGCTCAGATCGTATAGGTTCAACAGCTTGCTCTTTGGAAGGTTCGTTACTAGAACAGGCCCCAATCGCCCCCGGCCCCTTCTTCCATCATGGAGGGGTCCCACAGCTCGGAGCCAATCTCAATTTCGCTGTTGCCCCCGGTAACAGTGTTAACCGTCTGGCGGACCTGATCGATCATGGCCGGGCCATAGGGGCAGAAGGGGGTGGTCAAAATCATGGTGATCCTGGTCTTGCCGTTTTCGAAGTCCATGTTACGAATCAACCCCAGCTCGACCACGTTCAGGCCGATTTCCGGGTCAATGACCGAGCGCAGCGCTTCCAGGATTTCTTCTTCTTTACTTGCCAGCATGGTTTTTTTACCTTTATAAGTTACACAGGGGGCACAGAGGAGACACAGAGATTCACAGAGAGAGCACTGAGGAACTTTTTGTGGCTTCTATGTAACCCCGGATTGTTATTTTCTGATTCGTGAAGCTTCGTGTAATTCGTGTCGAAAAAAAGAGCCGCTACCGCTTCATCTCTACTGGGACGGAGAAGGTGAAGTGGCAGCAGGTGTCGCCGTTGAGCATACAACTATGCTGGGTAACTTCTGTCTCCAGCACAATTTGCACCAGTTGCCGGTCGAAGGTGCAAACTTCCTGGTGTTTCTGGCCGACTGAAATGTAAGGGCAACTATACTCGGTGAGCTGGTAGCCATCGGCCGTTTGCTCCCAGGCGGCCAGGAACCCTTCTTCGCCCAGCAGATCTACCAGGTAATCCAGCCGTTCTTCAAAGGACAGCCCCTCGAACTCCGACCGGTGTTCGGCGACAATACCCTCGACTACGCTGCTGAACAGGTTGGCGACCGTCTCGGCCGGGAAGCGAGCTTTCAATTCGTCGAGCAGGCGGCTGCTGAGCCGGACGTAGCGTTGGGGGAATAGCTCCTGCCCTTTGTCGCTGAGGCTATAGACGTAGTAGGGCCGGCCGACCTTGCGCCGGACGCTCCTGGTCTTCAGCAAACCTTCCGCCTGGAGCGAGTTTAAGTGGTGGCGGACCGTGACGGGGGAAACGTCGGCCGCCTCGGCCAGAGCGTCCACCGTGGACCCGTTGGCTTTCTTAATTGCCTCTAAGATAACCTCGCGGGTGCTGAGTTTGCTGTTGTCTGTTATAAATTTCACGATACAATTTCCTTACGCTCGCTAGAGCGGCCTCCTGGGAGGGCACGCTCACAGGAACGTCTTTACCAGGGCAAAATTATATCATGCGCCTCTGGTTCTGTCAATTTCCACTATTTTTATCATAATTATTATAATTATTGACGACCCGGCCGGCCTATGGTATACTCGCCCGGTAAAGATGTTGCATGGCAAGGTCTTGATTACCCGTGAGGGAAGTGTTCGATGAGTTAAGGAGAGATTGGACTGTATGACTGTTGCTTTAGAGATTAAGAATTTACACGTCAGTGTCAATGACCAGCCTATTTTGAAGGGCATTGACCTGTTGGTAAAGCAAGGGGAGATTCACGCGCTGATGGGCCCGAATGGCTCAGGCAAAAGCACCCTGGCTTACACCCTGGCTGGCCATCCTTTTTATGAACCGACGGCCGGGCAGGTGATCTTTGATGGGCTGGACCTGCTGGAAATGGAGCCGGATCAGCGTTCGCGCGCCGGCCTGTTCCTGGCTTTCCAGTACCCTATAGCTGTGCCGGGCGTCACCGTGGCCAACTTCCTGCGCCAGGCAATAAATGCCCGCCGCCGCGCTGAGGACCCCGAGGATAAGGGAGTTCCTATTCCTGCATTCCGGCGTCTCCTGAAGGAGAAGATGGAGATGCTTAACGTTGACCAGAAATTCGCCGGCCGGTACCTGAATGAAGGGTTCTCCGGCGGCGAAAAGAAAAGAGCCGAAATTTTACAGATGGCGACCCTGGAACCCAAGATTGCCATCCTGGACGAAACGGATTCTGGCCTGGACATTGATGCCCTGCGTATTGTAGCCGATGGGGCGAACGCTCTGCAGCGGACCATTGGCATGGGAATGTTGGTGATTACCCATTACCAGCGGATCTTGAATTACATCCAGCCCGACTTTGTCCACGTGATGCTGGGCGGCCGCATCGTCGAAAGCGGTGGCCCGGATCTGGCCCTGGGGCTGGAGGAAAAAGGGTACGACTGGCTGCGCGAGAAGCACGGCGTTTTAGAGGAGGCGTAAGATGGCTGCTGTCATAGACAAGGAATTGGAAGAACGCAAAGTTGTTGCCGGCGTCAACGAGGGATACGCCACGAAGTATGGCTTTGCCGATGTTGAGGACTACATCTACAAAGCGGAAAAGGGGCTGAACGAGGACGTTCTTCGCTACATGTCCCGGACGAAGGGTGAGCCGGCCTGGATGCTGGAGTATCGCCTGCGAGCTTACCAGCACTTCCTGGAACGGCCGATGCCGACCTGGGGCGCTGACCTTTCGGGCATTGACTTTGACAATATTTACTACTACATCAAGCCGTCCAGCCGGCAAGGCGATGACTGGGAAGACGTGCCGCCCTATATCAAGCAGACGTTTGACAAGCTGGGTATTCCCGAGGCCGAGCAGAAATTCCTGTCTGGTGTGGCCGCCCAGTACGAGTCTGAGGTCGTCTACCACAAGACCAAGAAGGAGCTTGAGGATAAGGGTGTTTTGTTCCTGGGCATGGACGACGGCCTGGCCCAGCACCCGGACATCGTCAAAGAGTATTTTAGCACCGTCATCCCCCACAACGACAATAAGTTTGCGGCCCTGAATACGGCCGTCTGGTCGGGCGGCAGCTTCATTTACGTCCCGCCGGGCGTCCACGTGGACATGCCTTTGCAGGCCTACTTCCGCATTAACGCCAAGAACATGGGCCAATTTGAGCGGACGCTGATTGTCATAGACGAAGGGGCGTACTGCCACTACGTGGAAGGGTGTACTGCGCCTGTTTACTCGTCCGATTCGCTGCACTCGGCCGTGGTGGAAATCATCGTCAAGAAGGGCGGCCGCTGCCGTTATACCACCATCCAGAACTGGTCTAACAACGTTTACAACCTGGTGACCAAGCGAGCCATGGCTTACCAGAACGCGACGATGGAGTGGGTGGACGGCAACCTGGGCTCCAAGGTGACGATGAAGTACCCCTCCGTTTATCTGATGGAGCCAGGGGCGCACGGGGAAATTCTGTCCATTGCCTTTGCCGGCCCCGGCCAGCACCAGGACGCCGGCGGCAAGGTGGTCCATGTCGCTCCGAACACCTCCAGCCGGATTATCTCCAAGTCGCTGAGCAAGGGCGGCGGCCGGGCCTCTTACCGGGGCCTGCTGAAGGTCCACGACGGGGCGCACGGTTCCCGCTCCAACGTCGTCTGCGACGCTTTGTTGCTGGACGACAAGAGCCGCTCCGACACCTACCCGTACATTGAGATTGACGAAGCGGACGTGACCATCGGCCACGAGGCCTCGGTCAGCAAGATTGGCGAAGAACAGCTCTTCTACCTGATGAGTCGTGGCCTGAGCCAAGAAATGGCCAGCACCATGATCGTCAACGGTTTCATTGAACCACTGGTCAAGGAGCTGCCGATGGAGTACGCGGTGGAAATGAACCGCCTGATTCAACTGCAGATGGAAGGTTCAATCGGCTAGAATGACAGTTTGACGCAAAGACGCAAAGAAAAAGAATATCTTTGCGTCTTAGCGTTTTAGCGTCTTCTTTAACGAAGGAATTAGATGACGACAGGATTTACGCGAGAAGCAGTAGAGGAACTCTCGGCCGCGCTGCATGAGCCGGCCTGGATGAGAGAGTTTCGCTTGAAGGCCTGGGAGGTTTACGAGCAGACCCCCATGCCCACTACCAATGATGAACCCTGGCGGCGGACCGATTTACGCCGCTTGAAGCTGAATGAGATTGGCCCGTCGCTGAACGGCGGGAGTGACGGCGGCCATGTCCCCTCTTACCTGGGCGAGCAACTGACCGAGGACAAGGCTGGCGGCATCCTGGTCCAGGTGGACGGGGTGACCAGGCAGTACGAGGTCAGCGAACAGTTGAAAGAGCAGGGGGTACTCTTCTGCAACATGGAAACGGCCGTCCGCGACTATCCGGAGCTGGCGCAGAAATATTTTATGAGCCAGGCCGTTCAAGTAGAGAACGGCAAATTTGCCGCGCTGCACGGCGCTTTCTGGCGCGGCGGGACGTTCCTCTACGTGCCGAAAAACGTGAAAGCGGCCGCCCCGCTGCACAGCGCCCTGTGGGCAGTAGACGGCCGGACCTTCTCCCACACGCTGGTCGTCCTGGAACAGGGGGCCGAGGCGGTGGTAATTGACGAATATGCCTCCGAATCGGCTGAGGGCCAGGCGCTGCATAACGGCGTGGTGGAGCTGATTGTTGGTGACGGCGCCGGGCTAGTTTACGTTAACCTGCAAGATTTCGGCACGAACGTCTGGCAGTTCAACCACGAACGCGGCCGGGTCGGCCGGGACGCCCGCCTGGAGTGGGTGACCAGCGTCATGGGCACGCGCCTGGTGAAGAATTTCCAATCGGTGGAGTTGGATGGCCGGGGGTCCTGGGCCCGCATGTCTGGCCTGTTCTTTGCCAACCAGCGCCAACACTTTGACCTGGACACCCAACAGAACCACAATGCGCCGGATACGGTTAGTGACCTGCTATATAAGGGGGCCTTGAAGGATCGGGCCCGTTCGGTCTGGCAGGGGCTGATTAAAGCGCTGCCCAATTCGCAACGGATTGACGGCTTTCAGGCCAATCGCAACCTGCTACTGGAGCGGACAGCCCGGGCCGACTCGATTCCAGGGCTGGAAATTGAGGCCGACGATGTGCGCTGTACCCACGCCTCCACGGTCGGCCACATTGACGAGCAAGAGGTCTTTTACCTGATGAGCCGCGGCATTCCGCGCCAGACGGCCGTACGGATGGTGGTAGAAGGCTTTTTTGCCCCGGTGATGGAACGCATCCCGATTGAGGGTGTCCGCAACCGGATCGCCGCCAGGATTTTGGAAAAGGTTGGTTAGCAGTTTTGTCGTGTGCCGGGCTAAAGTACACACGACAAATGCATTTGGCAGGAGAAAGAAAACAATGTCAGACAAAGGCTATGCGCATTCGGAAGTACTGGTCAGCACCGATTGGGTGGCTGAAAACCTGAGCCAGACGGACAAGGTCCGGCTGGTCGA
>JAKEFB010000022.1 GCA_022616275.1 Chloroflexota bacterium
GCCAACAGCAGCGGAGCTGAGGTCACGGACAGCCGGGCCTACTATCTGCCCTTCGGCGGCTATCGTGTGGACCCCACCCAGACGATTACTGACCGGGGGTTCACCGGGCACAAGCATAGCGACGACTTAGGGCTTATCTACATGAAGGCCAGATGGTATTTGCCGGGCATTGGGCGGTTTGCCTCGGCCGATCCAATTGTACCAGACTATACCAACCCGCAAAGCTTTAACAGATATTCGTATGTTTTAAATCGGTCGCCCGTTCTTACTGACCCTACTGGCCATCGTGAGTGTGATGGAAGCGAGGATTGTAGCGACCCGTTTCCTAATCAACCACCATCGCAAGGGGGCGGAATCCCAGATCCAATATTTGATTATCCATGTACCCCGTCAGGTAATGCGGTATGTATTACCCCAGAGGATGATCCAATTGACATGCTCACCCAAGTAGTTTACGGAGAGGGGGGATCAATAAGCCTGCAAATGGCTGCAAATGTACTGCAAACCCTATTAAATCGGGCTTATAATTACTGGACTTGCACAGAATGTGGCTACAACCCAGACCAGATCCCATGGGAAGATATCACTCCTGAACAATTAACCGCCCTTCTTTTGTACATTGCCAGTCAACCTTACATAGGGAACGACGGGAACCAATACCCAGCGTATAATGCATGGAACTCAGCTTATGAACGCGGCAAAGGATACTGGAATGACATAAGAGAGGCTATTGTCAATCTCATAAATAGTGCTGGCCAGGACCCTATCACCGTTGGTGGTATAGCACCTTATGCAGCTATAAGCGGCAACCGGGCGGTAATATACTATGGTGCGGGACCAATGTTAGCGGCGCCACCAGGAGCGGTCGGTTATGATGAGTATATGACACCTTATTATGATGGCCCGTATACTGATGCAGATCGTCAGCTTATCGTATCAATAGCCTGGCGTCAATATTACTCAACAAGTGCCTTCGATCCAGCACTTTGGGTTCTTCCCGGATATGAAGTTTACTGGAATATTCAGTATTATTGGGAGTAGCTAATGAAAGACTTGATGACTAGAGGCGCTTTATGCATGTTTTTACTATGGCTGTTAGTGTTTTTGGGTCCTATAGCTTGTTCAGTCCCGGAATCCAGCAATAATCTCGAAACAGCAACTGAGGGCACGTTTTCTCCGGTAAATTCCGCTATGACTAAAAGCCCGACGGAGGAAGTGCTAACAACATCTACATTCACTGTAACAGCGCTGTCTACTACTTCGAATCAATTTACTCGTAGTCCTGAGACACCTTTACCAACTACGGAGATAGAGTCAACGAGTCAACCTGATCCAACTGAGAGCCGATCTGTTATTCTGATAGGAAGTGGTATTCAATACTGGATCCTAGATACTGACACTGGTAGCATGACTCAGTTGCCTGAAGGCTATCAGGCATATTCATGGTCGCCTTCGGGTGAATATTTGCTGCTTTGGTCTGTGCCGGTTGAAAGCCGGGGCTTGTATATCGCTGATTCAGATGGATCTAATCCCCGTTTGCTTGAGGAATACACACTAGGAGCACCTGCGGCCGAAAGCAAATGGTTAACGGATTCACTAATTCTAGTTCAAAATCTTGACAGGCTGGAGCCACGTATATTTTATGTGGATGCCAACAGTGGCGAAATTCAAAACCCCGAAGAAGGGTACGGGCGCACACTGGAGGCTGTATATCCTTTTGGTGAATATTGGATTCAGAGTATAGAGGATACAAGCGCCATTGAAATAGCCGACCTTAGCGGCAACAGGGTGGAAATCTTGCAAGACTTTCCTAACGTGAGGAGCACTACACAACCGTCTATCCGGCCTAACATAACACTGGTGCCTTCCGGTGAGGCTGCTATCTTTCCCGCTTGCGTTAGTGGTTCGGAGCCTAACAAAAGTGAATGTCATTACTGGCTCGCAAATGTTACCGGGCAGGGCGTGGAATCCGTACGGTCCATCTACAACTTAGGAGAATATCTGCAAGGTTCTCAGTTTCAGGTATCCCCTGATGGCCGTTACCTGGCCTTTTCCGATATTCCCGGATGGATTTATTTTCTCAATCTGGATACTTATGAAGCGGATTATCGCTGGCCCACGGAATCCGGTCAGTTACACTCCCTTATATGGTCTCCAGATTCGAGATTTATTGCCTATGGGGTAGATAATATTGAAACAGGAAACTTTAAGCTTGTGATCATAAACATTGAATCAGGCGAAGTAACTGAGTTGTTAGATGGAAATGGCCCGGCTCCCCGTTTGATGGACTGGCAATATCTGTTAATGGAACAAGAATCTAACTGATCTGAGCAAAATTACTTAGTTCGATGGCGCGTCACTCGCCGCTGGATAGGTGGCCGCCTGCGGACGATCTGCTATACTTAATGCTTCGAGAAGTATTGGGCAGCAATGTGATGAGGGATAAAGATTATACCCGTGAGTGAGCGAACCCCGTCGCTCCCGCTCCGGGTGCAAGCATCCTCCGATGTGTTTGCACCCTTTTTTATTTCTGCGCTAATTGCCTCAATGACCTCGTCGGGCGCCACTACCCCGCCGTCGAGAATGATCACGACGTTGCCATGTAAGGCAATGGCCCTAACCTTATCGTCGTAAACGAACACACGGTCAATGATTTTGCCGGCTAATTGGCGGCCGGCCATTCGGCCTTCTTGTCCCGCCTGACTTGCCCGTCAACAAGAATGCCGCTCACCCGCTGTGCAAACGACTCTTGACAGGAGTAGCACAAATGAGCTATAGTATCACAGTTCAGGTCCTACCAGCCTGATTCACTCAACCTGAATACTGACCGCGCCTCGCGCACTTTGCTGGCCGGGTATGGAAATCAAAGGATTTGCAAAATCCCTAATCCCATACCCGGCCGTTTCATTTAGTAACCGTCCAAAAATTACTTCCCGTTTTGCTGTGGCCGGTCTCCTGACCGCGCCACCTCTGGTGAAAATGTCTACCAAACGCGATCTCTCCCCCAAACAACGACAGGCCATCCAAAGCCTCCTCGCCGGCCGCACCAAATCCCAAACCGCTGCCGGCGTCGGTGTCACCCGCCGCACCCTCTCCCGCTGGCTGGCCGACCCCACCTTTCGCGCCGCCCTCTCCGCCGCCACCGACGACGCCCTCGCCAATGCCGCCCGCCGCCTCGCCGCCGCCCTCGACGACGCCGTCGCCGTCCTCGCCGAAGTCATGTCCAACAAAGACGCCCGCGACCCCGACCGTCTCCGTGCCGCCGGCCTTGTCATCCACCGCGGCCTCGATCTCATCCAGCAAAAAGAACTTATCGAACGAATTGCCGCCCTGGAGGCCAAAATAAATGTCCCTCAAGAACCTTGAACGCGCCGTCCACCGCCTCGAAAAAAAACTGCCCCCTCGCCCCAACGAACTTTTCCCCTTCCTGGACCACCTCATCTCCCAACACCCCACCCTCCGCGCCCAACACCCCACCCGGCCCTTCTCAGCCGCCCTCCACGCCATCCAGCTCGCCAACGCTTCGTTGGCCGGCCACGCCGCCGGCCGCCTGCTTTTCCACGACCTCCTCTACGACGACGCCTGGTCCTCCATCCGCCAGGCCCTCGACGCCCGCTGGCCACGACTCCGCTGGGCGCTCGCCAGCCACGACCCGCTCTACCAGGCCGAAGGCTACCACGACTGCCTCGACGCCCTCGCCTGCGCCGTCTGGCAAAAATCCACCGACCCTGGCGCCTTCTACTTCACCTGGCCCACCTCCGAGCAAGAACTTGCCATCTACCACCAATACCGTCAGCTCCCTTCCCCCCAACGCCGCCACTACCGCCGCCAGGCCCTCGAAGACGCCTCCCTCTACTACGATCCCCATCCCGCCCTGCTCCAACTGTTTCTGGACCTCTTAGCCGAAGCCAAAAAGACAAACACCACCGATTTTCTACCTACTGACCCGAAGGTAACTTTCTAAACATGATTCTGCTTGATGACACAGGTGTTTGTTTAAATAGTTGTTTTCAGGTCAGTAATTTATCCGTTTTCCCCTATCTTACTGAATAATTTATGTCAAAAATATCATGCCCCTCATCTCCATCACATTGACATAAACATAGAAAAAGACCTTAAATGTCTCATTTATTAGACAAAACTGGACATTGTTCAGCGCACCCACAACAGTTCATCAATGCAGCCGGAGTGCAAGTAAAAACGCTAGTTTCCGGTAGCAAAGTCAAAAGCGGCTAACAAGGGGAAATGATCAGAAGCCTTGGCAACATCCGGTGCATCCACCACTACCTGGCAGGTACGCAGCGACGGCAGCAGGTTGGCCGGGGCCAGGATATAGTCGAAGCGGGTGGTCGGGTTAATCGTCCACCAGGTAAAGCCGTCGTCATCCGGGTGCAGGTGGCGGAAACAGTCCACGTAGCCGGCCCTGAGCAGCCGGGGGATGGCCAGGCGAAAAATCAGGCCGAATTGCAAGGCCATCAGCCGCCTCATCCGGGCCGGGTTGCGCCGTTGCAGCACCCGGTCGCCAGGGGCAATGCTGTTGAAGTCGCCGATGAGCAGGTGGCGGCCGGGTTGCCGCTCCTGGATGACGGCCAGCAACCGGCCGGCCGCCTGCCAGCGGCGGATCTCAAAGGGCAGCAGCAACAGGGGCAGGAAGTGGGCGGTGTAGATAGTCAGGGAGCCAGCAGCCTGGCCCAGGTCCAGCGTTGTTTCCAGCACCGCCTGGGTCAGCGGCCGCCGGTTATGGACCTGCCAGTGGCTAACCGGAAAGCGGGTCAAAGCAGCGATGTGCCGGTCACCGCTCCCCCTGGCCCAGACCTGGCCCAGGCCCAGCCGCCGGGCCAATTCGGCGACCACGTCCGGGTCGTCCGCTTCGGTGAGGCCGATAAAGTCGGCGTTAAGGTGGGCCAGGACGGCGTAAATGTCGTCCAACCTGTCCCGGCCGCCAAACCAGAGATTGTAAGCGACGACGCGCACGGGGAGCACGCTTTACCGGCTGACCGCCATCTCCTGGTGCCAGAGCTGGGTCGTCAACACCCCCATGAGCAGCCGGCTGGCGTCGGCCTGGCCGCTGCGGTGCAGGTGGCGCAGGCGGGCCACTTCGGCCAGCGTAAAAATCGCTGTTTCGGCCAGGGCGGCCGGGTGCAGGCCTTCCTCGGCCCAGGCCGGCAACCGTTTGGCCCGCCACCAGGCCGCGTGCGGGGTGGCCAGTCCTTTTTTCGGCCGCCGGCGCACCGCGGCCGGCAACGATTCGGGCAACCCCTGCCGCAGCAGCCACTTGTTGCCCTGGGGAGTCAGCTTGCAGCCGGGTGGCAACCGGGCGCAAAATTCCCACAGCACGTGGTCCAGGAACGGCGGCCGGGCTTCGACAGAGCTGGCCATACTCATCCGGTCTACTTCAAAGTTGATAAAGTCCACCATCCGGGTCTGGGATTCAAGGAAGAGGAATTGGTCCAGGGGGTGGAGAAGAGAGAGGGGGAGAAGGGGAGAGGCGGAGAGGGGGAGCGGGGAATGATCTGATCCGTTTCGTTCCTGGCTGAACAGGGTAGAGAGTTGTTGGGGGGTGGCGACCTGGTGCCAGAGGGTGAAGCGCTGCCAGGGGTCGGCCGTGCCCTGGGCCAGGACGCGCCGGGCGGCGGCCGAAGCCGGCAGCGGCGTACGGGCCAGGAGGGTCCGGAGCGGCCGGGGCCACGGCAAAAACGAGCGGGCGCGCCGGTCGCCTTCAAACCAGTGATAGCCGCCCAGTAACTCGTCGGCTCCTTCGCCGGTCATGATGACCTTAAAGCCGGCCTCGTGGCAGGCGCGGTAGAGCAGATAAATGGGCACGCTGGTCGCCGAGCATTGCGGCTCTTCCAAATGGCGGACGACGGTGGGCAAGGCGTCAAAATCGGCCGGGGTAAAGGTCAATTCGTGGTGCCGGCTACCCAGGGCCTGGGCCGTTTGCCGGGCAGCGGCCGACTCGTCGTGGGAGGCGGCCTGAAAGGCAATGTGGAAAGTGTGAATCGGACCGTCACTCAATTCGGTCAGGAGGGCAGCCAGGGCGCTGGAATCAATTCCTCCACTGAGCAGGGAACCCACCGGCACGTCGCTCAACCGCCAGGCGTCCACCGCTTCTTTCAGGTGGCCTTTGAACTGCTCTGTAGCCTCCTCCAGGCTTATCGCCTGGTGCTGCCCGGCCGGCGGAAAGCGCAACTGCCAGTAGGGCCGGACGGTGGCCTGGCCCTTTTCCACCACCAGGTAATGGGCCGCCGGGAGCTTCCAAACGCCGGCCAGGGCAGTCAATGGCGTGGGGATGAAGCCCAGGGTAAACAACCGGCGTAGCGCCTCCAGATTAGCCTGGCGCGGCAATTGAGGCAGGGCGGCCAGGAGCGGCCGGATTTCCGAGGCGAAGGCCAGGCAACTTCCCAGTTGGGCGTAATAGAGGGGTTTGATACCAAAGCGGTCGCGGGCCAGGAGCAGCCGTTGCCGCCGGCCGTCCCACAGCCCAAAAGCAAACATGCCCCGCAGCCGGGGCAGGCATTCCTCGCCCCACGCTTCGTAGGCGTGGACAATGGCTTCAGTATCGCTTGTGGTGCGGAAGTGGTGGCCGGCCGCCTGGAGCTGCTGGCGAAGCTCAGGGGCGTTGTAGACCTCGCCGTTATAGGTAATCCAGATCGTGCCGTCTTCGTTGCTGAGAGGCTGGTGGCCCCCGGCCAGGTCAATGATGCTCAGCCGCCGGGCGCCCAGGCCCACGCCGTTGCCCAGGTAGAAACCACTGTCGTCCGGGCCACGATGGGTGAGCAAATCGTTGGCCTGTTGCAACGTTGCCTGCTGGACATCAGGAGATAGAAGGCCGACAATGCCGCACATACAAAGACTACGTGGTGTGGGGAAGCCTCAGCAAAGACCTGCCCTCAGGCTTATTCTTCCCCCTCTGGCGGCGTTTTAAGCTCTAACCGGCCGAGATAGATGAGCGTCTCCAAATCCTCGCTATCTTCAGGGCTATAGCGAGCGACGACCTGGCGGACCCTATCCAGTTCCTGGTCCGAGGCCAGGCCGACCATGCGCGACACGTCAGCCCAGTCCTGGGCGCGGGTGGCGTTAAGCTTCATCAACACCAGATAGGGCAAGTCCAACACCGGGTAGCCGGCCGGATCAGACCCCGGCCGGTTAAGAGCCTCCTCAAGCCAGGGATCGCTGCCAAAAAGAACGTCTACTTCAACACCGTCCGGGGAGAGGAAAAGATAGCCCGGCACGGCAAGCGGGGTCTGGCGTGTAAAACCGGCCGCCTGCAACCGGTTTATGACTTCATCCCGGTCTGCTTCGCTAACCAGGATGTCTAAATCTCTAGTCATTCTCTCCGGCATGTAGGCGCGGGTGGCCACGCCGCCAATAATGGCCCAGGGAACACCTTGCAAAAGGTCACGCAGGTCAGGCCAGGAAACCATTGCTGTTCTCCGCTTTAAAAATTCAAGGCTACTGCCGGTCCCCGCCTTTTGTTTACGCAGCCCCATTTCCAGGAAGAGCCGCCGTCTCTGGCGGAGGGTCAACCGGCCGTCAGGCGAGATTTTGGCCACGGCCGGCGGGATAGCATTACGGCTCATGGCTGGTCTCCTCGTCGTTGGGCGGAAAGGAGAACACGACCGTAAAACCACGCCAGTTAACGCCTGGCTCGTAATAAGCCTTGCCGTCCAGGGTTAGCCAGGCGTGTCCGGTGATGGCCCGGTCGGGCTTGCCATCTACAAAACGGGCGCCGAAATGGACGGCCACCGGCAGGCCGGCGCGGCGCAGGAAATAGTAGCGGGTCAGGGAGCGGCGCAGACAGACGCCCAGGGGAGAGCGGCGCTCCAGCAGGGTGGCCAGGTCGGCCAGATCGCGGATAACTCGTTCTTGTTCTTTTTCCGGCCGCGCCGGGCTATCTTCGGCCGTTAATTGGGCCATCACCTCCGGCAAAGGGACGCGCATCCGGTCCGGCAACTGGCGGACGAAGGCGCGCATTTCCTGGAGCAAGGCCCGCCGGCCGGGATTGCCGGCCAGGCCGGGCAGTGAACCGGGCAAAAGCCAGAGGTGGCGCAGCCGGATCAACAACGGCCACCACAACGGCCGCAATCGCCGGACAGCCGGCAGCCGGGAGGCGCGGCGTAGCGTCGTCGTCAGGGCCATCAGGCGGCCTCCACCAGATTGTCTGTCATCATTTTGCCGGCCAGTTCCAGCAGATCGGCCGCCACCAGGCTGGTCTCGACGTCGTATTGGGCGGCCAGGGTGGCGGCGTGCTGGCCAATACTCTGCTGGCCGTCCAGCATCTCCCAGAACTGGGTGCCGACCTTGTTGAGCGAGAAGTACGTGCCGGTGTCCAGGCGAATCAAAATGGCCTCGCCGGCCACGACCTCGTAGGTGGTGTTGGTCGAACGTTTGAGAACTGTGTTAGCGTCCACTCCTCTCCTCGGGTGATAGGTGTTAGAGTTTATCGGATATAACCTTCCGGAGGTTAGTGACTACTGCCAGCCTCTAGTGTCAAACCTCCGGGAGGTTATCAATTCGCGCCAATTCGTTGCCATTTCAATCGTTAGCTATACTCGGCGCCATGCGCTGGCAATTTCACGGCTTAATTATCGAAGGAACGACAAATGATGCAACCCTGGCCGCCAGTTGGCGGCAATCTTTTGCCTCCCGGCCGGCCAGCACGGCCGACCCAGACCTGTGTTACCACCTTGACCTGGTAGACCAACCGCCGGAGCCGCCGTCTGGCGCTCCCCAATTCCGCCAGGGCGACCTGTTAGCTTATTACCTGGATGGGGAAACGGCCGTGGCCCATTTCCCACGCTTCGGCCGGTTGCAGTTGAACCTGGCCCGGGGCGTGACCGAGGGGCAAATCGTGCCGGCCGCCCTGCGCACCTACGGCGTCCTGGAAGACATTATCGCCATTGGCCTATCGCCGCACCTGCGCCGGCGGGGCCTGTTTCTCCTTCACGCCTTCGCCGCCGCCAGCTACGGCCGGGCCGCCCTTCTGGTGGGTGGCATTGGGGCCGGCAAGACGACGACCGGCATGGCCTTGCTCGACGCCGGCTGGCAGTTGCTGTCGAACGATTCGCCGGTAGTCAACGAGGTGGCGGAGGTACTCAGCTACCCGGGTGTCCTGGCTGCTTATCCTGACACGCTGGCCCGCTTTGCCGCTACGGCCCACCTGGCTACAACGACGCCAGGGCAAGAGGGGCGCCCTAAGATTGTCGTGCCGGCCGAAAGCCTCTGGCCCGGCGTCTGGCTGGACAAAGCGCCGGCCGGGGCCATTTTCTTCCCCCAGATTGAAGCGCGGTCCGGCCACGCCCTGGAGCCCCTCACCCCGCCGGAAGCGCTCCGCCGTCTGTTACCCCACGCTGTGGAACAATGGGACCGGCCGTTGATTCCCCGCCACCTGGCCGCCCTGCGCCGGCTGGTGGAAGCCGCGCCGGCCTACACGCTACGCCTGGGACCGGAAGTGGCGGCTATTCCGCCACTCCTGGCGAGTGTGCTCCAAAGGTGACAGTCACTTGAAAACCAGCTTTTTAGTAACAGCTACCTCTGGTCAAAAGTGACTGTCACCTGAACGGTAAATACGGTGATTGGGCTGGCCGCCATCTCGCCGTTGGCGGCCAGGCCGGTGACGTAGAGTTGGTGCTCTCCTAGTTCTAACTGCCACCACACTTCATACGGCGGCTGGCTGAAGCCGGCCAGGGGCCGGCCGTCCAGCCACACAGTCACGTCCTGGTAATGCTCGCCACTGACAACTTGCAGCAAAATGCGCTGGGCTTCAGGTGGCAAGGATGTCGAGAGGTAAAAGACGGCGTTGGGATCGGGGTAGACGAGGCGTAGCCTGCTCCCCAACTCCTCTGTAGGCGACGCCTGGCTGGCCCGCTCCAGGTCAACCAGCAGCGGCAGCCCCTGCTCCCGGGCCCAGACATGAAACTCAGGCGGCAGGTCCAGGACTACCTGCGTTTCAATATAAGCTGGACTGGTACCTGCGGCCGCCAGCATGCCTGTCCGCCGGTCAATCTCCACCTGGCGGAAGAACGTGTCACTCTTCACCGGTTGGGTCCCGGCCAGGAACCATTCCCAGTGGCGATAGGGGCAGGCCGCCGTGGGCAAAAGGCCCGACAGGCGGCAGACTTCCACCCGCACCAACCCTGGCGGTTGGACAAAGGGCTTATCCGGCTCCCCGGCCAGGAAAGCCCGCATGGTCTGGTGCCAGATGGGGCCGGCCCCACTGACGCCGGTCACAGCCACCATCGCCTCGTTGTTGGCGTTGCCGACCCACACCCCGACGACCAGGTCCGGCGTATAACCGACGGTCCAGATGTCGTGGAAGTTGTTGGTCGTCCCCGTCTTAACGGCTGCCGTCCGGTCAATTCGCAGCACACTGTTTGTGCCAAAAGCCGGCGTGCGGGCCTGGTTGTCGCTGAGAATATCGGAGATGAGCCAGGCGACCCGCTCGTCCAGCACCCGCACCGGTGACGGCGGCCCGGCCACGTACAATTGACGACCGTCGGCGGCCACAATCTCCTCAATAAACACCGGCTCCAGCCGCAAACCGCCATTAGCAAAAACGCCAAAGGCCGAGGTTAAATCCAGCAGCGATAGGGAACCCCCACCCAGGGCAAAGGAGAGGCCGTAATTCTGAGGATCGCCCAGGTCGTGGATGCCCATTTGGGCGGCAAAATCGAGGCCCGTTTTCAGGCCAATGGTGTGCAGGGCAACGACGGCCGGTATATTCAACGACGAGCCTAAGGCTTCCCGCACCAGGACCGGCCCATTCTCGTCCCGCGTAAAGTTGACCGGCACGTAAGGATGTTCTTCGGCCGTGGGAAAGACCGTGCGCACGTCGGGAATCATCGTCGCCGCCGTCCAGGGTGCGCCGCCTGCCAGGCCGGGCGACAGCGCGGCCGCGTAAATCAGCGGCTTAATAGCCGAACCGGGCTGGCGCGGGGCCAGGGCCATATTGACCGCCCCGGCGTTGGCGGCGTCGAAGTAATCGTGGTTCCCGACCAGGGCGCGAATAGCCCCGTTGTGGGGGTCAATGGCCACCAGGGCGCTGTTATGGACGTTGTGGCCGGCCCCTCCTTCCGGCGGCCGGTTCAACCGCTCCAGTTGCCTGGTAACGATGGCTTCGGCCTGCTGCTGCCAGTTGAAATCCAGAGTGGTCCGCACCGTCAGGCCGCCATAGGCTTTAATTTCGGCCGGGGTAAACAGAGTATCCACCTGCTGCTGGACCATCATGACGAAGTGGGGGGCATGGACAGGGTAAGGGGTAGCGGCATAGAACAGCGGCTCGTGCAGCGCCAGGTCATGATCCTCCTGGGAGATAAACCCGGCTTTCAACATCAACCCCAGAACCACCGCTTGCCGCGCTTCAGCCGCTTCAGCGTCCAGAAAGGGGTTGTAGGCCCCTGGCGCCTGGGGCAGGCCGGCAATGAGGGCGCTTTCGGCCAGGGTCAATTCCCTGGCCGCTTTGCCGAAGTAGGTCTGGGCCGCTGCTTCAACGCCATAGGCCATCGCCCCGTAATAGCTGTGGTTGAGGTAGAGGGCCAGAATCTCTTCTTTCCCGTAACGCCGGCTGATCTGCCAGGCCAGCCAGCTTTCCCGCAGCTTGCGGCGTATGGTTCGCTGGTCGCTTTCCTCGGCCAGCAGCAGGTTGCGGGTCACCTGCTGGGTAATGGTGCTGCCGCCGGCCAGTACCTCCCCGCCGCGCACATTGATCCACAGGGCGCGGAGAATGCCCGGCGCATCCACCCCTTCATTCTCGTAAAAGTGGCGGTCTTCGGTGGCGATGGTCGCCTGTTGCAAAGCCAGCGGGATCCTCTCCAGCGGCAAGATCGCCTGGCGGCCGCTTTCGGCATCAATAGCTTCATACAACAATTGCCCATCCCGCGACTCAATACGGACGCTCGGCATCTGGCCACCGGCGGCCAGATCGGCCGGATCAGGTAAATCGGCCAGGATCGCCCGCATATAGAGAGCGAGCGCACCCGCGCAGATAAGCAACAGTATTCCGAGCGAATGGATAAAACGCCTAGCCATCAAGTTAACCAGAGATTGGAGATTGGAGATTCAGTAGATCCAATTTTGCTCAGCCCGGATTGACAAATCCGGGTTAAAGCCGGGGAGTTGTCAATCCCCGACGAGCAGATTATGGATCTACTGAGATTAAAGCAATCTCCGATCTCTAATCTCCAATCTCTCACTCCACGATAAACAACGCCCCTTCGCCACGGCCGTAAACCTCGGGGAAATACAACTCCCAGGCCGTGGGTGGAATAACCTGGTACTGGCCGGGAATGGCTGCCCGGACCAGGTAAACGTACTCGTAAGTCCCGGCCGGAATGAGGCTTGCCGAGAGGGCCACCTTTTCATCCCTTAGCTCGACATGGTCAAAGACCCACCAGCCCCAACCTTCATATAAGTAACGGTTCCAGTCATAGCTGCCGGGCGCACCGACCTGCTCACTCGTCCTTAGCGAAGTGTCCACCGCCTCCAGCCCGGCCGGCAGGTAATCCTCAACCATCACGTAGTGCAAGGTATTAGGGGCGACGATAGTCAGGCGGGCCAGGAAGGTCTCACCCTGGGCGACCTGAGTGATAGAGGTGTCCGGGTCATCAGCCCGGAAGTAGCGGCGAGAAATGATGATGCCCCGGTTCAGCGCCTGGACCTCCGCCACCGGGATGGCCGCCTCCAGGTGAGCGGTGTAGTACAGATTGCCGCCTCCCTCACTGCGGCCGATAGCCAGCCGGTTCAACTCATCGGTGAACAGATCGGCCACGTCCACCTGAAGGGTCAACGTTTCCCGTAACGTCTCAGCATTGGCTTCGCCGCTGCCGATGAGGTCACCATTCAGGGCAATCTCATAAGCGTAGTCAGCCTCTAATTCGCCGGAAGCCACCATAAACTCGGTCAGCCCCATCAGCACCCAGGCCGTTTCCTGGGTTCCCTGCCAGCGGCCGTCGGTGCGGTGGGCCATGAGCCAGCGGGTGGCATTGGCCACCAACGGGTTGTCCGGCTGAATCCTGGCCATTGCCGCCAGGACAATGGCCGTCGTCCGCGTATCAGTGTTCCAGTTCCAGTAATCGGGTGACTCTTCTTCCCAGTGGGTCCCGGTGGCCGACACAATCGCCTGGCTGGTGAAATCGGCCGCCAGCGTCTCCAGGCGCGGATCGCCCTCGTCCATCAGGTAAATGGCCTGGGCCAGAAAGGCCCGGCCGTAAATGTCCAGCGAGTTGCGGACGTCATAGAGTTCCTCCAGGCCCGCGGCGCGTGTTGCCCCAGAGCGGGCCAGGACGTAGAGCAAGAAGGCCTGGCGGTTATACCGGGCCCGTCCCGCTTCCAGACCGGCGCCGCGCCAGTTGCCTTGCAGGTAGCCCCGGCCGGCGCTAATGACCCCCGCACTGACGGCGTAGCCGGCGTCTCGCGCCTCCACCAGTCCCAGCAACACGTATGCAGAGACGATAGGATCAGACCGCCCCTGGTCCCACCAGGGCCAGCCGCCATCGCTCCGCTGCCGGCTGTAGAGACGCTGCAAGGCAATCTCCACCTGCTGCTGCAGATTGACTTCCAACGCCGGGTCACTCACTCCCGCTTCCCGCAAGGCCCGGGTGGTCAACACGTTGGGCAGAAAACGGGAAATCGTCTGCTCGGTGCATTCGTAGGGGAAATGCTCCAGGTAGTTCAAGCCGTCGGTCATGGCCGCCGCCAGCGACGGCGCAACAGAGACGGTCACCTCCGCCTGGCTGATCTCCCATTCCGGGAAGACGGGCAGGCCGATAGACTCGACTACCGCCCCGGCCTCGGCCAGTTGGCCGGACGTGCCAACCACCTCGCTGACTTCGTAGCGGTAGACCGGCAGGCCGCCATCGGGCAGCGTCGCCAGGGGCGGGGTGCTGGCGTCAGCATAGCCGCCGCCTTCGACCTGGAAGATCAGGTCAACCCGCTCCAGGTCGGTGATCGTCGCATCCCAGGTGACGAACGCTTCGCCGTTGGCCGGAATGGTGACCTCTTGAACGGCCGAATCTAACAGCGTCGCTCCCTCGGCCGAAAGGGTGGCCGTGGCCTCGATCGGCTCGCCGGTCGTGTTGACCAGCAGCGTTCCCAATTGAACCTGGTCGCCGACAATAAAGAAGCGTGGCGTTTGCGGCTGCACGCGCAGCGGTTTCGTCGAGACAATGTCCACCGTCGCCTGGCCCACTTTGGTATCCAGGGTCACCGCCCGGACGTCCATCCGCCAGGTCGTCAGGTTATCGGGCAGGGTGATGGACACTGTCGCCCGGCCGCTGGCGCCGGTCTGCAACTGCCCTTCCCAGTAGGCGGTGTCAGGGAAGTTCTGGCGGATCCGTTCGACGCCAACTTCGATGAAGCCACCCTTGCCGCCGCCCCCGCCCGCATTATCAACCGGTGGTATCTCCTGGTTAAAGAAATCAATGAGCCGGTTGAGCAGCAGGGCAGTGCTGACGCTCAGGAACCGTTCGCTGTAGAAATGGTCCAGGATTGGCTGCTCTTTACGGGCGCTCAACGACAGCGCGGCCAGGTCGGCCAGGGCCAGGGACAGCTCGGCCTCCACCGGCGCGCCGCTATAGTCGGTCACCTGGACCGTATATTCAACCGTGTCGCCTGGCCCGACGCTGGTTTTGTCGGGCGTGATGGTCACCGTCAGTTCCTGTTCTTCGCGGTCAACGCCGAATTGCACCATGCCCACTTTGAAGTCAGGGATAGGATTGAACTCATCGCTGCCTTTGACGATTAGCACCGAGACGACGACGTTGGGGGCCATGTCCCCGGTAATGGGCAGCCGGTAGATGGTGCTGTTGGTGGTTAAGCGGACGACATCGCGCTGCTTGATGTGGCCGCGCTCGACTGTCACCAGGGCCGTGGCCTCGCCCTGGAAGGGGGAGGCGATGAGCAGTTCGGCCGTATCGCCCGGCCGGTAGTTGTCGCTGTCGGCAATCAGCTCGAAGTTGTTGTCGCTGCTGCGCCGCCAGGGGATGAAGTCGCGGCCTGAAACCCAGAAATAGGTCGCCGCCAGGTTCATATTGCCGGCCTCGTCTTGAACCGAGACCAGCGCCTTATAGACGCCGCCATCGGGCACGGTGAACTCGACCGACCCCCGCCCCCGGCTATCCAGCGGCACTGCCTCAACAGTGCCCACCGGGATCTCTTCCACTTCGCTGCGCCAGACAAGCTGCCCGCGGGCATCTTCTTCTTGCACGCTCGACCAGCGCCGCTCAAAAAGCTCGACGGTGACGCTCCCACCGGCCACCGGTTCGGCCGCCCAGTCCACCAGGGCCACCTCCAGGATAACCGGGTCGTCAACGGTGCTGACCCGCGCCGATGGGCGAATGCCGGCGTAGAGTTCCGCCGGGTGAACGACGACGGTCGTCCGGCTGCTGACCAGGTTGCCGGCCCCGTCGGTGATACTGGCTTCAATCGTCAACTCTTGACCCTGGTTTTCGGCCAGCAGGTCAGTGGGAATCTCGACCGAGAACCTGCCCTGGCCGTCGGTAACGCCCACCCCTTCGGCGATGATCTCGATCGGTTGGTAGCGAAAATCGTCGTAGAAGTAATAGCCGGTATCCTGGTCAAGATTGCTAAAGCTAAAGCGGTTCAAGTTGCCGCCCGGCCGGAATATAAAGGGCGAAGCCTGGACATACCAGGACACGTCAGCGTTGGCCACGGCCCCGCCGGCAAAGTAGGTGGCCTCGACGGTGGCTTCGATCGTTTCCCCGGCCAGCACGTTCTCCTCATCGGCCGAGACGGCCACCTGGAAGGTCGGCTTGCGATACTCGGCCACGTCAAAAGCGCCGTAGCCGATGCCCTCCTCTCCCCGCCGCACTTCGATGGTGTAATCACCCAACGTCGCTTCCGCGTCCAGTAAGAGTTGCCCTTCAAAGGAGCCATAAGGCGACAGGGGCAGTTCCTCAGCAAAGATAATCTCGTCGAAAGAGGAAATCGTGACTTGCACCGAACTATATTCCGGCAGGCTGAAGACCAGGTCATCATTCAAGCGGACGATGCCTTTGAAAGAGACCGGTTGGCCGGGGCGATAAAGCGGCCGATCGGTGTACACGTAGACCGTTGGCTGGCCGGGCACGATGTACGGGTCATACATAATCCCGAAGTTATAGGGGAAGACGGCGCCGCTCCAGGTGCTGACGGCCAGGCCGAAAACGTCGCCCTCCCCGGTCAGGGCCAGGTATTGCCCTTCGTAGTCCGGGGCCAGGCTCAAGTCGTCCCAGTAAACCAGGCCATCTTCGTCGGTGACGCCGCTAACTACCTCTGCCAGCGACTCTGTGTACAGCGTCACCGGCACGCCGGCCAATGGCAGCCCTGTTTCTAGATCGGTGACCCAGACCATCGCCTCGGTCGTCGTCGTTTTCAAGGTGACGTTGGCATTCACCAGGGCCAGGATGCTGCCCTGATCGCGCGTACAATCGCCGCCGTTAGGCAGTTGCGGCGAATCCAGGGTGATGAAGTACAACCCCGGTGCCGGCGGAGCGCCCTCTTCGGCCAGGCCAAAGCGGGCATAGCCGACCTCATTTTCCGGCAGCGTTACCGCGCGGCTGGCCTGCCAGAGCTGTTCGCTGGGGGTATAGCTGCAGTAGTTGAGGGGGCCGAATAACAGGTCGGTCATGGCTGACGGCGCCAGTTGGTAGAGAGCAACATCCAGGCGGTCCACGTTGCGGTGGGTGACGTACAGGTCGGTGGCGCCGCCCTGGCGTAACAGGACCAGCCTATAGGGAAAGCCAAACTGGGCATAGGGTGAGGCCGCCGGGGTGTTAAAGGTGGTCGTATACACCCCGCTAATTTCGTTGCCATAGGGATCGCGCATGCCCGGCAAAATGCGAACGGTGTAGTCGGTGGAGGGTGTAAAGCCGTAGAAGCTCAATGAGTGGCCGTATTCATCGTAGTAACTACCATTTTCTTGCTCGATAGCCGGCTCAAATTGAACCCTGTCTTTGAGGCTGCTGAAGGCCATCGGCCCGGCAAACTCGATGTAGAAAGCGCCGTATTGATAACGAGCACTGCGAATCGCCGGGAAGGGGATAGTGCGAGCGCGCCAGGTGAACCCTCGGCCCAGGCTGCCGCCGCTGGCTGCCTGGGCCGAGGTGGCCAGGGTCAGTTCGTAATGGGTATCAAGCTCCAGCAGTTGGGTGGGGGTAAAGGTCAGGGTCATGGGCTGATCCGGGTCGTCCCAGGCCAAAGCCAGGCCAACCGGCCCACCATCGCTCACCGGCCGGAGCGTCACGGCCGCTTCCGTGCTGGCCCGATCCATCGGCTGGTCAAAATAGATGCGGTAAGCCTGGTCAGGGCGCAAATCGGTACTGTTCGCCGGCGGGTTAACGGTCACGCCAACCAGGTCAAACTGGCGGTAGGTCGGCGCCGCCGTGGTGAAAGACCACGTCTCATCCCCGGCCAGGCTTGACCCGCTGGCGCTGGCCTCGTTAACGACGTCGGCCAGAACCCGCACCGTATAGGTCGTCTTCCCTTGCAGAACGGCCGCCGGCCGGAAAACATACACCGAGGTATTGACCCATTCCCCCTGCCCTTCAATAGCCGGTGTCACGGCCAATGGATTGGGCAAATCTACCTGCTCCTCGGCGATGAGCAGCGGAACCACCGGCCGGTTGAAGATGACGGTAATCGTGGAATCAATGGCCACGTCGCTGGCCTCGTCGGCCGGCGAGGTCTGACTGACGGCCAGGTCGCTGATGGTGTTGAAGGTCAGGTTCAGCCCTTCCAGCAAGCTTTCGCCGGCCGTGCTGGCGGCGCTGGCCTCAATTTCGGCGTGGTAAACGGCATTGGCCTGTAACGGCCGGTCCGGCTTAAAGCGCAGGATGCGCGGCTGCGGGAAGCTAATGTCGCCCGCAACCACCTGCCCCGCCTCGTCAAACACCTGCCAGGCGGCCGTTGTTCGTTCCGTGTCCATTGGCTGGTCGAAGTAGATTTCGATGGCCCCGTCAACGGCCAGCTCTTCGCCGGCGGTTGGGCTGCGGCCGATGACTTTCGGCCGGGGCAGCGCCTGGGGATCGCCGATCAGGGGCAGGTCCTGGCCGGGCGGTGTTGTTACTGTCTGGGCTGTAGCAGTAGGGGTGACCGTTACTCCCGGCGTTGGCGTTGGCTCTTCTCGCCGGCAGGCCACCAGGACAAATAATAAGATAAGTGTCAATTTGAAGAGACGTGCTCGGATCATTCTGACCTTCCCTCTGACGATGTTTGCGCTTCTTCCTGGTGAGTATGAAAACTGCAACGTTACTGCTCTCATCATAATAGAAATTGGGAGCCGCGTATAGTCAGTCAGCAGGCGATTCAAAGACGATTACTCAACGACTTTCATCTGATACCCTGGAATAGTGGACTTCTGCCCAGGAAAGGTTAGCCGGGTCTCTTCGTCTTTTATAAAGATGGAACAGTTATCCTCATCGATTGTTAGACGAAAGGAGCAAAACCATGTCTATCTTTTCCCTTTCCCGCTTCCGGCCGGCCATCGTCCTCCTGCTTTGCCTGCTGGTCGTGTTCGCCGCCCTGCCCGTCGCCGCTGGCGAGGGCGACGGCCTGATTAAAGTTGGCGACCCGCAAAAGGACGGCGTCGTCAAGCTTGAAATTCATTGCAAACGGGCCAACGGCTCCGTCGAAAAAGTGCAGGTCTCGGTGGCCATTCTGGCCGCCGACGACGCTGCGGAAAAGGCCGACAAAATCGAACAGGCCATTGACGACGCCGACCCCGATTGCTTCTCGGCCGGCAGCTTCTCCAACGAGGTGAACCTCGAGCCGGAAGACGGCAACAAGATTACCGACGTAGACCTGCAACAGGATACGACGGTCGAGACCATCAGCGTCAAGGTGGACAGCGCCGAGTCGGTAAGCGGCCGCTTCTCCCTGGAGGGGTTGCCCGAAGGTGGCTCCATTAGCCTGGTCCTGCCCACGGCTGTGGCCATGGTGCCCACTTCCCCCAGTATGCCGGTCCCCCTGATTATGCAGCAGTTGTTTGCCCAATTGCTCAGCCAGAACGTGGCCGCCACCTACGACGGGCAGCAAATTGTCATCCTGGAACCGGACCTGAGCGGCCAGCTCTTGACGGCCGACAACACCGATTTCGGCCTGGACGTTCATCTGGCCGTTTCCACCAGCGACTACGCCTACCCGGTCATTGAGCTGGATTTGTTGGGCGAGAAACGGGTGGTCGTCCTGGACGCTGGCCGGGCCCGTCTCTTCGACGCCTTCGGGCAGCAACAGGGGAGCGACATCGCCACAACCGGCCCGGCGACAGTGTTGGGCAGCGGCGATACCATCATTATCGTGGACAACAATTGCGTGCGCCTCTACGGGCCGGACGGCGTCCAGCGCGGTCCAACCATCCTCACCGACGGCCGGGCCACTGTCATCGTAGACGGCGACCGGATTATCATTATTGACGACGACTCGGTGGAGATTTACGACCGCAACGGCAACCTGGTCCGCCACGTTCCCACCGACGGCCGGGCGACGGTGTTGGTAGATGGCGACCGGATCATCATCATTGACGATGACTCGGTGGAGATTTATGACCGGGACGGCAACCTGGTCCGCCACGTTCCTACCGACGGCCGGGCGACGGTCATCGTAGACGGCGACCGCATTATCGTCATTGACGACGACTCAGTGGAAATCTACGACCGGGACGGCAACCTGATCCGCCACGTTCCTACCGACGGCCGGGCCGGCGTGCTGTACAGCGCCAGCCGGTTGGCGGTCATTGACGGCAACTCTGTCCGCATTTACGACTGGGACGGCAACCAACAAGGCCCCGTCATTCCCACCGATGGCATGGCCGGGGCCGTCGCCCTGGAAGATTGCCTGGTTGTCCTGGACGATAATTCGGTCGAACTCTTTGACCTGTCCGGCGAATCCCTGAGCGGGCCGATACCAACCAACGGCCGGGCCAATATGACCCTCTTACTCCCGCCGGCTCAACCGGCCGGGTACACCCTTTACCTGCCCATCGTCTTGCGGTAGGTGAAGCGCCATATTTTTATTTAGCGTTTTTTTAGCGGTCGCTCCGTACAATGGGGATTAGATAGTTGGTATCACCCATTAACAAGGAGAAAGAAACAATGAAGGTCAAGACTAACCTGAAGGCCGGGCCCGGTTTCTGGGGCGGCTAAGTTTAAAAGAGAGTGGAGATTGGCAACGGTCCGTTGCCAATCTCCACTCTCTAATCTCTAATCTCTCCTAAGCCTCCAACCCCAGCAATTCGGCCCCTTCGGAAATGGTGCCCTTATGGGTGATAGGGTTGAATTTGACCAGCCGGCGGGTGAGCCAGGCCAGGAGCGGCCGCAGCGGCGAGTTGATGGCGGCCCGTTTGAGGGCGCCTTCCCAATAATGCTTGAAGTAGCGGTGGCGCCAGCGCCAGCGCAGCAGCCTGTAATAAGGCGCCAGCAACCAGTGGCCCTGGGACCGGCCGACGAAGAGGATGTCGTTGACCTCGCTCATGACCTGGGCTTCGGCGTCGTCCATCCACGGCGTGTTGCCCCGGTTCAGGTCAAATCCACACCACCCTTCCTGGTTGGGCGGCGGCACGTAGCCCTGTTCCAGGGCCTTGGGCCACAGCGGCGTGCCGGGATAGGGCATGTAGACGCACACGGAGCAGCGGATCTTATCGCTCAGGTCGCACAGGCGCTCAATCAGGTCAAAGGTAATCTTCGTGTCGGCGTCTGTCTCACCCGGCAGGCCGATGATAAAGGACAGGTTGGCTTCGACGTTGGGAGCAAACTCGACCAGGTGGCGAATGCCCCATTCAATTTGCCAATCTTTCTGGTCTTTCCACATGCTATCCAGGACGGCCTGCGACCCCGACTCGGCGCCAATGTTGACCCACTGGCAGCCGGTATCGTACATCCACTGAACAAACTCCGGCTTGAGCAGTTGCACCCGGACCTGGCCACTCCAGGGCATACCCACCTTTTCGACCAGCCGCTGCATCGGCTTGATCCGGCCGAAAAGGTAATCGTCGGCGTAGTCCACGGCGTCTATCTGGTAATTTTCTTTGAGCCAGTTGATCTGGTTGAGAATGAATTCGTCCGAGTGCTGCCGCCAGGTGCGCTTCATGACCACTTCGTTGTAGCAGAAGCCGCAGCGGAAGGGGCAGCCACGGGAGATGTAAACCGGCATGGCTCGTTGATAGGGGCCGCTGGGAATGAGGTAAGCTTCAACGTCCGTCAACAGGTCCCAGCGCGGCCGGTACTGGTCCAGTTCCTGGATGAACGGCCGCTCCATGTGGAACATCGGCGTGCCGTCGGGCAGCTTGTAGGCCAGTCCGGCCACCGTAGACCACTCCGGCTTTTCTTCGGTGGCCAGCTTCAGGGCAAAGTCCTGGGCTGTTTCTTCGCCTTCGTTGACGACGACGAAGTCCACGTACTCTTCCTTGAGCACCTCCAGGGGCATGATGGTGGCGTGGACGCCGCCCCAGACGACCGGAATGCCCAAGGCACGGACGTGACGAGAAGCGTCAATGACCGGCTGGAGCTGCGGGCCGGTGATGGTGCTGAAGCCGACGAACAACGGCCGTTCCTCGGCCACCAGACGGATAAAGTCATCTACTTTATCGGCTGTATCGTGGAACAACCGGACCTCAAAGCCGACCTGTTCCAGGGCGTCGGCCACGTACATGATGCCGAAGGGGGGGTACATGTCGCGGTGGTTGCGGTAATTGATGAGGAAGATTTTGCGGTTTACGTCCGTACGCTCGGGGGAAAGGGGCGCAGATCGAACGCTCAGGTCACTCATGGCAATGGTTGGGCCGTTAACAGACATTGGTTATCCTCTCCTCAGGCGTTGCTGATGCTTACTCTTCGGTGACAGGGCCAACATTTTCGCCCATCAGGGCGGCCAGCTCCAGCGTCAGATTGGGAAACAGGCCAGGCGTAAACGGCTGGCCGGCGGTAATTGTCTGAGCCAATAAGTATCCTTCAGGCGTCAACCGGTACTCTTCAACTCCCAGGTCGTCCGGGCGCACAAGCCAATACCAGGAGACGCCGGCCCGCTGATAGCTCGTCAACTTCCTGGTGCGGTCGCGGCTTTCGGTGGATGGAGAAAGAATTTCGACCACCAGGTCTGGCACGCCATGAATCCGGCCGTCTTCTTCATTGTGGTGATCCAGGTGCTCGACGGCCAGAAAGACTAAGTCGGGCGCATACACTCGCCTTTCCGCCGGTAGATGCACCTCAATTTCTGGCCACACTGCTCCCAAGCCCTGGCTGGTCACGTGGGCATCTAGCGCCGAGCCCAGGCGCAGGGCGACTTTTTGGTGACGGCTGTGGGTGCGCGACATCAGGATCAGTTCTCCATCTTCAAATTCGTAGTAGGGGGGGCCTTCGGGTAGGGCAAAGAATTCGTCCAGGCTGATGGTCTGGCGAGGCTGAATCTTGGATTGCAGCGGAACGACGGTTGCCACAGTTATTTCCCTTGCCTTCATTTGCGGTGAAAAGCGTATAAGACCTGTTTATCCAGTTGCCGCACGCGCGGGGCAAATTCCTTGCCCTCGGTCAGTTCGCGCCCGGAATGATAGCCGATTAAGCGCAATCCTCCTACGGCCGCGTCGGCGACAAGCTCATTATACTGGTAGAAATGATAAAAAACACGACCCTGGGTGGCCTGCAGGCTGACCTGGTTAATAGCCGTGTCGCCAACCTCTCCTGGCCACACTCCGGCCCGGCGGCCCAGGTCCAGCAGGCTGGTCCAGGTGCGCCAGCGCAGGGTGCGGGCCAGGCCGCGGGCATGCCAGCCTAAACTACTCAACCCCTGGCGGTGCGAGCCCAGCAGCGCGTCGGCCGGCGTCGCGCCATTGGTCGCCTGGCTGGCCGCCGGCTGAGGGCTTGGGGAACGCAGCCGCTGCCAGCCCCACCAGGCGTAACAGGTCAGCGCCGGAGCCACGTTGTCCAGGGCCAGGATGAGCGCCCCGCCCGGCCGCAGCACCCGGCCGATGTTGGCGAAGACGCGCTGGCGGGCCTTGCGGCCGGGGATGTGTTGCAAGGCGGCAATCAAAATGAGGGCCACGTCGAAGCTGGCCGGGGCGCAGGGGATAGCTTGAATGTCGCCTTGCACCAGCGGCAGTTTCAGACCAGCGGTGGTATATGTTTCTCGCGCTGCCCAGACCATTTCCCAGGTAATGTCCAGGCCGTGAACGTCGTACCCCTGGGAGGCCAGGGCCAGGCCGGCCCGGCCGCTGCCGCAGCCCAGGTCCAGCACCCGGGCCGGCGGCGGCGCGTAGCGGGCCAGCATCTCAGCCTCGCAGGCCTGTAAGCCCTGGTGGCTGAACTCCTTCCAGAAAGCGACCACTTCCGGCTGGGCGTACTTTTCGGTGATCTTCATAGACTTTCGTAAAGCACACGGAAACCGGTGCCTTGGGCGTGATAATCTACACTAGGGATCGTCACACTGCAGGCGCTACGCACGTTGCCCTTCGTATGGTGAATACTGTACCCCCAGGAGCCGCCTTTGACCACGTGAAAGCCGGGCAGGTCGGAATTGTAGAGGCTGGAAGTCCATTCCCAGATGTTGCCGCTCATGTCCAGGCAGCCATAGGGGGAGACGTTTTGGGAGACCGCGCCTACCGGCCAGGGGTAGCCATTGCGCCAGTACCAGCCGGCGCGGGCCCATTCGCGCCGCGGCCGGACCAGGAGGCTAAAGAGGTAGCTTTCCAGGCCAACAGGGAATTTTTTCTGCCACTGGATCTCCGGCCGGGGCGGGGTATTGCCCCAGGGGTAAAGACGGCCGTCGCTCCCCCGGGCGGCTTTTTCCCACTGAAATTCGCTGGGCAGAGTACAGGGCCGGTCCAGCCGCTCCGACAACCAGGCGCAATAGGCGTAAGCGTCCTGCTGGGTAACGTCCACGACGGGCAGGTCGTCGTGGCCGTCGGGATAGGTAGAGGTGGGGGTGTAGGCCCTGAGAAAGGCCCCCCGCCAGCCGCCGACCACCCGGTACCACTGCCCCACCCAACAATGGCCGGTTGCTTCCAGGAACTCTCGCCACTGGCGATAGGTAATGGGGGCCCGGCCGAGCCAGAACTCCGGCAGCTCCATTGTCTGGCGCGGCCGGAGCGGTGGGCACTTTTCCAACCGCTCGTAACATTCCTCCGGGCCATAAATGAAGGGGCCGGCCGGAACGTGAACAAAATCGTCCAGGCCTGGCCAGGCGGCCGGTTGCCCCTTACCCATCGTCCAGCCCGATGAGCGCCAGCAGCCCCAGGGCTGCCCCGGCGCCGAAGCTGGGCAGCGCCTCCTGGGCCGTCACCTGCAGGGCCCGTTCCGGCCGGCGGAAACCAACCAACCCCAGGGCGTTGCCCACTGCCCCGGCCAGGGCGGCTGCAGCCGCCCATTCCGGCCGGCCGCGCCGGGCCAGGGCCAGGCTGAGGGCGTTTCCGGCCGGGCCCAGGCCGGCCCACTTGCGCGCCGGCTGGGGGCCAAGGGCGATGATGGCGTCGCCCACCAACCGCTGGGCGGCCGAGATGTGATGGGTGTGGCCCAAGGCGTGGCCGGGGTCCACCCGGGCCAGTGGGTCCAGCCGCTGGCGATAGGCCGCCAGCCAGGTCCCGGCCAAAGCGGCCAGGGTGGCAACCTGCCAACTGCGGCGCGGCAGGGTCAGGGCGGCCGAGGCCAACGGCAGCAGCCAGTCCAGGTTGAAACCGCGATATTCCTCGATGCGCAGGTGGTACTCCGGCCCGGCTGTGGCCGCTGCCAGGGCGGCCGCCGCCGCGGCCGGGTAGAGCGTAGCCTGAATAAGCCCTTCGACAGGATCGTCTTCTCGCCCGGGCAGCGCGGCTACCGGGGCCAGCGCCGCCGTGGCCAGGGCCAGCAGCTTGGGTGCATACGAAGGCGGGTAGAGTGCCTGGAGGTCAGTATGCTCGTGGGAATGGTCGTAGTGGTTATGCTCATGGTGAACGTCATCATGGTGATGGTGTTCGTGATCATGAGCATGAGGATGATCATGGTCATGGTCATGGTCATGACCATGCGGGTGGTCATGACCATGCGGGTGGTCATGATTATGGGGGTGGGTATGGTCGTGATGGTCATGGTCGTGGCGCCGGGCCACGATCTGGTTGCGGCGCTTTTCAACGAAGGGGAGGGCGACCGCGCCGGCCGCCCCAGCGGCTACCAACGGCACAGCAGCCACCTCCGGTAAGCCAAGCAAGCGGGTGACGGCCGCGCCGGCCAGCCCGGCCGGGACGAGGCCGGCCAGGGCCAGCTCGACCGGGGCCGGGGCCGGAATGGGGGTCGGCGGGTGGGGATCGGCGCTGGCGACAAAGCCGGCCCGTTCCAGCGCCTGGCGCAGGTGTTCCAGATAATGCAGCCCTTCCAACGGCTCGGTGGCGTGCAGAACGCGGAAGAAATTGACATAACAAAAGCGGATACCCCGCTCACGGGCCAGGTGAGCCCAGTTGTGGGCCGCGGCGTGGAAATCCAGGGGGACCATCTCTTGGGGTGAGAGCCGATGGGCCAGAACGACGTGCGGAGCGCGCCGTTTGGCAATAAACCAGTCCCCCTTCTGGTGGCGTGACTCGGCAAAATAGACCAGCGATAAGTCGTATTCGGCCATGGCCGCCAGCGTTTCGTCCAGGTGCATTTCGTGGCCCAGGATCATCTCCCCGGCAAAAGCCACCAGGTGGCCCAATTGGGCAGCCTGGGCCAGTGTGCGCTCCAGCAACGCTTTTTCCGGCCAGGCATAGCTCACCGGCCGGGGGACGACCCCCAGACCGTGCCGGGCAATCTGGCCGGCCACCTCCGTTTCAAAACCCAGGCCAATTTCGCCAATCGTAGGCAGGTTGCCGGCGAAAACCAGCGTCTCCTCCTGCACGTCGGCCTGGGTGTAAGGCAGGCGGGCGTTGAGTTCGTCGCCGAGAGATGCCAGCAAAGCAGCCGGGCCATAGAGATAATTCCAATGGCCAACGGCCGGCGAGCCGGCGCGGGGCTGGATCGGGGCGCGCGGGGCCAGCCGTCCCAGGGCGATCAGCCGGTCGAGCGCCAGCTCCGGCAGAGAAACGTGGGTTGCGCCGTGGCTGGCTATTCGAGCCAGCATCTCGTCAAAAGAGAGGCCGGCCCGGATGGCGGCTGCCTGGGCGTCGTCGTAATCCACACAAATAGCGACGCGGTTATTGCGCCGTTCCCACTGCTGGCGGCGGGACAGGACGCGACCGGCCGCCAGAGCGCCGGCCGTGGTTAGCGAGAGAGCGAGGAGATTGGATAGTTTCATATCAAAAGTAACGAGGACTGAGTGAGTCTGCAAGTAACTTACCTACTCGCAAACTCGCAAACTTGCCCACTTGCATCCTTGCATCCTTGCCCACTCATTGGCGACTCATGGTCAGGCGCTTGAGGAGCAGGCGGCCGGTGTCGGTCCGGCCGGCGTCCAACGCGGTACGCCAGACCTGCCAGCGGCCGCGCCAGTCGGTGGCCCAGCGCGCCGTCTCGGCCCGGTCGCTCAGACCGCGCCAGAGTCGCCGGCCGACGGTCGTCAGCGGCTTCTGCTGGGTGCGCTGCAAAATAGTGGCCAGGTCCAGGCGCTCGATGCGGCGGCGCAGGCTCGCGGGCGTGGCCTGGGCCAGCGCCTGGGTCACCTCGGCTGGAACAGGGGCCTGAAGCAGCTTATGGGCCAGGCTGAGAGCCGCCAGGGCGTAAGGGGCGGCGCGTTGCTCAATGGCCCGGTTCACGAACAGCGGCCACTCTAGACGAGCGCCCGACGCGTCGAGCCGGGTCACGGCCAGCAAGTCGGCCAGTTGGACTATGGACGGCGCGCCCATAATCAGGTGGAAGCAGAAATGGACGCACAGGTGCAGCAGCAAATCCTCCACGGCCAGGACCCGGCCGGGCTGCCCGCCAAGCGCCACCGTTACCGAGCGTTCGCGAACGCCGGGCGTCACGTCTACCTTCAGGCCAAACCACGACTCTTCCAGGGAGGTGTGCGGCTCGACAGTCCGGCCGGCCGCGGCCGAAAGGTAGGGATTGGACGTGGCGGCCTCTTCGCCGGTGCGGCGGAAAGTGCTGGTATGCTTGGTGACGCCGGGGCCAAAGTCGGCCGATTTGTGCTTGCCGCTGTAGCCCAGATCTGCCAGCAGTTGCTCGGCCGCCGGCAGCTCGGCCGGCGTAAAGAGCAGGTCAATGTCGTTCATCGGCCGCAACGCCGGGTCCGGGTAGTAACAGGCGGCCAGGTGGACCCCCTTCAGGGCAATCGGCTGCAACTGGCGGGCGGCGCAGGCTTCCAGCACTTCGCCCAACTGGGCGTAGATGGCGGCATTGCGCTGGGCCTGGGCCTGGTAGGTGACCTTGAGCTTGACGGCCGCCCGCGCCGGTAGCTCCAGGCCCCAACCGGCCAGCCGCTGTTGTAACTGTGGCGCCAGGCCAAAGACGATGGCCCGGACCACCAGGTCATCCCACTGTACCTGGGCTTGAACGCAATCAGACTCCCAGTTGCTGGGAGTCTGATTGGGATGAAGTGCGTTGAGAATCAATTGTGTGGTCGTAACGGCGGAACTCATTCAATAACAAAAGGAGGCACGCTACAAAAGTCAGGCCGTTTTGCACCGACCTTTTTGATTCAACAACAAGTCTGTTGTGGCTGACGCCACGCTAAACTTAGTGAGAGCTAAAGGTGACTTGGGTCAGCTCTTCGTGCTTGGTGATTTCAGGCTTCTCGTACACGGTGTACCCTCCTGAAGTGAAATGACCTGGCTGCTTAGTGAGAGCTGAAGGTGACCTGGGTCAGTTCTTCGTGCTTGGTGATTTCGGGCTTCTCGTACATAGCATCTCTCCTTCTTGGTTTAAAGGGAACTTGTTAGCGTAGCGCGCCTCCCTTTGACTAAAACGGGAATGACCCCATCTTTGGCTCAACAGTATATTCGTTTTGCGATTTTGCGCAATACGCAGGTACGAACCTCAAGAGTGGGTCTGCCGTTCTTCCCAGGCCGGCCGGGGACGGCGCCAGGTATTGAGCAGTCCGGCCACGGCCATTGCCAGGTCTAGAAGGAAAAAGAGAGGCAGCCAGCCCAGGCGTAGCCACAAGGCGGGCGGTGCGCCGGCCAGCCGCAAAGCCACCAGGACCTGGACCAGGGGGGTAAGCAGGTGAAGGAGCAACGCCGGCCGGAGCAGCCCACGTTGGGGGGCGAGGAGGGCCAGCACTCCGCCCAGCAACAACGCCACCCGGTCCAGGTAGCCCAGGGAAAAGAGCAGCAGCTCCAGGCGCAACAGAGGGGGCGGCCGGGAATCCAGCAGAGTCGGCGGGGCCTGCTCGGCGGCGACCTCGTTAAAGCCCCTGGCCCAGCGAGTGTGCTGCCGCCAGTAGCCGCCGACTGTGCGCGGCACAGCGTGGCTACTGATAGCCCTTGGCTCAAAGCGAGTCTGCCAGCCGGCGCGGGCCAGCCGCATCGTCAGGTCGGTGTCTTCCAGCAGGGCGGCCGGCTTGAAATTGCCGGCCCGTTCTAACGCCTCACGGCGGTAGGCGCAGTTGGAGCCCAGGATGGCCGGGACCAGCTTCAGCCGGTCCTTGGCCCGAATAGTCACCAATTGGTGGACCAGGTTCTCGAAGGTGGCGTAGGTAGCCGCCGGACTGTCCAGGGGGTTGCTCACCAGCCGCCGGCCGGTAACGGCCGCCACCCGCTCGTCGGCAAAGTGGGGGACCAGGCAACGCAACGTATCCGGCCGCGGCCGCTCGTCGGCGTCGTAAACGACGACAATTTCTCCCTGGGGAAAAACCACCAGGGCCTGGTTGAGCGCGCTGGCCTTACCCTGGTTGCCAGGCAGGGCCAGTGCGTTGACGTGCGCCCGGCCATTGGCCCAGGTACACAACAGGGTCTGGCTGCCGTCAGTGGAGCCGTCGTCAATCAGGACGATAGTCAGCCGGCCGGCCGGGTACTCCAGATTGTCCAGCGCCGCCAGGAACTCCGGCAGCTCCCGGCGCTCGTTGCGGACGGGGGCCAGCAGCAGCACCGCCGGCCACGCCTGTGCCGAGGAGGGAGCATCCTCAGATGCGACCGAACCGCCCAATGATTTGTCAGAGTCTCTGAAAGAATACGCTACTGCTGAGGAGGGAGCATCCTCAGATGCGACCGTCGCGGCATCTGAGGATGCCGCACTCCTCGGTGAGCGGCCGGGGAGGAGCGCCGCAACTGTCAGCCACCAGCGCCGGGCCGTAAAGAGGAGCAAGATGGCAGCAATTGGCCAGGCCAGCAGGTTGAAGGCGGTGGCCAGGAACGGCCGGCGGCTGTGTTTCATAAGACTACGTTACAACCGGCGGATAGATTTAACAACACCTGATTTTGACAGCCCACGAAAGAGAGAGAAAATAACGCCGTGCAAACCACCACAAGGCATCGGCAAGCCCTGCGCTTGATACAACTGTCAGCCGAAGAACAATTTTTATGGGACTGCGCCCTCACCTGGCGAGACCCCCGGCCGCCAGAGGCGCCGGAAAAGCTGGATTGGTCCAGGATCGTCTCAATCGCCCGGGCCAACAAGATGGCTACCCTCCTGGGCCAGGTGCTTGGCCAGACAGGGCTGCTGGCCTGCCTGCCGCCGGCCGCCGGCCAGGAGCTGGACGAGGCTATGGCCAGGCTGGCCGGCAAGGCGGCCGACTACCGGCGGGTCCTGGGCCAGTACATGCCCCTGGCCTGGGAACAGGGACTGGAAACGATCCCCCTCAAAGGGTTGTGGGTCTCCAGCCACGTCTACGGTAACCCGACCATGCGCCCCGGCCACGACATGGACATCCTGGTCCGGCGCGGCCGGGTGGCCGATTGTATTGCTATCCTGGAACGCCTGGGCTTCGGCCGCTACTGGCCGCAACAACTGGCCGACGCCTTCTACCAACGCCACCACCTCCACCTGGAGTTGTGCCTGTCCGATTGCTGGACGTGGGTCGAAATCCACTGGGCCTTTGACCATCCCCGCACCCGGCTGACGATAGATTACGAAGCGGTGCTGAACCGGGCCAGGCCGGGAGAGCTGCTGGGCGTCCCGGTCTGGGACCCGTCGCCGCCCGATTTGCTCCTCTACCTGGCCGTCCACCTGGTCAAGCACGCCGTTTACCTGCCGGCCGTCCTGGATCGGCCCGAACTGCCCCGCCTGATCCTGGCCGACGGCCGGTTAATGTACTTTCTAGACCTGGCTGAGGCGGTCAAGGTTTACCGGGAAGAGATAGATTGGCAACTGGTGATTGCCCTGGCCCGCGCCTACGGCGCTGTGGACATCCTGGGGGCGGTGCTCCGCGTTTGCCATGACATCCTGGGCGCGCCGGTCCCGGAGGAGGCGCTGGCGGCGCTGCCTGTCGCCCGCCTGGGGCCTGTCACCCGCCGGCTCATGAACCGGGTGGCCAGCCATACCATCGCCACCTACCTGGGCCGGCCGGCAAGCGCCTTCTGGCATTTTCTGCTGGCCGAAAACACGAAATTTGTCGTCCGGCCGGTCCGCCTGCTGGATTTCGCCACTTACGCTGCACCCGGCCGGAACTATTTGCAGCGCCGCTACGGGCGGGCCACGGCCGGCGCGGCCGCCAGCCACCTGGCCCGCACTTTGGGGGAGTACACCCGGCTGGGCCTGGACACTGTGGCCTTCACCTGGCAACGCCGGCGCCGGCCGCTGCCCGTTTTTATGACCCGGCCGGAGGGGACAGGGTGAGTCGGAAATGAATTTCAGCCGGTCCAGAATCCGCTCTCAAACCCCGCAGGTCTTCAAGACCTGCGGGGTTTCAAAATTGATTGTGGGCGACGTGGGCCTGCTGTTCGGCGTGGACATGATCACCAACGTGGCCGACTACGCCTTTCACCTCTTCCTGGGGCGGGCCTTGTCCCCTGGCGATTTTGCCGTCGTCCAGGCGGTGAACGCCGCCGTGCTCATCGTGGTTACCGCTTTTGCCGTGACGCAGCCGGTAGTAGCCCGCTACGTCGCCGAAGCGGCCATCGAAGGCCAGGCCAACGGCCGGGGGCAGGCGGTCTTCCAGCTTTTCTTTGGCCAGAGCGCCCTTGCTGGTCTACTGCTGACATTGCTGGCCCTGGCCGGCCGGGAGACAGTGGCCGGCTGGCTGAACGTGCCGCCGGCGGCCGTGGCCCTGAGCGCGGCCATGCTCTTCCTGGCCCTGGTCCGGCCGGTCGTGGCCGGCATGTTGCAGGGGCAGCAGCGCTTTGTGCCCTTTGGCCTGACGCGCACCGCTTTCTCCCTGGGCCGGCTGTTGCTGGCCGTAGCCTGGGTAGGCTGGTGGGGCGGCGGGGCGCTGGCCGGTGTGGCCACCATCCCCCTGGCCGCCGGCCTGGCGCTGGTGGCCGGTCTGTTGTTCCTGGGCCGGCCGGCCTGGCAGCCTGGCCCGGCCCTGCCCCGGGACCTGGTTCGCCAGGGCTGGCGGCTGTCGCTGGCCGCCCTGGTTGCCTATGGAGCTTACACCAGCCTGCAAAGTGTGGACGTAATCTGGGTCAACCGGGCCTTTGACCCGGCGCTGGCCGGCGGCTACGCCACGGCGGCCGTGCTGCGACGCGTGCTGGCCCTGCTGCCGGGCGCGGCCGTAGTCATTCTCTATCCCCGGGTGGTGGCCCTGGTTGCCCGGCGAGAGTTGCCGGATCGCCTGCTGGCCCAGACGGCGGCCGTCATCCTGGTCACGACGGCCAGCCTGGCCGCCCTTTACTTTGTCCTGGCGGAGCCACTTGTCGGTTGGCTCTTTGGACCGGAATACCTGGCCGCCAGCCCGCTACTCGGTTGGATGGGCCTGGCCATGGTCGGTTACGGCCTGGGCGCAGTCTGGCTAAACGTTTTTCTGGCCACCCGTCCCTGGCCGTTTGTCTGGCTGCTGGCCGGCGCAGCCGCCGGCCAGCTGGCCTTCCTGGCGGCCTACCACGCCACGCTGGCCCAGGTAACGGCCATCTTTGCCGCCGGTGGCTGGGTCTTAGCCCTGGCCGGCGCGCTGCTATACCTGGCCTGGCTGCGGCCGGCATTAAAACGACAAGGAGGCTCATGAACAATGACCCATTTAACGGAGGAGCAACGGAAGCAACTGGACGAGGCTGGCTACGTGCTGCTGCCGGCCGTCCTCTCCGGCGAGGAGATAGAACAGTTGCTGGCCCACCTGGAGCGGTTATGGCAGGAGGAGGGCGAGGCAGCCAGCAGCGAGAATTACGTCGAAGCCAGCGCTCGCCGTCTGGCCAACCTGGCCAACAAGGGCGACATCTTTCGGGCTATTTACGCTCATCCCCTGGTTCTGGAAGCTGTGGCCGCCGTTGTCGGGCCAGACGTTCGCCTGAGTATGCTCAACGCCCGCGACGCCCGGCCGTTTGCCGAAGGCCGGCAGCCGTTCCACGCCGACACCGATAGCGGCGGCAAACCGGATGACAAAGGGTACTACGCCTGCACGGCCGTCTGGATGCTGGACGATTTCACCCCGGAGAACGGCGCCACCCGGCTAATACCCGGCACGCACCGCAGCCACCAGGTGCCCAAAGAGGCCCTGGCCGACGTCTTTGCGCCGCACCCGGAGGAGATTGCTCTGACCGGCCGCCGGGGCGACGTGCTCATTTTTAACGGCCACTGCTGGCACGCCGGCGGCCAGAACCAGACCAACGGCCCGCGGCGGGCCATCCTGGCCCACTACTTCCGGGCCGGCATTCCCCGCCGGCCGGACCGGCGGCAGCATTTGGACGACAGTACCCGGGCGGGCCTGGCCCCTCGCGAACTGGAAATCCTGGGCTTGGACGATCCGTAAAAGAAAGAAGGGATGTAGAGTTGTTGGGTAAACACCTGGTCAAGCTTTTGCCCTTCTGAGGGTGCAGGATAATATTGGGAATATATGGTAAAGGGCAATTACTCTCGGGGCAGCGAGTTCCCCCACGAGGAATTTGTGCAGCGTGCAATTGAGAGCTATTTTTCGGCGTTATGCTTCAAGGAAGAGGTAGGTGGACATGCTGACCTGGTTTGCGCAAATTCCGAGACAGGTGAACGATGGCTCGTCGAAGCGAAGGGCCTTACGACACAGGTCGGGTTAGATTTTCGCACAATTCTTTCGCGACGAGGATGAAGCTGGATACTCCTTGGACGATGCTTAAGAAATATAAAGTAGCCACACCTTGAATCTAACGGCCGCTGATTTTGCTGGCTTATATAACCGGTACGCCGGCGAACTGGAGGATTTTTGGGGGCGGCGGGCCAATGGGCCGCGTTACGCGCGGGAGTTTACCCTCTTTGGCCGGCCGCTGCGGGTGACAAGCAACCACCAGGGAGTATTGGCCGCAGTAGACCAGACCTGCCTGCTTTACACCACAGCTCCGGCCACCGGCCACCCACCCCTGGCCATCCACCTGGTGGTCCGCGAAAGCCCTCTCGACCCCGGGCCGCCGCCCGAAGACCTGCTGGCCATCAACCAGTACACCGGCTACGACGAGTGGCTGGCCATTCAAATGGGGGCATGGGGCCATTGCCAAGTGGAGCTGGCTGCCGGCCGGGCCGTGGCCGTGCTCACGCCACAACTGGCCGAACGGCCGGAACTGGTCGGCCGGGGGCTGCTGGCAACGATATTCAACAACCTCCTCACCGGCCAGGGCTTCAGCATGTTGCACTGCACCGGGCTATGCCGGGGTGCGCGTGCCCTGTTGATTATGGCTCCTCACAATACCGGGAAGTCTACCCTGGCTTTCCGGCTGGCGCTGGCCGGCTACCGGCTGATTTCCGATAGTCAAATTTACCTCTTGCCCGAGGATGGGCCGCTGGCGTTACTGGGCTTTCCGGTTGGCCGGGTCAAACTGCGCCAGGACGTGGTCGCCCATTTTCCCCAGGCGCAGCCTTTTCTGATGCCTGAACCGGTGCGGAACGAAGTCAAGTATGCCTGTGATTTGTGGCGCTGGGATGCAGAACGCGTCCAGGCCACTGCCTTCTACCCGGAAGCCATAGACCTGTGCCTGCTGCAGCGCAGCGACCAGCCCGGCACCAGCCTGGTCCCGGCCGTTCCTGAGGCGGTCTGGGAAGCGGTTATGGCCAACAGCCTCTATTATGACACGGCCGCCGCCTGGCTGCGTAACCTGGCTCCCATCGAGCGGTTAATCGGCCAGGCCCGCGCCTATCATCTGCTCCTTGGGACCGATCCGGCCAGTGCGCTGCCGGCTCTGGCTGCTCTGGAATCACCATGAGCGGCAGCTTGCAGCCGGTAAATGATGATTTGCCGCGAAAGCACAGACTTTGGCTTGCCAAAGTTCACACAAGGGCGGGCCTTCTCTCCTTGCCCTCCTGGCGCGTCCTGGGGTTGTTGGTCGCCAGCCTGCTCGTCTTCGGCCTGGCCTATTGGTCGCCGGTTACCCACTTTGGCTCAGACCCTTACCTGACCTTACTGGTATCTCAGGCTCTGGTAGAGCACCACACCTTCCAACTGGACGCTTACCAGGAGAGCGTGATCGCGCCCCCTGGCGGCCCCAATTTTGAAGGGCAGACAGTTCGCTACAACGAGCACATCTATTACTATTTCCCACCAGGCACATCCATCCTGGCTGCACCGGCCGTCTGGCTGGCCCGTGAATGGGGGCTGGATATGGCCCGCCCGGAAGATAATGATCACATGCAAAACTTACTCTCAGCTTTGCTGTGCGTCCTGGTTTTCGTCCTCCTCTACCAGACTGCCGTCTGTTACCTGGAACCGGCGACGAGTCTGGCTATAGCAGGCGTCTCAGCCCTGGGTAGTTCACTCATCAGCACTCTGGGCACGGCCTTGTGGAGCAGCAACTTTGCCGTTTTGTGGCTGACGCTGAGTTTGTGGCTGATCGTTCGCCATGAAAGCGGCCGCAGCCAGACCCTTCACCCCTACCTGTTGGGCGTCTCTCTTTTTGGCGCTTACTTTTGCCGGCCGACCGTGGCGGTGTTTATTTTCCTGGTTCTCGTCTACCTGCTTCTCTGGCAACGCCGCTTTTTCCTGCCCACGGCCGTGGTTTCGGCCGGCCTCTTGGCTCTTTTTCTCCTGTCGTCCCGAATAACCTTCGGCGATTGGCTGCCGCCTTACTACACGGTGCAACGGTTCCAGGCCAATAAGCCGCCCTTGTGGGTGCCGCTCTACGGCCTCTTTCTCAGCCCATCGCGGGGGTTGTTTATTTTTAGCCCCTTCCTGGCTTTGGCGCTGGGTCTGGCCTTGTGGCAGTGGCGCAGCCTGCGGCGGTGGCCGCTTTTCTGGCTATGCCTGGCCTGGGTCGGGCTGCACCTTTTTGTTGCCTCCCGGGCCTCGCGCTGGTTTGGTGGCCACGGTTTTGGCCCCCGCCTGCTAGTGGACCTGATGCCTGGCCTGGTGTTGTTGACTATCCTGGTCTGGACCAGGGGCCGGCCGGCGCTCTCCGGCCGGGCCAGGCGGCTCCTGACCAGTGCTTACCTGGCGCTGGGGGCCTGGGCTATTTTCGTGAACACTATTCAGGGATTGTATAACCTGCAAGCGGCCCGCTGGAACGGGAACATTGCCCCGGATATTGACCGGCGGCCGCAGGCCCTTTTGGACTGGCGATACCCGCAATTCCTGGCCAATAGCGAAACGTTGTGTACCCGCAACCAGGCATTTATCAACGAAGTCCTGGCCGCCGATCCGGGCCTGAAGGCTTATCAGCCTGGCTGGCCCATTACCTACCGGGGCGATAGCTACGCCGATTACTACCCGCCGGATATAACCCTCGTCCGGCCAGCCAGTGCCCAGGTGCTGGAAGAAGCCCGGCCGCTACCTGGTTCCCCGGCGGCGCAGCTCTTTTTTCCCCTGGTTGTCAGCCTGGGCAACGAGGCGCTGTTTGCCGGCTGGTCTACTCCAGAGAGCGGTACGCGCTGGTCCGAGTGCCAGACAGCGCGCATTTTATTTCTCTGGGGGGAGACCAGCGTAGACCAGGAACAACAGTATTGGCTGGCCCTGTTGGCTGGCTCGTTTGGCGACCAGGAGGTGGGCCTTAGCCTGAACGGCGTGACGCTCGGCCGGTACACCTTTGCCGGCCGCACGTCGTTCAGCACCTACCTCATTCCGTTTGATGGCCGCCTGCTGAAGCCGGGCGAGGTCAACGAGGTTACGTTTGATCTGCCTGGAGCGACCCAGGCCGCCAACCAGAAAGACCCGCGCCGGCTGGGGCTGGCTTTCGTCTCCTTGACGATTTATGAAGGGACTGGAGATTAGATATTGCTCAATCTCTAATCTCCAATCTCCAATCTCTACCCCACCGCCACCGGCTCCTGCATTAGACTAATTAAATCCTCAACCTGGTTGCGGCGGTAAAGGTAGAGCAGGAGGTTGCGCGCCTTCTCTTTTTTGCTATTGCCGGCGATATTTTCCCACTCTACGCTCATCTCGGCCGCCATCTGCTCCAGTTGGTCAAGGCTGTAGTTGGCAATGAGAAAGGCGCGCAAAACGGTGTGGGGGGAATCGGCGTTCAGTTTTTCCAGGCGCGGCAGGTGTTCTCGGGGGAGCGGCGTCAGGATGCGCTCGACGGCCAAAGCCAGGTTACTGGCCTGGCCGCGCTCTTCGGCCAGGTCCATGACCTGGATGATCAGGTCGTTCAGCTCCTGGTGAAAGGAGATAACATCGTTTTCGTTGATCCCCAGGTCGAAAATCAAGTCCAACACGTCGTCAGGGCCGAAGCGGTAGCGGATCTGGTCATATAACATCTGGCGGTCGTAGGCAGTGCCGACGATCTCGCCGGTCGCTTTGTGCCGCTCGACGCTAATGCGGGGTGCCCGGCTGGGCGCCGGCCCGGCCGTCACGGTCGCCGGCCGCAGCAACCCCCACAACCACAGAGCTGTCCCGGCAAACAGCCCGCCGCTGATGACGTAGAAGAAAAAGCCCAATTGGGCCGCCATTTCGTCCCGGCCGAAGGTGCCCAACAACGTATCCAGGAGCATCGCCGTCGTGACCGTCAGCAGGCCGATGCCCCAGATCACCTTGCTGCCACGCAGGAACATGACCAGGAAGAAGACGACGACCATGATTTTGAGAAAGAGAAACAATAGAGTCATACGGCCGAATTTTAACACCCGTCCCAATGGGTGCAAAGGTGGATTGGCTTAGCTTTCTTCCGATGATATGATCAGGCCATGCGGAAAGCGCTCTACCTGAAATCGGCCGGTCCCCTGGTGTTGCCATGTTTGGTCTTGTTACTGGCCTTGACCGCCTGCCAGGCGCTAATCGCCCCGCCTTTGCCCACTCGCGCCGTGGCGGCCGCCACCCTGGCGCTAACAGCAAATACGCCAGTTCCTGGCGAAGTGCCCTTCACCTGGACGCCGGCTCCGGCCCAGACTACTGAACTGGTCGAGCCGACCAGCCTGCTGGGATTCCCAACCCGCACGCCGGCCGCGACGGCGCCCTTTCCAACCAACACCCCCACCCGTACCCCTACGCCAACGCCCACGCCGACGCCGACGCGCTACGTCTGGCGGCTGCCCGATATTCCCTTTTCCAACGAGCTGGGTCCCAGCAAATTAGGGTTGCACGTCATTCGCAACAACGATCCGGCTATCATGGACTTTATCCGGCGAGCCCAGCCGGCCGTGGTCAAGGCGGTGGATGACCTGGGTTTCCTGGCTGAGGTCCGGCAGGTCTCGCCGCGAACGATCACCATCGGCCGGGTCAACGTAGACAACCAGAGTTATGAAGGCAGCCCCGAGGAAGCCGCCCGGCGCTTTGTCGCCCAGCACCTGGCCACTTACCAGGCCAACCCGGCCGTAGATTACTGGGAAGGGTGGAACGAGCCCGATCCCAATTACAATAACATGATCTGGTTCTCCCGCTTTGAGCAGGAGCGGGTAAAGGAAATGGCCCGCTACGGCTTCCGCTGCGCCATTGGCAGCTTTGCCACCGGAGTGCCCGAATTTGACGAATTTATGCTCTTTTTACCGGCCGTAGATGCGGCTATGCGGCACGGCGGCGTCCTGTCCCTGCACGAATATAGCGCCCCAGACATGACTTTCGGCTATGGCGCGCCGCTGCCGGGCTTTCCTCCCTACACAGACCGGGGCTCGTTGACCTTTCGCTACCGCTGGCTATACCGGGACATGTTGGAACCTGGCGGCATGGTCATTCCCCTGGTTATTACCGAGGCAGGGGTGGACGGAATTATCGGCAACCGGCCGGGGCCAGATGGGCTGGGGTGGTGGGACTTCCAGAGTTATTGGGTAGAACAGGGCTGGGGGCCAAACGGCCCGCAAGCCTTTATCAACCAACTGGCCTGGTACGACGCCGGCGTGCGCCAGGATGGCTACGTGATTGGTTTCACCGTCTTTACCGCCGGCGGTTTTGGTTATTGGCAGAATTACAATATTAATTCCATCTTGCCCCAGATAACGGATTACGTGATTGGCCAGCGATAATTATCGTTTGCCGCCCTGCAACCTGCAGGTGGCAACGCGCGTATTATGAGGTGTAAATAATGACTGAGAAACAAGAGGACAAAGTAGAAATGGAAAGCCCGTTACCAGTCAGGAGCAAAGATATTGGTTTCTGGCGCGAGATTTTACACCAGGCCCGGTTGGTCTGGTATTTACTGCGTGACCCGGACGTACCTTTTTATCTGAAGTTGCTGCCGCTGGCCGCCGTTGGTTACGTCCTGTTCCCCATTGACCTGGTATCTGATTTCATCCCGGTCCTGGGCCAGTTAGACGACATCACCGCCTTATTAGTGAGTGCCAAGGTGTTCATTGAGCTTTCGCCCGAACACGTTGTGGCTTATTACCTGAAGAAGATGCGCCAGGAAGCTGGCTTTGAGGAGCTGGAAGCGCCGGCCGCGGACCCGGAAGCCGAGATCCGGGACCTTAAGAATTCGATTGTCATCGAGGGGGATTACCGGGCCTTAGAGGATAAAGAGAACCGAGGCGGTTAGCGCCGGCAGCACTACCCAACAACTCGTGGGGCGAACGCACTGTGTTCGCCCCACGTTTTTATCAGAACGGACAATTTTGCGCTTTTGCTTAGAGCGCCAGGCGATCCACAGCGCCAGCCAGGACTCGCTGCCATTCGGTAGTTGGGATGCTTAATTGATCAAATAGCCCCTGTTGGTAAGCAACCGCCACGGCCACGAGGCAACAGCAGCACAGCACCAGGACGACGATAATGCCGATAATCAGGTTGCGGTTCATACCGCTCTTGCCCGGCGTGCCGGCCGGAGGTGGGGGGGGCGGCGGGGGTGAGCCGGCTGGCCGGGCCCCAAAGTCCGGTAACGGCTGGCCCGAATCAAAGGCCGGCATCGGTTCCGGTTCGTCAAACCTGGGCATCGGCTTGGGTTCTTCGTAAGAGTAGGAAGGCGGGGGGGGCTTGGGTTCTTCAAAAGAGTAAGAAGGTCTGGGCGGTTCCGGTTCCGGCGTGTAGCTGGGTGGTGGCGTCGCTTCCATGACCGTCGCCATGCCCACCTCTTCCTCTTCCTCTTCCCTCATCATCGGCGGTGGGGTCGGCGCTTCTTCCATCGGCTCCGGCATTTCCGGCTCCATAGGCTCGGCCATCATCGGTTCTGGCTCCATAGGCTCGGCCATCATCGGTTCCGGCATTTCCACTTCTATCGGTTCGGCCATAACCGGCTCCGGCTCTGGGGCTGGCATTTCCGGCTGGGGCGTTTCCATTTGCGGTAGACCCGTCGGGGCAATCATCGTCGCCAGTGGATCAGAAGCGGACGTGGCCTGGAAAATAAGGGTCACGTTGCTGCCAAGCATAACGACCTGCCCCGGCTTGAGCAGTATAGCGTCACCACCCATGCGTTTGCCGTCTACAAAGCTGCCGTTGGTGCTGCCCATGTCCTGCAGTTCGTAGCTATCGCCACGGCGCATCATTTTGGCGTGGTGGCGGGATATTTCGGGGTCATTCAAGACGATGTCCGATAGGGGATCACGGCCGATGGTGATCGTGTCCAGGGTAAGAGGAAAGACCTGACCTGGCCGGGGGCCTTTGCGTACAACCAGTTGATAAGTTTGATCTGCCACTTTTGCTTTCCTTTGCTCGTTAGGGTTTGTTAATTGGGGTATTTTAACCTGTGAACCAACGCAACGCCCTGCATTTTACACGATTTGATCATGTTTACAAACTTATAGAGACAGGGAGCAACTTTGCAAGTGGCAAGTGAATGACTACTCGCAAACTCGCAGACTCGCAAACTCGCAGACTCGCAAACTCATTCACCTCCTCATCTTTTTCCGTGCTACCTGCCACAGCGACCTGGCTTCCTGGATGTCGAGGAGCGGGACGGCCAGGGCGTAGACGGCCAGGCCGGCCGCGCCGGCGGCGGCGACAGTGGTTAGCCTGGCGAAAAAGCTGCCGGCCGGCAGCCAGTGGCTGGCCAGGATGGCCAGGCCGTAGGCAGCCAGCCCGGTGAGAGCCGCCGCCGCCAGAGACTTGAGCAGGCTAGACCAGACGTGGTGTCCGGCCAGGCCGCCTAGATGGCGCTCCAGCAGCCAGAGCATGATCAGAGTATGCAGGACGTGTTTGGCGGCGTCGGCGACCATCAGACTGAGAAGTCCAAGTGATTCCAGAAGAGCCACGGCGACACCCAAATAGAACAGAATGCTGACCACTCCGACCAGGGCTGGCCGCCAGGTGTCCTGGCGGGCGTAGGAGGCAAAGACCAGCATCTGGTCCACGGCGGCGAAAGGCAGCCCAAAGAGATAGACGCGCAGCACCAGGGCGGTAGTGACCGTGTCCTGGGGGGTGAAGCGGCCGTGCTCAAACAGCAGGGCCACAATCGGGCCGGCCAGGGCAAAGAGCCCGGCCGCGGCCGGTAAAATCAGCGTCAGCACCAGCCGCAGTCCGCCGGCCAGCGTCTGCTTGAACTCGGCCAACCGGCCGCCGGCTTGCTGGGCCAGGGTGGGCAGCGTGGCAATCGAAAGCGCCGTGACCACCAACCCCAGGGGAAACTGGTAGAGGGTGGTGGCGTAGGCCATGTAAGTGACGCTTGCGTCGCCGGTGCGGGTGGCCAGGTTGTAGCTGAGGGCGATGGCCAGTTGGTTAATAACCAGGCCGGCGACGATGGGCGTGTAGAGCCGGAGGATGCGGCCGATGGCCGGGTGGCGCCAGTTCAAATGCCAGCGCAGCCGGGCGTCTCGCAGCGCCGGCAGTTGCAGAACCACCTGCAGGATGGATCCGAGCAGCAATCCCCAGACCAGGCTGGTAATTTGCTCCGGCCAGACCAGGGCGGCGACGACGATAGTCCCGTTAAAGACGGCGGCGGTGAAGGCTGGCAGGGTGAAGCGCTTCAGGGCGTAGAGCAGCCCGGTCAGAATGCTGGATAGGCTAAGGAAGAGGACGGCCGGGGTGGCCAGCCGCATCAATCGGATGCTGATAATTTCCAGCTCGGCGTCCTGGAAATTGCGCGCCCCGATCAGCCAGGCGACCTGCGGGGCGAACAGCTCCACCAGGAGGACGACCACCAGCAAAAAGACGGTTGCCACGCTCAGGAAGGTACTGGCCACGTCCCACAACTCGTCCCAATGCCGGCGTCGTTCCGTTTCGCCGGCCGCGTGGCCGGCCGCACCGGCGTAATCGCTAAAGACCGGCACCAGGGAAGAGTTGACCATGCCGCCGATGATCAGGTCAAACAGGCTGGCCGGTACGTAGGCAGCTACCGTATAAGCGCTGAGCAACCCGGAAGCCCCGAAGAGGTTGGCCTTGACCGTCTCCCGGGCCAGCCCCAGCACCCGGCTGGCGACGTTGCCGATGGCCAGAACGGCCGCAGCGCGGACCACGCCGCTATCCTGGCTGAGGGGGATGGGGACCTGGGGTTCGGCCGGGGGGAGGTTGGGTGGCTCAATCAAGGTTGCGTCTTTCACTCGGCCGGCATTCTAGCCCATGCCCCCCGCTGCCGCAACCACGGCCGGGCGACGAATCGGCTACGCTTGGTTGATGGGGATGGAGATTCGGTAGGGCTACCAAATTACCGGCGCCACGCCAGCTTCGTGTATTTTGGCGTCCCGGGAAATCAGTGGTAACCCCAACTGGAGAGCGGTTGCCAGAATAATGCGATCCGGCATGTCTGGTACGGCCGCGCGAGGGATAGAACGCATAGCCCTGGCTGTATTCTGATCCAAGTCAGCTACCGCATAGCTCCCCATCACGGTATCGAGCAATCTGAAAAGGTGATTCACAAAACTCTCTTCAAGGCGGCCCTTCTCAACGAGGTAGACCATCTCAATTAAAGCAACCCCTGGTATCAAAACCTGATGGTGCCCAGCGTCAGTCTCAAGGAATATCTGACGGGCGGTTAGAGAGAGTCGAGAGTCACCAGTGAGGTGCCAATGTAAGGCGTGCGTGTCAGTAACGTACCGGCTCACTCGTCCAACTCTCCAAAATTCGCCCACATTTCACGGCGCGCTTCAGCAATGTCCTCGTCGGTAATAGTGACGCCTGCCCAAATACCCCCTAAGGGGACAGGTACGTAGGGTGTTGGTCCTGAAGTGGAGCGGACCTGCTTGTACTGGAGGTATTCCAGAAACGTCATCACTTCTGGCAACGTTTCTTCTGGAAGCCGTTCCAGCGATTTCACAATCTGTTCTTTCAAACCATTAGAGGTATTCATCGTTCCTCCTCATTAGGATGGCGAACTGTAGTAATTGTAGCACATTCGCAAAACCCCTGGCAGCCAAGTATAATCTTTTTCACAATCTTTCAGTTAGGGTGTTGAGTTAAAGTCAAACGATTCTACCTCTAACTCCAAACTTCACGAGGAGCGCAACGTTCCATGTACGACAAACAGAAACTGGCCGAGATAGCCGAGAATAAGGACCGCTGGGAGGAGACGACGCTGCCGCAGAGCCTGGCCCGCTCCCCTGAGCGCCGGGAAAAGTTTGTCACCACCTCCAGCGAGCCGATTAAGCGGCTCTACACCCCCCTGGACGTGGCCAACCTGGACTACGGCCAGGACCTGGGCTTTCCCGGTGAGTACCCCTACACGCGCGGCGTCCACGCCACCATGTACCGCGGCCGGCCGTGGACGATGCGCATGTTTGCCGGTTTTGGCACGGCCGAGGAGACCAACGAACGATACAAATATCTGCTTAAGCAGGGCAACATGGGTCTGTCGGTGGCCTTCGACCTGGCCACGCTGATGGGCTACGACACCGACGCCCCTGAGGCGCTGGGCGAGTTCGGCAAGTGCGGCGTGGCCGTCAGCAGCCTCAAGGACATGGAGATTCTGTTTGACGGCATCCCCCTGGACAAGGTTAGCACCAGCATGACCATCAACAGCCCGGCGGCCGTTATCTGGGCCATGTATATCGCCGCGGCCGAAAAGCAGGGCGTCCCGATGAGCCAGTTGCGCGGCACGCTGCAAAACGACATCCTCAAGGAATTTATTGCCCAGAAAGAGTACATTTTCCCACCTGAACCCTCGATGCGCCTGGTGGTAGACACCATTGAGTTCGGCTCACAATGCCTGCCCCAGTGGAACACCATCTCCATCAGCGGCTACCACATCCGCGAGGCCGGCTCGACGGCCGCCCAGGAGCTGGCCTTCACCCTGGGCGACGGGCTCGAATACGTCCGCTGGTGCCTGGACCGGGGCATGGACATTGACGACTTTGCCCCCCGGCTGAGCTTCTTCTTCAACAGCCACAACGACTTCTTCGAGGAAATTGCCAAGTTCCGGGCCGCCCGCCGCATCTGGGCCCGGGAAATGCGCCAGACGTTCGGGGCGAAGAACCCCCGCTCCTGGCTATGTCGCTTCCACACCCAGACGGCCGGCGTCTCCCTCACTGCCCAGCAGCCGGAAAACAACATTGTCCGGGTCACGATCCAGGCCCTGGCCGCCGTCCTCGGCGGCACCCAAAGCCTGCATACCAACAGCATGGACGAGGCCTGGGCCTTGCCCAGCGAGGACGCTGTAACCATTGCCCTGCGCACCCAGCAAATCATTGCCGAGGAGAGCGGGATCGGCAATACCATTGACCCGCTGGCCGGTTCCTTCTTCGTCGAGCACGAAACCAACAAGATGGAGCAGCAGGTCTACGATTATTGGCAACAGGTGGCCGGGCTGGGCGGCGTGCTGCCGGCCATTGAGCAGGGCTTCTTCCAACGGGAAATTGCCAACGCCGCTTACCGCTACCAGCGCGAGACCGACGCCGACGAGCGGATCGTCGTCGGCGTTAACGGTTACGTGGACGAATCAGAAGACCTGAGCATTCCCATCCTGGCAATGGACCCCCAGGGCTACCAGCGCCAGGTCAACCGCCTGCGCCGGCTGCGCCAGGAGCGGGACAACGAACAGACGGAGCAAACGCTCAACGCCCTGCGCAACGCGGCCGCCGACCAGGCCAACACCATGCCCTACATCCTCGACGCCGTCCGTGCCTACGCCACCCTGAGCGAGATTACCGGCGTCTTCCGCCAGGTCTTCGGTGAGTACCAGGAACCCAACTGGATTTAGGTAGGGCAATTTTTTAAAATTGCCCTACCTCACCATTACTTGACAAAGCCACCGTTCCCATACTATACTGCTAACACGTGTTACTAACACGTGTTACTTAGCCTAGGGGGTGGGTCAGGAAGAGGGTCGTGACCAGGAAGCGGATCACTGGTGCCGCTGTCGCCAAGGAGGCTGGCGTCTCACGCACCACGGTATCCCTGGTTCTCAACAATATCCCCAACGCCAGTATCCCGGCCGAAACGCGGCGCAAGGTCATGGACGCGGCCGCCCGGCTGAAGTACTATCCCCACGCCGGCGCTCGCCGCCTGGCCAGCGGCCGGACGTGGACACTGGCCTTTGTCATGCACCAGAGTCCAGAGAGGGCTACCTCCGACCTGTTCCTACCCCAGGTGCTGCACGGCTTAAACACCGTGGCCCGCCAGTATGGTTATTACATTCTCTTTTGGCCGGTTGACCCGGCCGATCCCCAGGAAGATTATTCCCACCTCATTTATGAAGGCCACGTAGATGGCATCATCCTGTCTGGTCCCCTGTTGGATGAGCCCGAGGCCGTTGCCTTGGACGAACAGGGGTTAACCATCGTCTTGACGGGGCGCTTGCCCGGGCGGACGCTGCCCTGCGTGGATGTGGACAATTACCTGGGCGCGCGCCAGGCCACCGACCACCTCATCGGCCTGGGCCACCGGCGCGTGGCTCTGATTGCCAACGCCCCTCGCACCTACCTGTCCAGCTACGAGCGCCACCGGGGTTACCAGGCCAGCCTGCTGGCCGCCGGGTTGCCCTACGACGAAGCCCTGGTCCAGGAAGGTGACTTTACCGGCCGCAGCGGCTACCGGGCCATGAATGCGCTGCTGGACCTGGCCGAACCACCCACGGCCGTCTTCATTGCCAGCGACGTGGTTGCCTTTGGGGCCATCCAGGCCGTGAAAAACCGCGGCCTGTCCATTCCCCGTGATGTGGCCATCGTCGGCTTTGACGACGTGGCCATTGCCCAGTACGTCGAGCCGCACCTGACGACCGTCCACCTGCCGGCCTATGATTTGGGCTGGCAGGTGGGCCAGTTGGCCTTGCAGTTGCTCAATAAGGAGCCGGCCGGAAACCTGGTCAAACTGTTGGCTACACACCTGGTCATACGTGATTCCTGCGGCGCCCGGCTGTCATAGCCGGCCGCCGCCAGTCCCCACAAGGAGGTACTGTATAAGAGGAGGTCAGAAAAACGCAACGCCCAACACAATATTTTTTTACCGTTTTCCAACTAACCAAACGGAGGATGAAGATGAAAAACCGCAAATTAATGAGCCTCTTGAGCCTGCTCATGGTTCTGGCTCTTGTCTTGGTGGCCTGCGGCGGCGGCCAAGAGCCGACCACTGAACCGGAACCACAGGCTACCGAGCCTGAAGGTGAACAACCAGAACCGGAAGGCGAGGCAACCGAAGAAATGATGGAAGAGACGCCGGAGGCAATAGCTGGTGAGATTGATTGCAAGGGCGCCCAGGCTGGCGACGAGGTCAGCCTGTTGTACCAGTGGTCTGGTGTCGAAGAAGAACGACTGAACACGATCCTCAAACCGCTTATTGACGCCTGCGGCATTGTTCTGCAGCCGGAGTCTACCCGTGACCAGGCCCTGCTGGACACCCGCGTCCAGGCCGGCACGCCCCCGGACATTGCTTTCTGGAACGTGACCCAGCTTGAGCAATACCAGGATCAACTCGTGCCGGTGACGGAATTGGGCGTCCACGAGGAGAAGTACGCCGATTATTGGAAGGAAATTGGCACCTTTGGCGGCAATTGGCTGGGCCTGCCGGTCAAGGCCGACATCAAGACAATTATCTGGTACAGCCCGGTCAATTTCGAGGCCTTTGGCTACGAAGTGCCTCAGACCTGGGAAGAGCTGGACGCTCTGGTCGAGCAGATGGTAGCCGATGGCAACGTACCCTGGTCAATGGGTATGGAGTCAGGTGACGCCACCGGCTGGACGGGGTCCGACTTCATCCAGGACATTTTCTTAGTGACTCAGGGGCCGGAATACGTCATGGGCATCATTGATGGCTCCGTTCCCTACAACGATGCCGGCGTTATGGAAGCCTATGAGATTTACGGCAAATGGGCCACTGATCCGGCATACACCGTCGGCGGCGCAGATGGCACGTTGTCTACCGGCTTTAACGACGCCATCTTGAAGGTCTTCTCTGACCCGCCGGAAGCCATGATGGTCAAGCAATCGGGTTTTGCCAGCGGTACCATTACCGATCAATACCCTGACCTGGTCTATGGCACAGACTTCGACTTCTTTGGCGTGCCTGGCGCTCAGGGTGTGCAGGGTGGCTCGGACTGGATGATGGCTTTCAGCGATTCGCCGGCCGTCCAGGCTATCTTCACTTACCTCAGCAGCGAGGCTGGCGGCCAGAAGTGGGCCGAAGTTGGCTTTGACCTGACGCCCAACACGGCCGGCGCGGCGGCTTACACCGACGAGTCGTTGCAGAAGAAAGCCGACATCCTGAGCAGCGCGGCCGGGTTCACCCCCGACATTGGCGACACCATTCCCGGCGGTTTCGGTAGTGCCGAGTGGACAGCCATTGTGGACTACGTGAATGGCGGCGATCTGGCTGCGGCGCTAGAAGCAGCGGCCGCTGTGCAGCAAGAAGCGTTAGGCGGTTAGATGGATTGCGTTCGTGTTCAGGAAGAGGAACTGACAAAATAGTCACCCATTTCGCTGACCGAACGTAAGGACATCCCGAGGCTTCCTGATTTCAAAGGAAGCCTCGGGAAAATCCAACAAGGAGGATTCATGACCCACCCAACACCGGAGATCATGAAACAGGGGAAGGCAACGCCGTGGTATTACCTTGCCCCTGCCCTTATCGTCATGGCCTTTTTTATCCTTTACCCGATGGTCAATACCATCTCTCTCAGCTTTCAAAACGGCGACGCCACGACGTCGGCGACTACAACTTGCGTCGAAGGCCGGCCTTGCTGGGGAATTTTTGAAAATTACCGCTATGCGCTGCTGGGGGAGCTGGACCTCAGCGGCTTTGGGGCGACCCTGCGGTCGTTTTCGCTTTCTTCTTACGGCAACAACATTAAATGGATTTTATTAATGGTCACCGGCACAGTCGGGCTTGGCCTGTTGATTGCCGTCCTGGCCGACCGCGTTCGATATGAGCCCTTGGCCAAGGCGATTATTTTTATGCCAATGGCCATTTCCTTCGTCGGTGCAGGCGTCATCTGGCGATTCGTCTACGACTTCGGCACCCAACAGGTCCAAATCGGGCTGCTCAACGCCATTATTACCAAGCTGGGTGGTGAACCTGTTGCCTGGTTAGCGACCGAGCAGCTCAACACGATTGCTCTCATTGTTGTTGGAGTCTGGCTATGGACTGGCTTTTGTATGACGGTATTGTCCGCGTCGTTAAAAAGTGTGCCGACCGAGATCCTCGAAGCAGCCCGCGTTGACGGCGCCAATGAATGGATCGTCTTCTGGCGGGTGATGGTGCCGATCATCATGCCGACTATCGTCGTCGTCATTACCACGATGGTCATCAATGTCCTCAAAATCTTTGATATTCCTTACGTGATGACTGGGGGCAACTTTGGCAGCGATGTTATGGCCAACCGGATGTATGAGGAGATGTACGTGAAGTTCAATGTCGGCCGGGGCACGGCCGTTGCCGTCGTCCTCATTCTGGTCATCATTCCATTTCTCATCATCAACGTCCGCCGTTTCCGGGAGCAGGAGGCTATCCGATGAAGAAAAGAGGCCTGGATAGAATTCTTGGTCGGTCGCTCGTACACGCAACTTTAGTCGGCCTAGCTCTTCTCTGGCTGGTTCCCACTCTCGGGCTGTTAATTACCTCCATACGGCCGTTCCAGGATGTGAATACTTCTGGCTGGTGGACAATTTTCTCGTCCTCCACGGGGGCCGCCGAATTTCAACAGTCCTGCGCTTCGTGTCACGGGGCCAATGGAGAGGCCATTCCCCAGGCAGACCTGACCAATCCGGAGCTAATCAGCCAATATCCGCGTTCTCTACAACTTCTGGCCGCCTTGCGCCGGGAGATTGACGGCCAGCCCCATATGCAAGACGTGCCTGTGCCGGAGGCCCAGGAGGCGGCTAACATTGCCGTTTACCTCAAGCGGATTTCCGGCGTTGAGGCGCCGCCCCGCTTCACCCTCAGCAACTATGTGGATGCCATAATGGGCTACCGGGGGACAACTACTTATCTGGAGGACTGTGTCAGTGGCACGCAATCTCTTGACCTCAAGTGCAACCTTGGCGATCTGCTCAACCCGCGTGGCATGGGTCGCGCTTTCCTCAACAGCCTGTTCGTAACGATCCCGGCCACCATTTTACCCATCCTGTTTGCCGCCTTTGCCGCCTACGCTTTTGCCTGGCTGGACTTTCGGGGGCGCCATTGGCTGTTTGCCGTCCTGGTTGGGCTGCAGGTCGTTCCACTGCAGATGACATTAGTGCCCATTTCTCGCCTCTACGCCGACCTGGGGCTCAATGGAACGTTTCTAGGCGTCTGGCTGTTCCATACCGGCTTTGGAATGCCCTACGCCATTTACCTGATGCGTAATTTCCTCGGTTCGCTTCCCCGCGACCTGTTTGAATCGGCGTATCTGGATGGGGCTTCTCACTGGACAGCCTTCACCCGGTTGGCCTTACCACTGTCGGTTCCGGCGATTGCTTCGCTGGGTATTTTCCAATTTCTATGGGTCTGGAATGATTTGTTGGTCGCGCTGGTCTTCCTCGGCGGGACTCGGCCGGTGATTACCTACCAGATCAGCAACATGGTCACCTCGCTTGGCGCGGGCTGGCACCTGCTCACGGCCGCGGCCTTTCTCTCCTTTCTGTTGCCCATGTTGGTATTCTTCGCCCTACAGCGCTATTTCGTGCGTGGTATGCTGGCCGGCGCCGTCAAGGGATAAAGGCTGTATGCCAGTTGAGTGAGCATAATGACCAAGATAACCTTTCCTGACCGCTTTTTGTGGGGCGTATCCACGGCCGCTTACCAGATTGAGGGTGCCTGGAACGAAGACGGCCGCGGCGAGTCTATTTGGGATCGCTTTGCCCACACGCCCGGCCGCATCCAGGACGGCTCGACCGGCGACGTGGCCTGCGACCATTACCACCGCTGGCCGGAGGACGTGGCCATCATGCGCGCGCTGGGCATTCCCGGCTACCGCTTTTCCGTTGCCTGGCCCCGCATTGTTCCGGCCGGCCGGGGGCTGGTGAACCAGAAGGGGCTGGACTTTTACAACCGGTTGGTGGATGGGCTGCTGCAGGCGGGTATTACGCCTCTCCTGACGCTCTATCATTGGGATCTGCCCCAATCACTGCAAGACGAGGGCGGCTGGACGGCACGAGAGACGGCCACCGCCTTTGCCACCTTTGCCGACGTGGTCAGCCGCTCCTTGGGCGACCGGGTCAAGCACTGGGTCACCCACAACGAGCCCTGGTGTACCAGCCTGTTAAGCCACCAGATCGGCCTTCACGCGCCCGGCTGGCAAGATTGGCCGGCTGCTCTGACCGTCGCCCACCACGTGCTGCTCTCCCACGGCCTGGCCGTAGAGCGGCTGCGGTCCAACGCGCCTGGCGCCGAAGTTGGCATCGCCCTCAACTTTGACCCTGCCTGGCCGGCCTCCCCTAGTGCGGCCGATTACCACGCCGCCCGTCGCCACGAAGGCTATTTCAGCCGCTGGTTCCTCGACCCACTCTACGGCCGCCGCTACCCGGCCGACATGGTCGAGTATTACATCCAAGAAGGCTATCTGCCCCAAGGCCTGGCCTTCGTCCAGGAAGGCGACCTGGAGACCATTGCCGCGCATACCGACTTCCTGGGCGTCAATTACTACACCCGCCGGGTGCTGCGCGATACGGCCGCCCCTGACAACCTGCCCCAGACCGTTTTCGCCGCGCCCGCTTCCGAGCACACGGCGATGGGCTGGGAAGTACACCCGGAATCGTTTTACCGGCTGCTCAATCGCCTTCATTTTGAATACCTGGTTCCCAAGCTAATCATCACCGAGAACGGCTGCAGCTACCTGGACCACCCCGACGAAAACGGCCGGGTGGCCGACGGGCGGCGCATCCGTTACCTGAGCGACCATTTAATTGCTGTCCACCGGGCCATCCAGAACGGCGTGCCGGTGGCCGGTTATTTCCAGTGGTCGTTGATGGATAACTTTGAATGGGCTCTCGGCTACACCCAGCGCTTTGGCATCGTCTACGTGGACTACGTTACCCAGAAACGGTACCTGAAAGACAGCGCCTACTGGTACCGCGACCTGATCGCTCGGAACGGCCTTGAGCAATATAAGAGTGATGGCTGAAAACTGGTATCAGAACGCAGTATTTTATGAGCTTTACATCCGCGCTTTTGCCGATGGTAACGGCGATGGCCACGGCGATTTCCGGGGTGCGATAGAGAAGCTGGATTATGTCAAATCTTTAGGCGTGGATTGTATCTGGATTTTACCCATGTACCCGTCCCCATTGAAGGACGACGGTTACGACGTGGCCGACTACAACGACATCCACCCCGATTACGGTACGCTGGCCGATTTCAAAGCGTTCCTGGACGCCGCTCACGAGCGGGGGTTGCGAGTCGTCACCGATATGGTGATGAACCACACCTCGGACCAGCATCCCTGGTTCCAGGAAGCGCGCCGTGAACCCAACTCGCCTTATCACAACTACTACGTCTGGAGCGAGACCGGTGAAGAATACGCCGGCGCCCGGATCATCTTCCTGGACACAGAAGCCTCTAACTGGAGCTACGACGAGGCGGCCGGCAAATATTTCTGGCACCGTTTCTATAGCAGCCAGCCGGACCTGAATTACGATAACCCGGCCGTCCACCAGGAGATGTTCAAGGCCATCCGTTTCTGGTTGGACATGGGCATAGACGGCTTTCGGGCCGACGCTGTGCCCTACCTCTACGAGCGGGAAGGCACGAACTGCGAGAATCTGCCGGAAACCCACGCCTTCCTCAAAAAGGTACGGCAATTGATAGACGAGGAGTATCCCGGCCGGGTGTTGATTGCCGAGGCCAACCAGTGGCCGGAAGATCTGTTGCCCTACTTTGGCGAGGGCGACGAGTTTCACATGTGTTTCCACTTCCCGATCATGCCTCGCCTGTACATGGCCCTGAAGCAGCACGACAAGACCCCCATCTTAAACATCCTGGCCCGCACGCCACCCATCCCAGCCGGCGCCCAGTGGCTGACCTTCCTGCGCAACCACGACGAATTGACGCTGGAAATGGTCACACCGGAAGAACGGCAGTGGATGTGGGCCCAGTATGCCCCAGAGCCGCGCATGCGCCTGAACCTGGGTATTCGCCGCCGCCTGGCGCCCCTGCTAGACAACGACAAGCGCCGCTGGCTGTTAATGAACGCTTTGCTCCTCTCTCTGCCGGGCACACCCATCATTTACTACGGCGACGAAATCGGCATGGGCGACAACATCTGGCTGCCGGACCGCCACGGCTGCCGGACGCCGATGCAGTGGTCGGCCGGCCAGAATGCCGGCTTTTCCCCGGCCGGCGAAACGTACCTGCCGGCCAACGACGACCCTATCTACGGCTACCAGGTGGCCAACGTGGCCGCCCAGGAACAGGACCCCAACTCTTACCTCTGGGCCACCCGTTACCTGTTGCAAGCCCGCCGGCAGTGCCCGGAGCTGCAACACGGCCGGCTGGAGTTTCTGGATATTGACAATCCGGCCGTCCTGGCCTACTGGCGGGTGTCAGGTGAGCAGCGTCTGCTGGCTCTGTACAACCTCAGCGAGCAGCAGCAGTCAATCAGTCTGGACCTGAGCACCTACCAGGGGCGGGCCATGACGGATCTGCTGACCAGCAGTAGCCAGGAGCTGCTGACTAACTGGCCGGTTGTCAAGATCCTGACCCCTTATGCCAGTCATTGGCTGCGTTTTTGACGGCGGATGCCCTCCTTTATAATTTTGGTATAGATATACTGACTGTGGCCGGCCCCTGACTATGGCTGGCTTCCCGTGAGGGCTGGTTCCCAGCCCCGGCCACCTTTGGTCAAAATGTCAGTTTATGACCGTTGCCAGCATATGGTGAATGATTGGAGGCAAAATGCTGTCGGACGTGCTCTCTCTAAAATTCAATCCTTTAGTTCCAGAAGTCAAAGATGCTGAAATTAGCGAAAAACATCTATCTGATCTGAAGGGCTACTTTGCGGATGAACATGCCTATGAGCAACTACTTAGCGAAGATCCAATTCTATATCGGGTCTCCACTTGGGAAATTGCCCATGGAGATGGTGATCTCATTTGTGGATTTGGCATCCTTCAGCCGGGCAAAGTTGGTGACGAATACTTCTTCACAAAAGGCCACTACCACGAATGGCGAGAGGCAGCCGAGATCTATGTTGGCCTCAGCGGAGAAGGCTACATGTTGCTTGAACACGAGACGAACAAGGAATCGAAGTTGTTCCCCCTTAGCGCTAATCGCATAGTTTATGTTCCTGGCTACACAGCACACCGGACAATTAATGTTGGTACTATACCCTTAACGTATATGGGCATCTATTCGGTCCGGGCCGGCCATGATTATGGTGCGTTAGTTGAGAACAATTTTCGGAAAATTCTCGTAGCCAGAGATGGAAAACCAACCTTAATAGATCGCCGTGAATACGCAAATGCACGAATACCAAAGGGTGTCTCATGAGCCAATACATAACGCCTGATCAAAAACCTGAAGTAGCACTGGTCGAGCGCCCCTGGGGAAGCTTTAAGCAATTTGCCCACAATGAGGAAGTGACCGTGAGTCTCATGACGGTTAAAGCGGGACAACGTCTGAGCCTGCAATCACATACAGGACGAGCAGAATTATGGATTGCCCTGGATAACCATGCCATTATCCAGGTGGGCGAGGAAATTATTCATGCCAACGAGGGCGACGAATTTTGGATTCCCCCCAATACCAAGCATCGGCTGGCAGGTGGTGAACATTCCTCGCAAGTCCTTGAAGTTGCCTTTGGCAACTGGCAGCAAGCAGACATTACCCGTTACGAAGACGATTACAATCGCCCCAACCTGGAAGTGTAAATCGTGCGCAAAACGACTCAAAGATTGATGCCACGCCAGGGTAACCAAACCAGTCCGGGACAATATGATATTTATCCGGGCTTTCCGGTTGGCAACAAGAAGATTTTTAGTAGCTTTGACGAACTGGCCAAAAAACTGGCCGGGCAACAGCGTATCATCATTGACGGGTATGGTGGGGTTTTTTGGAACGATTTCCGTGATCGTCTGGATTCTGCCCTTAAATCTATTGGCATCGAAGCACAGTGGATTGCTATCAACGAGGCGATGTATTCCCCTGATGAAATTAACCATATGGTCGCGCCCTTTCTTGGAAGAGATGATCCGGTTTTTGGGACACGCTTTACCGGTCATCTACGTGATTTTTTCGACTCTGCCAAACTTCGGGCAACGAAGCCCAACCCCGACACGGATGTGACGATTGTGTATGGCTGTGGGGCAGGACTGCTTTACTGGGACGCCTATGTGGTTTATGTAGATGTACCAAAGAACGAAATCCAATTCCGCTCGCGTGCTGGCAGCATTACCAATCTTGGGGCAACCCGCCCGGAACCGCCTAAGGCAATGTATAAACGGTTTTACTTTGTTGATTGGATTGCACTAAATCGGCAGAAGGCGGACCTTTTACCGCGTATTGACCTTATTGTGGATGAACAGCGCGCAGACGATATCACATTTATGTCTGGTGATACCCTTCGTCAGTCATTAGCTAAAATGAGTCGAAATTATTTCCGGGTGCGTCCATGGTTCGAACCGGGTGCTTGGGGCGGACACTGGATAAAGCAACATATTCCCCAGCTTCCGCAAGATGTTCCCAACTACGCTTGGTCGTTTGAACTTATAGTGCCCGAAAATGGTTTGCTACTTGAGAGTGATAATCAACTACTCGAAATTTCTTTCGATTTCATGATGTACTATGACCATCGAAGTGTCATAGGCGACTCTGCTGGTCGGTTCGGTTATGAATTCCCGATTCGCTTTGACTTCCTGGACACATTTCAGGGTGGAAATCTATCGCTGCAATGTCATCCGAGTACAGAGTTCATCCGCGACAACTTTGGTGAGACCTTCACCCAGGATGAAACTTATTACATTCTCGATTGCGAGGATGATGCGGAAGTCCATCTTGGTTTTCAGGACAACATTGATCCCGATGCGTTCCGGCAGGCTCTTGAAGAAAGTGTGGCTAAGTCACAGCCAGTTGATGTTGAACGCTATGTAAAAGTCCATGCGGCGAAAAAGCATGATTTATTCCTGATCCCCAATGGAACGGTTCACTGTTCAGGGATCAATAACCTTGTTCTGGAAATTAGTGCCACACCATACATATTTACCTTCAAAATGTATGATTGGATGCGCCTTGATCTGGATGGGAAACCACGCCCTATCAATATTGACCGTGCTTTTGCCAATCTGAGATTTGAGCGCAACGGTAAGCGGGTAAAAGAAGAATTAATTTCCAAACCAATCACCTTAGAAAAGTATGATGACTGGCAGCTTATTCATCTGCCCACCCATTCTGAGCATTTCTATGATGTTCACCGTTTTGAAATCAGGCCGGGGAAAGCGGTGGATGTAAAAACAGAAGCCTCATGCCATGTCTTGAGCCTGGTTGAGGGGCAGACCGTTGTTTTAGAAACAAAGAATGGACTGGAAAGGCAGTTTAACTACGCTGAGACCTTTGTTGTCCCTGCGGCCGCTGAAAGCTATCGCCTGGCGAACAACACGGCCCAGCCCATTAAAGTCATCAAAGCCTTTATGAAGGCTGAAGTTGGAGGGTAGGGGGATGTCCAGGCGTATTCTAGGTATTGATGGTGGTGGAACGCGAACGCGCGCCGCCATTATTGACGAAACAGGCAAACTGCTTGGCGTTGGTATTGGCGGACCCAGCAACTATGATGATATAGGCATTGACGCGACTCGTGAGAACCTCTTCCAGGCAATATCTGCTGCTGGTCAAGATGCTGGATTAGATCCAGAAGCGTTCGACGCTGCGTTCTTCGGCCTCGCCGGCGTTGTATCCGAAAACGATCACCAGATTGTTCGACAAATTATCAGTGAACTGCACGTTGTCCCAGAATCCCAGGTCGGTGTTGACCACGATTGCCGGATTGCCCTCGCAGGTTCGCTTTCCGGGCGTGCGGGCATTGTTCTTATTGCCGGAACAGGTTCAGCTTGTTATGGCAGGAATGCCGAGGGAAACGATTGGCGCGCCGGTGGTTGGGGCGAGCTTCTGGCGGATGAAGGCAGCGGTGGTTGGCTTGGGCTACAAGCAATGCGCGCGGCCGTACGATCATTTGATGGTCGAGAGCAGCCTACACGCCTGATTGATGACCTATTAGAACTGTTTGAACTCCGCCATATGAATGACATTATGCATCGTATTTACCATGTGGGACTGAGTCGAAAAGAACGGGCTGCCCTCGCTCCCCTGGTAATGAGCGCTGCCCGCAATAACGACGTAGTTGCTCAGCAATTAATCCATGAAGCTGTTACTGAACTGGCGCTGAGTGTGTTGGCTGTTGCCAATCGGTTGGAAATGCACGATCACCCAGAGGTCGCTATCGTGGGGGGCTTATATACTGTTGAAGACATCTTTGCCTCACCACTACGAGCGGCCATAAGAAGTAAACTGCCGGGTTGCCACATCCAGCCCCCAGAATTATCGCCGGTCATAGGGGCTTGCCTTCTCGCTTTGCAGCAAATCGGTGTTGATCCCCAAACAGTGTCATCGGCCCTAATCGCCAGCGAGATAGCCCTGACAACAGAAATGGGCATTTAAGATAAATAGACCACAAACGTCGTGCCCCGGCCTACTTCACTCTGTACTGCCAGATGGCCGCCGTGGGCCCGCGCGATTTCATAAGCAATAGCTAGGCCCAGCCCCGCGCCGCCCTGCCCATTGTCACGCCACCCTCGCGCCCGGTCACCCTCGACGCGATAGAACCGTTCAAATAGATGGGGTAGATGCTCGGCCGGAATACCCGGCCCGGTGTCACTGACAGAAACGATAACCTGCGTCCCCATCCGTTCCGCCTGGACCGTCACCCGGCCGCCCGCTGGCGTGTATTTGACCGCATTATCCAGCAGGTTCAAGTGGAGGCGTATCAGCAGGTCCAAATCCCCCTGGAGCGTCAGGCCAGGAGGAATACTTTCTACCAGCGTGATGGCTTTGGCTTCCGCTAACGGCCGGACCTGGTCCATCACAGCGGCCATAAAATCAGCCAGCTCTATCCGTTCAGTTTGGGGCCGAAACTGGCCCTGGTCCAGCCGGGCCATAAATAGCAAGTCGTTGCTTAAACGAATGAGCCGGTCTACTTGCTGTTCCATCTCCTGCAAAGTTTCCACATACGCTGCCGGTTGGCGCGGCCGGCTCAACGTCACGCCGATGCGCCCTTTCAGGGCCGCCAGTGGGGTGCGCAGCTCGTGAGCCGCGTCGCCGGTGAAACGACGCTCGCGCCCGAAAGCCGCCTGCAGGCGGTCCAGCATGTTGTCAAAAGTCTGTGCCAGCCGGCCCACCTCGTCGGCCGGACCTTGATAACGGATACGCTGGCCCAGGTCGCTGGCCGAGATGGCCCGGGCTGTCTGGGTGATGTGGTCAATCGGCCGCAGGGCGCGCGACGCCAGGAAGAACCCCCCCAATCCGGCCAGGAGGAGCGCCAGGGGCAGACCCAGAACTATCTGCGCCTGCAGGCTGGCCAACGTTTCGACGACAGGCTCAAGTTCTTGCGCTACCTGCACCCGGCCGGTGATGCTGCCGGCCGCCACTTCCTGGCTATAAACTCGCCACGGATCTTCCTCGTCTATCAACGTGCGAAAACCTGTAGCCTGGACCGGGAAGACTGGCACGTCGTCATCATTGCTCAACGTGTCTAAAACCGTCCCGTCTTGTGCCAGCAGGTGAATGACAAAATCGTCGTTCAGGTTGCGCATTGCCTCTGGATTGCGCTCGACGTTCTGAAAGGCCAATTGCCCCCCCTCTTCGCCCAGGCTCAGGAGAGCCTGGGTGGCGGCCAGGTGCAAAGCCGCGTCTACCTGGGCTACCAGGCTGCGCCTGACCTGTAAATACAGAAACGTGGTAAACAACACTAAAATGAAGCCCAGGGAGAGTACGTACCAGAGAGTCAGGCGTATCCGTAGGGGAATTTGGGACGGCCGTAAGTGGGATAGCATCCTCATTCCAGTTCCTCCGCACTGATACGGTAGCCGACGCCACGCACCGTGTGAATCAGGGGCATGTCGTTCCCCCTGTCAATTTTGCGCCGCAGATAGCCGATGTAAACGTCCAACACGTTAGATTCGTTATAAAAGTCGAAGTTCCAGACGTGTTCGCCAATTTGTGTCCGTGTCAGCACCTGGTTGGGGTGGCGCATCAGATATTCCAGTACGGCATATTCACGAGGGCTGAGATCAATGAGACAGCCGTTTCGTCGCACTGCTCGCGTGGCCGTGTCCATTTCCAGGTCCCCCACCTCAAGCACATTTCCCGTCTGTAACGGAGGGCGGCGCAGCAAGGCGCGGACGCGGGCCAGTAATTCGGGGAAAGCGAATGGTTTAACCAGGTAATCGTCCGCCCCGGCATCCAATCCTTCGACCCGGTTGTCTACCGTATCGCGAGCAGTCAACATGACGGTTGGCGTCTTGTCTCCCCGGTGGCGCAATTCGCGCAACAGCTTTAATCCATCCATCTTTGGCAGCATGATGTCCAGCACCAATACGTCGTAGTCGGCCGCCAGGGCATAATCCAGCCCCTCCCGGCCGTCCCAGGCCAGGTCCACCGCATACCCGGCTTCTGTCAGGCCCTGGCGCACGAAATTGGCAATGCTCGGTTCATCTTCGACGACAAGAATGCGCATAATGTCTCTCCGGTGAAAGAAGCTATCAGCTCTCAGCTTTTAGCATTTCATTCATGATGGTGGGTTACCACCCATGTGAACTCCATAGAATGAATTCTAACGCAGGGGAGTAAGAAAACGATGAAGAGCTTCGAGCTTTTCAGGTATAATTAAAAGCCGAGGTGATAGACGTGACCCGGCAAATATCTGAGGAAGAGATGGCCGTTTATCGCGAAACGGCCCGGCGGCGACAGGCTATGAAACAACAGGTGCTGGCCGAACGGCGCCAGCGGGCCTGGGATCTGGCCCGGCAGGCGGCCGCATTATTGAAAGAAGAACTTGGCGCCACCCAGGTTAGGTTGTTTGGTTCCCTGGTACATGGGGCGTTGTTTCACGCGCGTTCAGACGTGGACTTAGCCGTGTGGGGGCTGGACGAGAAGATTTATTATCAAGCCGTTAGCCGCTTGTTGGACCTGGACCCGGCCATTGAGGTGGATCTTATCCGGGTTGAAGATGCTACTCTCAGTTTGCAAAATTTAATTGAAAGGGAGGGGGTTAGCTTGTGAGAGGAGAATATAGCGGACTTGCCGCCCGCATCCGTCGGAAACTGACTGATGTGGCCGTCGCTGTGGCTCGCGCCAGACAACTGATGGAAAAAGCGCAGCGTACCGGCGACGACGGCTTTTTGGATGGGGTTGCTCTAAACCTGCATGATTTCTACACAGGCGTCGAGCAGATTTTTGAGGATATTGCTCGTAGCCTCGAAGAGGGAATACCGGATGGCCCGAACTGGCACCAAGAGTTATTGCTCCAAATGTCGGTTGAGGTTAGGACCGTGCGCCCGGCTGTCATTTCTCAAGAGACGCGGCGTTGCCTGGACGAGTATCGGGGGTTTCGTCACGTTGTGCGCAATGTTTATGCTCACGAGTTGCGGCCGGCTCGCTTGCAAGAACTGACGGCCGATTTACCCGCCGTTATGATCTTGCTACTCAAGACCTCGAAGGCTTTGCTGACTTCCTGGAGCATTTACTACCAGGTGACGGCTAAGGATACTTGGCCGATACGTCCGAAGGAGAAGCTGGATGAAACGAGTTTTAATCCTGGGCGGTGGCTTTGGTGGCTTGGCTACGGCCCATACATTACGAACGCTCCGGCCGGACGACGAAGTTGTCCTGGTAGACCGGGCTACCCACTTTATGGTTGGCTTTCGCAAGATCTGGGACTTGTTAGGGCTATCCCCCCAGCCGGCCGTGCATGGCCGGCTGGCCGATCTGGAACAGTTTGGCATCCAGGTCATCCACGGCGCGGTGACCAAGCTTGACCCCGACGGCCGGGCGGCCGAGGTGGGCGGCCGCCGTCTGGAGGCGGACGCGTTGGTGGTTGCCCTGGGTGCTTCCCTGGGGACCGACCGGATTCCCGGCTTCAGCCACTACGCCCTGAACGTCTACGACCCTCGGGCCATTGCCCGGAACCGGGAAGCGCTCCAAAACTTCTCCGGCGGCCGGGTACTCCTCGGCGTTTTTGGCTTGCCCTACAAATGCCCCCCGGCCCCTTACGAAATCGCTTTGTTGGTCCAGGAATTCTTTGCCGGGCGCGGGGTGGCGGCGACGATGGAGGTCTTTACCCCACAGCCGTCGTCTATGCCCATCCTCGGCCAGGCCGGCTGCCTGGTGATCGAAGGGCGGCTGATGGCGCGCGGCATTACCTTTTTGCCCAACCATACCGCCACCGCCGTCGAGGAAGGGGAGGTTGTCTTTACCACCGGCCGGCGGCCCTACGATTTGCTCCTGGGCATCCCACCCCACCGCTGCCCGGCCGTGATCGTCGAGAGTGGCCTGACCGATGGCGGGGCCTGGGTCTCGGTCAACCCGCGCACCCTGGAAACGCGCTTCCCCGGCGTCTATGCCGTCGGCGACGTCACCCAGGTCCTGATGGCCAACGACAAGCCCCTGCCTAAGGCCGGCGTCTTTGCCGAAAGCCAGGGTCGGGTCGTGGCCCACCGGATTGCCGCTGCCTTTGAGGGCCGGCCGCCAGACGTGACCTTTGAGGGGCAGGGGGGCTGTTTCCTCGAATTCGGCCACGGCGAGGCTGCGATGATTGAAGGCCACTTCATGGCCGAGCCGGCGCCCCAGGTCCGCCTGACCGAGGCCAGCAAGGAGTACCTTGACCAGAAACAGGCTTTCGAGCAAGAGCGCCTGCGAAGCTGGTTCCCCCAAGACGACAATTGACGGCCGGCAGCGGACGATGGGCGGCCGGTTCTGTCGTCTGTCGTCTATCCTCCACCGTCTATCATTGGCTGCCGGCTTTTTCGCCACCAGGTGAGGATGGTGCTGCCGTCGGTGAAGCCCAGGGGCAGGAAGGCGCCCAGGGTGAAGACCAACAGGTTGTCCAGGAAGAAGAACAGGGCCACCAGGTAGGCCACGCCGCCGGCCGGTTGCAGTAGCCGGGTAATAACCGCCGCCACTAGAGTCATAAGCAGGCTGGCGGCCGGCCCGCCCAGCGCCCGCCGGATGTGGGTGGCCGCCGGCAACGGTGGCTCGTCCCGGGGATAGAGGGATATGCCCAGCAACGTCCACAGCCGCACCCCGGTCATCGGGTAGCCTGTGCTCCGCGCCGCCCAGGCGTGGCCGAACTGGTGCCACAACTCTCCTATCCAGTGCAGCAATGCTGCCGCCAGTCCGCCCAGGACGGCCGGAAGCGGTGCAACCTCCAGTAACCCAATGGCCACACCTGACAGCCCTACCCAAAGCAGCAACGTGGCATAGACGGCTGGGGGCGTGACGATAATATTTAGTCCCAAAATGGTTGCCAATTTGAAGGAACGCACGAAAACACCTCCTCAGAGGATAGTAATGAGCGATGAGTGAAGTTGTCTGTTTTCGATCTATACTTGGAGAAGTATACTTCATAAAAGATAATCCTCGGAGGACATCGTGAACCTCCCGGAGGTTTAGAACCTCCGGGAGGTTGTTCACAAATCACCAGGAGTTGACCGGAGCGCGGCAATCAGATACTCTTCGGCCCGTGTAAATTCTGATCTGGATAACACGACAAGGCCGTCCAGACTTAAGGAGTATGGACGGTCTTTTTACTAAGGCGGGTAACCACAACGTCACCTTTTGCTATTTCACAAACCAAGGAAGGTAGAAATGGAAACAAACCCTTTAACTATTGACGACGACGACGTCGTTTCATTAGCTTACTCTCTTCGCCTGGACGATGGCCAGGAAGTTGACAGTTCGGATGGCGATGATCCTTTGGAGTTTATTCAAGGCTACGGGCAGATTATTCCCGGCCTGGAAGAGGCGCTCTACGGAATGGCTGTTGGCGAAGAAAAGCAGGTAGTCGTCGAACCGGAAGATGGCTACGGCCATTATGACGTGGACGACTTTAGCGTCGTGCCCCGGGATGCTTTCCCGCCAGAGCTAACGCTGGCGCCAGGTATGGGCCTGTCGGTGCAGGACAGCGAGTCAGGCGAGGTCTTTCAGGCCTACGTGGCCGAACTGCACTCCGATTCCGTCGTGCTAGATTTCAACCACCCCTTGGCCGGCGAAACGCTGCATTTCCAGGTTAAAATCGTTGGCTTACGGGCGGCAACAGATGAAGAACTGGAACACGGCCACGTCCACGACAACGGGCATTCTCATTAAGAATCTGCCTAAGAATAAGCTCGCGGCGTGCGAGACAACGGACGACAGACAATGATGAACCCGTCGTCTGTCGTCCGTCGTCCGTCGTCAGACGAATTACCGCCGCCGGCCGCCGGTCAGCAACAAGACGAAATAAAGCAACTGGCCCATGGCCGAAACGGCCGCCGCCACGTAGGTCAGAGCAGCCGCGTCCAACACCTTTTTCACTCCTTGCATTTCCTCCTGGCCAACCAGGATACCCTGGCCGCCGAGCAGCTTCTTAGCCCGGTTGCTGGCATCAAACTCCACCGGCAGCGTGACCAGGGCAAAGACCACCGCTCCGGCAAAAAGAGCAACCCCAAACCAGGCCAGAGGGGTGAGCCTCAGAAGGAAACCGGCAATAAACAACCAGGGAGCCAGGGTGCTGCCAAACTGGACGACCGGCACGAGGGCCGTGCGGAACTGCAAGGGCGCGTACCCTTGGGCGTGCTGCAGGGCGTGCCCCGCTTCGTGGGCGGCCACGCCGGCCGCAGCCACGCTGGGGGTGCGGTATACTTCCGAACTCAAACGCAGCATCTTGCTGCGCGGATCATAATGGTCACTCAAAAGGCCGCGCGTTTCTTCAATCGCGACGTTGGCTAGACCCTGAGAGTTGAGCAATGCCTGGGCCACCTCGGCCCCGGTGACGCCGCGCAGGGTGCGCACTTTAGAGTAATTGCCATAGGCGCTGCGTATCCGGGCCTGGGCCCACAGGCCCAGCAGCAGGCCGGGTAAGGCAAAGAGAAACCACAACGGATCAAAGAACATAGGAAATCCCTTCCTCTCGTTAGTAAAGTATATCGGCTCAGGCCGGTCTCCTGACCGAGCCTATTCACACGACAACGCCCGGCGTTCCGGCCGGGAACACTCAGACAGTATCCACCGTCTATTCGTTATCAGAAAAATTTTTGCATAATTTCGCTACTCCCGTCAAGATTGCCGCCGCTTTTCCAACGAATATCTAACAGTTGGGCCACGGGCTATGGCTTGAGCAGGGGCGTTGTGTATAATCTTCTTACAACCGCCGGAAGGATTGACACGTAAAGAAAACGCGATGCCCATTCAACAACTAAAGAAAGTCGTTATTTTCCTGTCATTCATCTTTTTTTTCTGCCTGGGGGGTGCCAGAGCCGCCGCAGCCCAGGAGGAAGAATCTTTTACACTGGCCGCCACGGCCGGCTTTGACGGCCTCTACAAGGGTGAGTTTTGGCTGCCTGTCCACGTTCACGTGGCCAACAGCGGCCCCAACGTAGACGGGAAGATAAAGGTATCCGTTGGCACGGCCACCGGCAGCGACTTTGTCGTCTATACCAGCCCGGTTAGCCTGCCCACCCAGTCGGAAAAGCGCCTCACCCTCTACGTGTTTGTCCCCAACTTCGCCAGCAGCCTGACCGTCGAGTTGTTGGATGAGCGTGAACGGGTGGTGGAAACGGTGCGGACCAACGCCCTCACCCGGCTGGCGATGGACGACCTGCTCTACGGCGTCGTCACGCCTGAGCCGGGCGAATTTGGCCTCTTAGAAGACATCTACGCCGACAGGGGCGATGCCGGCGTGGCCTTCCTGGATGTCAGCCAGTTGCCGGCCGCCGCCGCCGCCTGGAACGCCCTGGACGTCATCATCTTCCACGACGTGGACACGGCCCAACTGGCCGCCGAACAATTGTCGGCCTTAAAGGGCTGGCTAGGCACAGGCGGCCAACTGGTCGTGGCTGGCGGGCCGGCCTGGCAAAGAACGACGGCCGGCCTGGCCGACCTGCTGCCGGTAACGGTGAGCGGCGTCCAATCGCTGGCCGATTTACCCGTCCTCGTCAGCCAGACTGGGGTTGCCTTTCGCGATCCCGGCCCTTACCTGGTGGCCCAAAGCAGCCTGCGGAGCGGTGAACTCCTCATTCACCAGGACGGCCTGCCTTTGCTGGCTCGCCAGTCCATCGGCCGGGGCGCCGTCTACTTTCTGGCCCTCGACCCCAACCTGGCCCCGATGGCCGATTGGGACGGCAGTGAGTTTATCTGGCAGACAATCGCCAGGGTAACGCCCCGCTTGCCGGTCTGGGCCGTTGGCGCGCAAAACAGTTACGCCGCCGGCAGCGCCATTGCCAGTCTGCCCTCGCTGGCCCTGCCTTCCACACTTCAACTTTTCTTCTTCCTGTTCGTTTACGTGCTGGTCGTCGGGCCGGTGAACTATTTTGTCTTAAACCGGCTCAAACGCCGCGAGCTATCCTGGTTGACCATCCCGGCGCTGGTCGTCCTCTTCACCGGCTGCGCCTACCTGGCTGGCTTCCAGTTGAAAGGCAACGACGTTATCATCAACCAGATGTCTATCGCCTTTGGCCAGGCCGGCCAGGACCAGGTCCGGGTGCAGAGCCTAGTTGGCCTCTACTCGCCGCGCCGGGCCAGCTATGACATGGTTTTTCCGGCAGAAAGCCTGGTCCGGCCGTTTGACCGTAACTACGGCACGCTCACCGGCAGCGGCAACCTTGAGGCCATTGACCGTGGCCACGAGGTCACGGTTGAGGAGGTACGCGTGGACGTGAGCGACGTCCAGACCTTCGTGGCCGACGTCTACCGGCCGGCTCCGGCTGTGACCGGCCAGACCACGCTGCGGCTGGAAGGAACGACTTTTGAACTCGAAGTGACCGTCCAGAATAACAGCAACGTGACTCTGGAAAATGCCGTCGTGTTGTTAGGCTCAACAGCCATCGTTCTGGATGACCTGGAGCCAGGCGAAAGCGAGACCAAGACACAACACCTGGCTGCAGCCGAGGGATCGGCCGTGGCCGGCTCCAGCGCCGGTGGTATGCCTGTTTACACCCCCCCGGGGGTAGCTACGTCACCCCTGGCGGCCAATTACGATAAGCTGCTCGGCACGTCCAATTATTACGATGACCGGGAAGTTTTCCCGCGCTGGCAGTTGCTCCAGGCTATTGCCCCGGAATATGGCACCACCGGCTGGTTTCCCCAGGGTATGGCCACCCTGATTGCCTGGACGGACGAACAGTTGTTGGATGTTGGCCTGGACCGGGGCCAGTACGACAGCGAGGCGACGACCCTCTATTTCATTGAACTGCCGCTTGACCGGGCTATTGTCAGTGGGCAGGACGTGGCGCTTCCTCGGGCTTTCTTGAGTTGGCAGGTGCTCGACCAGCAAGGGGTTTATAACCCGACTATCGAGGAGCTTTACCTGCCGGCCGGCTGGATTGAGCTGGAGTTTCAGCCCTGGCCGGAATTCCAGACCATGCGGGTCGAGGAACTGACCCTCTACGTGGTCCGTTCGACTACCCCCGGTTCCAGCCAGCCCTTGCCGCGCGTCCGGTTGTGGCATTGGGAAGAAGAAGATTGGGTCACGGTGGATGGCGCCCGCTGGGGCTCCATGTCAATCAGCTCGCCCGGCGATTACGTCGGGCCGGGCAATGCCGTCCGCATTCGCCTGGAAAATGACAGCGAGATTGGCATTCAAATCAAGCAAATCTACCCCAGATTGGAAGGGGATCTGGAATAATGCTGGCCGCCACTGGCGGCCGGGCCGGATTTAGAAAGACAGCCAAGGCCTATGGGCAACATCATTGAAATTGAAGGGTTAACCAAAAAGTACGGCGCTCTGGTCGCCTTAAATAACCTGACGCTTAACGTGGAAGAAGGGGCCGTCGTCGGTTTCATTGGGCCAAACGGGGCCGGCAAGACGACCACCATGCGTATCCTGACCACCCTGCTGAAGCCGACCAGCGGCCAGGCCAGCGTGGCCGGCCACTCCGTGATCAGGGAACCGCAAAAAGTGCGCCGGGTGATTGGCTACATGCCCGACTTTTTTGGCGTTTACGAGGATATGAAGGTCTGGGAATACCTGGACTTCTTTGCCGCCTGTTACGACATTCCGGCCGCCACCCGGAACGGCATGATTGACGACCTGCTGTCGCTGGTGGATCTGAACCACAAGAAGGATGACTTTGTCGAGAACCTGAGCCGGGGCATGAAGCAGCGGCTGTGCCTGGCCCGTACCCTGACCCACGATCCCCAGGTGTTGATCCTGGACGAGCCGGCCAGCGGCCTGGACCCCCGGGCCCGAATTGAGATGCGTGAGCTGCTTCGCGAACTGAAGAATATGGGCAAGACCATTTTCTTCTCCTCCCACATCCTGTCCGAAGTCGCCGACATTTGTACCAGCATCGCCATCCTGGAAGCCGGTAACCTGGTGGCTTACGGCGACATGGCCGAGATGAAGAAACAATTGCGCCCCCACCGCCTGATCCAGATTCGCGTCCTGGGCGACCTGACGCCGCTGCAAGAGGCTCTGCTGCACGCCGACAAAGTCGGCGAAACGCTGGCCGCGCCGGAGGTGGACCTGCCGCCGGACACGCTCCGCTTTGACTTTGCCGGCAATGACCAGGACCTCAGCCACCTGCTGGCCAGCCTCGTCAGCCACGGGATTCCCATCATCTCCTTTCAGGAGGAGACCGGCGACCTGGAGGACGTGTTTATGCAGGTGACGCGCGGGGTGGTAAGTTAGGGTAATTGAGTAATTGGGTAATTGTTGAACTCCCGCCTTCGAACTATTCCGGGTACGTTAAAATCGGCCTGGCGCTGGTGGATGGACTTGCCCGGCAACCCCATTTACCGGCGCGAGCGGGGATTTTGGGGCAAGCCCAACCCTTTCTACGACAACCTCAGCCGCTTTTCGCCGTTTGCCGTCCTGGGGGCGATTGGGCTGGGTTTCTGTGGTGGCGCCAGTAATCCGTCTTTACTGGCTAATCCTGACAGTTCCTTATTTTTCGTTTACTGCCTGGTCTGTCTGCCGGGCGTCTTGTTTAATGTACTTACCTTATTTGGCACGTTTATGGCTCCAGCCTTGACAGCGCCGTCCATCAGCTACGAACGTTACCAGGGCACCTGGGAACTGTTGTGTATCACGCCCTATTCCACCGCCTCTATTTTGCTGGCCAAATTGTTCGGGGCGCTGGCTAGGCTGCCGATCTGGCGGCCGCTGTTTGCCCTCAGCCTGTTGCAAGCCGGCCTGCTGTTCTGTTCCACCTTGCTCGCCAGCGAGTTTCTGGCCGGTTTGTTGATGGTCCTGGTGATGGTCGTCCGGCCGTGGCTGGATATTCTTTTTGCCGCCCTGCTGGGGATGCTGATTTCCACCTGGCTACGCTCTTCCCCCCTGGCGTTGACCCTCACTTACGGCGGTGTCCTGGTTTTTAAAATTGTGAGCGGCCTTGTCCTGTGGTTGATTATCCTGGAGAGATTTAATCTGCCTGGCGAAAGCATACTGATTGGCAGCAGCCTGGGGGTAGTGACGTTTTCGGTGCTGGCCGTGCTGGCCCTGTTTGGCGGCCTGATGGTTCGCGCCGGCCGGATTAATATGAGTGAGATATGACTGAACTGGCCTCTCCGCGCCCAAAACCGTTCATCCTCAACAAGCTCTTGCAGAACCCGGTCACGGTCAAGGAACTGCGCAGCCGGATGCGCGGCCGGCGGGCCTTCGTCGTCCTGACGCTCTATTTACTGTTGATGAGCGGCTTTATTTCCCTCATTTACCTGGCCTACGCCGCGTCCGCCAACAGCCCTTATGGCCCCGACAGCCGCCAGGCCGGCAAAGTGGTCTTTGCCGCCGTGTTGGGCGTCCAGGCCTTCCTGGTGACCTTTATCGGCCCGGCGTTTACGATGGCGGCCATTAGCGGCGAACGGGAACGGCAGACGTACGACCTCTTGCGCACGACGTTGCTTTCGGCCAACTCCCTGGTCGTGGGCAAGCTACTCTCGGCCCTCAGTTACGTCTTTTTGCTCATCTTTGCCTCCGTACCGCTGCAAAGTATTGCCTTCCTGCTGGGTGGCGTTTCCCTGGTCGAGCTCGTCCTATCCCAACTCCTCGTCGCCGTCTCGGCCGTCACCTTTGCCCTGGTTGGCCTCTTTTTCTCCAGCGTCATGCGGACCACATTGGCCTCCAGCGTGATGACCTTCGCCACAGCCTTGTTCCTGACCGCCGGGGTGCCTCTCCTGGCCATCATCTTTGGCTCCTTCCTGGGCATTTTCTTTAGCGGCCTTACGTCCCCCAGTTGGATCGCCCAGGTCATTTTGATTTACATTGGCCTGGCCCTGGCAGCCACCAATTTCCCGATCACCTTGATTGTCAGCGAGGTCTTCTTGCTGGAGGAGGGGGCCCTCTTTTACTATAGCCAGGTCATAGACGGCCATACCGTCTACATTTTGTCTCCCTGGTACGGCTACCTCTTCCTTTACGTGCTCCTGTCCCTGTTCTTGTACTGGGCCTGCGTGCGCCGGGTAAGGCGGATTCCGAATAAGTAGGGTTGTTTGGGTTTTTTCACTCTGGTACGTTAATATCGTGCTATCGCTGCTGGCTTTTGTCTTTTACCGGCTGGCCGCCAGGCGGATTAGTCGCATACCTGATAAGTGAATCGCTGCTCTAAGCTGTGGCCGGTCTCTGACCGAGCTACCCGGTGAGCAGTTACGAACGTGAATCACCTTTGGCTATTCTTGCGTATAGTCCAAAGGAGTTGTGAGATGAATCAAGAAAAAGAGTTTCAAGAATTAACCGGGCTGCTGCGCCGCTGGGACGGCCGCCGCCGGCTGGTAGCAGCGCTACTCTGGCTGCCCCGGGGGTTGCTGGCCGGCCTGTTGGCGGCCGTGTTGCTGGCCGCCCTGGCCCGTTTTCGCCCGCTGTTGACCAACCAGGAAGTGGCCACCGCGGCCGTCATCCTGGCCTCGCTGGGCCTGCTGGCCAGCCTGGTCGTTCTCCTTTTCCAGCGCCACACAACCATTCAGCAGGCCCGCTTTGCCGACCGGCAATTTGCTCTGCAAGAACGGGCCAGCACGGCCGTAGAGATTCAAAGCAACCAGTTACCGGTGTCGCCGGCCCTGGCTGAACAACAACTGTCCGACACGCTGCGGGCCGCCCGGCGGGTAGAGTTGCCAGCCACTCTACCGTTGCGGCCGAACTGGCAGGATCTGGGCGTCATTCTCCTGGCCGTGGCCCTGCTGCTGGCGGCCGTCCTGCTGCCTAACCAGCAGTCAGACATTCTGGAACAACAACGGGCTATTACCAAAGCCATTGCCGAGCAAATCGAAGCCCTGGAGGCGTTGCAAGAAGAGATCCAACAGAATCCCAATCTGACCGAGGAGCAAAAGGAAGAGTTGCTGGAGCCGGTCCAGGGCGCTTTGGAGGGTTTGCAGGGTGAGGACGTGAGCCAGGCTGAAGCAGTGGCTGTCCTGTCTGAAGCGGCCGCCGAACTGCGCGAACTCAGCGCCTCCGACAACCAGGCGCTGTTAGATACATTGCAGGAGGTTGGCCAGCCGCTGGCCGACAACCCCACCAGCCAGTCGTTGGGCCAGGCGCTGCAAAGCGGCAACCTGAGCGCGGCCAGCGCCGCCGCCAACCAGTTGGCCGACGACCTGCCCAGCCTGACCTCGGAGGAGCAGGCCACCCTGGCCCAGGACCTGGCCGAAACGGCCGCCGCCTTGCAAGAAGTGGACCCCGAGCTGGCGGCCGAGCTGGCCCAGGCCGCCCAGGCCCTGCAAAATGGCGACGTGGCGGCCGCCCAACAGGCGTTGCGGGAAGCAGCCGCCACGTTAGAACAGCGCGCCCAACAGCAGGCCGCCGCCCAACAGGCGGCCGCGGCCTCTGGCCAGTTGGATCAGGGCCGCGAGACAGTGGCCCAGGCCGGCCAGCCCGGCCAGCAAGGGCAACAGGGCCAGGAGGGGCAACAAGGCCAGGGCGAAGGTCAGGGCCAGGGTGAAGGGCAGGGCGAAGGCCAGGGCCAGGGCGAAGGGCAAGGCCAGGGGCAAGGCGAGGGTACGAATACCGATCAGGGCGACGGTACCGGCGGGCCTGGCCCGGGTGGCGGCCACACCGAGAACGTCTACGTGCCGGAATTCGTGGATTTGAGTGGTGAGCAAGGCCAGGACATAGAGCTGCCGGCCGAGTGCATTGCCAACCCCGAAAATTGCGGCGCGCTCATTAACGAGAATACCACCCCCTTTGGCGACGAGGAGAGCCTGGTCCCCTACGACCAGGTCTTTGGCGACTACCGCGACGCCGCCTACGAAGCCCTCGACGAGGAGTACATTCCCCTGGGGTTGAAGGGGTATATTCGGGATTATTTCTCTTCGCTAGAGCCGTAGTCTCTACACAGGCAAATATATGATTGATACCGTCACTGCACCTCCTGAACTTTCTGTAGCTGATTTTCGGGAGACGGCCGCCAATATTGAGGCGGAGGTCGGCAAAGTCATCGTCGGCCAGAAGGACGTGGTCCGCCACGTCCTGATTGGTATCCTGGCCGGCAGCCACGTCCTGTTGGAAGGCGTGCCCGGCCTCGGCAAGACCATGCTCATCCGCACCCTGGGCCAGGCGCTGCACCTGCACTTCAGCCGCATCCAGTTTACGCCCGACCTGATGCCGGCCGACATCACCGGCACCGACATCATGGAAGAAGCGGCCGACGGCCGGCGGGCCTTCCGCTTCCAGCAAGGCCCGGTCTTTGCCAACCTGGTCCTGGCCGACGAAATCAACCGGGCCACCCCCAAGACCCAGTCGGCCCTCTTGGAGGCCATGCAGGAACAGACGGTCACCGTGGCCAACGAGACCTACCCCCTGCCGGCCCCCTTTTTTGTCCTGGCCACCCAGAACCCGCTGGAAATGGAAGGGACATACCCCCTGCCGGAAGCCCAGCTCGACCGCTTTTTGTTTAAGGTCAACGTCCCTTTTCCCTCGGCCGGCGACCTGACCGAGATTTTGACCCGGACCACCGGCAAAGAGCTTCCCGTGGCCCAACCGGCGGCCGATGGCCCGCGCATCCTGGCCATGCAGCAGTTGGCCCGGCAGGTCCCCGTCCCCAGCCACGTCAGCGACTACGTCAGCCGCTTTGTCGTGGCCTCCCACCCTGGCCATAGCCTGGCCCCTCTGGTCAACCAATACGTGCGCTACGGGGCCAGCCCGCGCGGCGGCCAGGCCCTGGTCCTGGGGGCCAAGATCACCGCCCTCTTTGCCGGCCGCTATAACGTCAGCTTTGACGACGTAACCTCTGTCGCCCCGGCCGCCCTTCGCCACCGCCTGCTGCTCAACTTTGAGGGCCAGGCCGAGGGCGTCCGCACCGACGACGTCATTGCCGACCTCATTGCCCACGTGCCGCGAAGCTAACCCCAGGAGTCGTATAGACCTGATGGCTGAGATTTTGACACAAAGGCGCGGACTTTGGCCGGCCAAAATTCACCCAAAGATCACCTTTTTTTCTTTGCGTGAACTTTGGCAGGCCAAAGTATGCGTCTTTGCGTCAGACTGTTTGGAAAGGCCCGGCCCGTGAGCCTGCAAGAGCAGCTCGTTACCGTGCTGGCCCAGCCGGCGCCGGCCGCGTTGTGGCAGTTGCGGGCCGAGCTGCTGGAGGCCGGGCTGCCGCCCGAAGCTCCCGCCCTGGCTATCCTGGGCGAGTTTTACCACTTTCTCAACCGGCTGGCGACCACCTCTACCTCACACCAGTACAGCCACTTTGCTTCCATCCTCGACATGGGTGCCGTCGGTGGGGTAGCCATCCAGAATTTGCTGGAAGCCCGGCGGGGATCGGAGTGGTGGCAGCGGCTGCTGGCCGGTGGCGTCAGCGAGACACTCATGGTCCTGGCCGCCCGCCAGTACGTCAAGGCCTGGGAAGGGGAGATGGAGGCCAGCTATACCGGCGCCGCCTGGTTCCTTTACGACGCTTACTGGCGCATGTCAACCATTTTGCAGCCCGATCTGCCGGCCGGCGCCCGTCGCCAACTACTGGACAGGCTCCTGGACCCACTACACCAGGCCGGGGTGAAAGGGGTGGTTAAGGCCGCGCTCATCGGCCGCCTCTTCCAGATGCTCCTGGTAGCCCACTTATTCCTCAAGGCCTGAGCGGCATGCGTATTTTCGACGAGGCCACGCTGCGCAAACTGGAACAACTGACGCTCATCGCCGACCGGGTCCGGGTGGGCGTGATGAAGGGCGAGCGGCGCAGCCGCAAGCGGGGCAGTTCCATTGAATTTGCCGACTATCGCAACTACGCCCAGGGGGACGACTTGCGGCGGCTGGACTGGAACGTCTACGCCCGGCTGGAACGGCCGTTTATCAAGCTGCTGGAAGAAGAGGAAGACCTGGCCGTCCACCTGCTGGTGGATGGCAGCCAGAGCATGGACTGGCCGGACGAGGACGGCGACAGCAACAAGCTGCTCTACGCCCTGCGACTGGCCGGGGCGCTGGGCCACGTCGGCCTGGCCGCTGGCGACCAGGTGACGGTGACAATGTTGAGCAGCCAGGGCAATCTGAGTTGGGGGCCACACCGCGGCCGGCAAAACACGCTCCGCCTGCTGCAATTCCTGGAAACCGGCCGGGCCGGCGGCATCACCGACCTCAACCTGGCCCTGCGCCAGTACAGCCTGCGCGCCCGCCGGCCGGGGCTGCTCTTTCTGTTCAGCGACCTCTTTTCGCCGGCCGGCTACAAGGAAGGGTTAAACGCCTTGCAATCACGCGGCTACGAGGCCGGCCTGGTCCACGTCCTCAGCCCCGACGAGGTAGACCCGCCGCTGGGCGGCGACGTCAAGCTGGTGGACGTGGAGACGAAGAGCGACGCCGAGATTACCCTGGACGCCTCCACCCTGGGCCTCTACCGGCGGCGCTTGCAAGAGTGGCAGGCCGAAATCGCCGCCTACTGCGCCGGCCGGGACGTCCACTACATCCCCCTGACCACC
>JAKEFB010000213.1 GCA_022616275.1 Chloroflexota bacterium
TGATTACTACAATCTATTCGCGTCATTCGTGAAGCGTTATACGCTCATTCGCGTCATTCGCGATGATTTCAGGGCATAGCCGCCGGCGTCGGCGGGGCCTGGATTTGGGAGCGGCAAGGGTTGTAGTCGTAACCCAGCACGACCCGGTAGTTGATGTCGCCAGGGGCCGGGCCGGTGACCAGTTGGATGCTGCCGCTGTCCTGGTTGAACAACCAGCTCAACAGCCAGTCGAAGGAGCCTTTGAAATTCGCCCCGTAGTAGGTGATTTGAGTCCTGCCGGGCGTGGCGGCCGGGGCAGCCCCACGGACGGGAACAAAACCGTACCAGGCCAGGTTTTCGGCCGCCAACCGGTACATAACGTCGTTGTCTGTGACCACCTCGACCATAATCGGCGGCCGTGTAGCCTGGTTCAGGACTGGCGGCTGGACCAACTGGCGCAGGGTTGGTTGGGCCTGCTCCCAGCGCAGCAACTGGACTGCTTCGCCGCTGCCGGGCACACGCCAGCCCCGCAGCGCTTCCTGGGGCATGGACAGGTGTTGGACGCCGTTCTGGCGCACGGCCGGGGCCAGGGCCGCCAGTTCCAGCATAACCCCCAGGCTCATGTCCGTCTCCAGGCTATCCTGGAACGCCTCCCACAGCGACGGCCCTTGCGGCAACAGGTCCAGGGCCAGCCCTCGCTCCAGCATCGCGCTGAGCAGTTGTTGCTGGCGGCGGTTGCGGTCGAAATCGTTGGTCGTCTTACGGGAGCGGGCGTACCAGAGCGCCAGGTCGCCGTCCATCTGGTACACGCCTGATGCCAGCGTAAACCATTCCCAGTTATCCTCCACGGCCGGGTCCAATTCCGGCGACTTTAATCGCCAATCGCTCAAGGAGCAACTGGCGGCCACTTCCACGCCGCCCAGGGTGTCAATCACCTGCTTGAAGCCGTCAAAGCCAATGCGGGCGTAGGTGTGGACGGGCAGCCCAAAATTATAAAGGATCGTGTCCTTGACCAGCCCACCACCTCCGCCACTGCTGCCCTGGTAATTGACGCCGTGGCCGTGTGGTAGGGCCAGGTTGAGGCGGTTCATTGTCCATTCGGGGATGTAGACGTACAGGTCACGCGGCAGCGACAGCAGCCCGGCCGTGCCCGTTTCGCGGTTGATGGAGACGATGATCAGCGTGTCGGTCCGGCCGCCCCGGACTTCGGCTACGTCGTTACCCAGCAGCAGGATGTTGGTCACCTCCGGCGGCACTTCCAACGTGGGCACGGCCGTGGGAATGGGCGTGGGCGGCGTCGGCAACCCCTCGGCCAGGGGAATGGGTGTGGCGGTGTGGGTAGGTGGGGGTGTAGGGGTATATGAGGGGGATGGCTGCACGGTGGGTTGGGCTGTGGCCGCCGGGGGAGGCGGAGCGATTTCCTGGCCGGCGGCCGGGGTGAAGGTGGGTGGCAGAACAGCGGCCGGCTGAGCCGCTGTGACCGCGGCCGTGGGGGCCAGGACGACGGCGCTGGGCAGCAGGGTGGGCGCGGCCGAGGCCGGCCGGCAAGCCACCAAAGCCAGGCCAAGACCCCCCCAAAGCAGCCAGGCTCTAATCACTGACAGCATAGGCGATGGCCTGATCCAGCGTCATGGCCTGGCCTTCGGCCCAGGCCCGGGCGAAAGCCGCCTCGTTCAATTGGGCCCGGGCAGCGGCCGCTGTTTCGGCAAACGCTTTGGCATCCGGTTTCATGAGGGCCAGGCCCTGGGCGTTTAGCAAGGCGTCGGCCGCGCCGCACAGCCGGGCAGCGCGCTCAAGGTTGCCCTGGGCGGCCACGGAGGCCAGAGAGACCAGGCCGGCGATGATGCCGGTCTGGTGGCCAATCTGCTGGTTGCCCTCCAGGCCTTCAATGCAGCAAGCCCTGGCTTCACTATAATCCCCGGCCTGCCGGGCGGCGTAGCCCAACATCCGCATGACAAAGGGCTGCCGCCCAAAGTCGCCCACGTCGCGGAACAAAGCCAACGCTTCTGCGGCGTAGGCGGCCGAAGTAACGTAATCGTCCTGTAGATTGCTGACCATGGCCGCGTTTGCCAGCGCCTGCCCCAGGTTCAGTTTGTTACCTAGCTCACGGCAGATCGAAATGTTGCGCTCGCAGACTGTTTGGGCGGTTGCATAATCCCCCATTGCGTGCAGGTTCCAGCCTGCCCGGTCCAGGGCCAGAATGACCCCCCAGGTATCATTAATCTTCGTGGCTACTGCCAGACTCTCCTGTAAGAGTTGATCCGCCTGGGTGTGCTCGCCAAGATCGGTTAAAACAGCGGCCAGGATGGTCAGGGTTGTATTGACCTGATACAGGTCCTCAACGGCCTGGCTTACGGCCAGGCCCTCTTCGAGCAGGGTGCGGGCCAGGGACAGGTCGCCCAGGTTATGTACGGTAAATCCCAGGCCCCAAAGCGCGCAGGCCAGCTCCTGTTGGTTATCGTAGCGGCGGGCCAGGCCGATGCTTTCCTCATATAAACGGCGGGCCAGTTCGTAGTCCAGGTTGTAATTAGCCAGCATTCCGGCCCGGTGCAGCGCCTTGATACGGTAGATATCATCCCGGCCGGGAGGAACGCGGTCTAACATGGCCAGCAATCGGGTTACCCCTTCTCTCAGGTAGGCGCGTACGGCCCAGAAGAGGCCCATAGCGCCGGCCAGCCGCAGGCCGGTATAGGCGTCGGCCTGTTCTTGCCAGGCCCAGTCCAGCGCCGCGCGGACGTTATGGTGTTCCATCTCCATATGGCCGAATAACAACGCCTGGTCCGACCCCGCCGTTTGGAGTTGCCGGTCGAGCTGTTGCATGGTGTCGGCGTAATAGGCCAGGTGGCGGTTGTGCAGCATGACCAGTTCCCCGGCCTCCTCTAACTTCTCGCGGGCATATTGGCGAATGGTTTCCAGCAGGTAGTAGCGAGGTTCACCTGTGGAATGGTCTACGATGACGAGCGATTTATTGACCAGTTGCGTCAATAAATCCAATACATCCAAATGATTTTGGATTGAATCCAAAATCCAAAATCTAAAATCTAAAATCGTTTCCGCTGCTTCGAGCGTCCAGCCGCCGGCGAAAATGGACAGCCGCCGCAGGAGGACCTGCTCCGGTTCGGAGAGGAGGTCGTGGCTCCAGTCAATGAGGGCCTGCAGCGTCTGTTGGCGGGGCTGGGCGGTGCGACTGCCGGCTGTGAGCAGGCGAAACCCTTCGTGGGCGGCCAGCCGGCCGGCCAGCGCCTCAACGCCCAGCATCTTCACTCGTGCGGCGGCCAGTTCTAGTGCCAATGGTATTCCATCCAGACATTGGCAGATTTGGGCCACGGCCGGGGCGTTTTCGTCGGCCAGGGTAAAAGCCGGCAGGATATTTCGTGTGCGCTCGACAAACAACTGTACCGCCTCGGACACCTGAATAGTTTCGGCCGAGAAAGGCGCACGCGCGTCCGGTAGGGAGAGAGCCGGTACAAGAAAGACGCGCTCCCCCGGCACACCCAGAGCTTCACGGCTGGTGGCCAGGATGTGTAGATGGGGGCAGGCCCGCAAGAGAGCTTCGGCCAATTGGGCTACCGCCTCGACCACGTGTTCACAATTGTCCAGGACCAAGAGAGCAAACCTGGGGCGCAGCGCAGCGCCCAGGGTTGCCAGCAGAGGGCGGCCGGTGTGCTCTGGAATTTCCAACACCTGGGCCACGGCTTGCGGTGCCAGGGTTGGGTCGGAAAGGGAAGCCAGCTCGACGAACCAGCCACCGTGAGCGTATTCAGACGCCAGTTCGGTGGCCACCTCCAGCGCCAGCCGTGTTTTGCCACTGCCGCCCGGTCCGGTAAGGGTCACCAGCCGCGCGCTTTCTCCTGAGCCTGGCGAGTGGGGTTGGCCCGAGGCTGGGGATAGAAGACTTTTAACTTCAGCCACTTCCCGTTCCCGGCCGATAAAAGTGGTCAACTGCAACGGCAGGTTACCGGAGACGTGAAGAGCGGGGCTATCCTCTTCCCCGTCTTCAACCAACTGAGGCTGAACGGTGTAGCTAACCGTGATCCGGTCGGGCAGAGCCTCGCGCCGCCCTTCAGCGGCCAGCCCAACCAGCCGGGCGACCCACTTCGGCTTATCCTCCAACTGCAGGGCCGGCACAAAGCGGGCCAGCACGGTGGTGGCGTCGGGGATGCGTTCGTTACGTTCGAGTCGGCTGAGATAGGTGTAGTGGTAGCCTACCGCCGCGGCCAGCTCCCGCTGGGTGAGTTCCGCCCGGCGACGCAGGTATTGGAGTAATTCGCCAAAGGTGGTGAAAGAGTCTGGGGTAACGGCCTGGTGATGCACTGGTATACCGTATAAGCCTCCTGTCAACATTTTGGCAACAAATGCTAACAAAGGCAACACCTTTTTCTTTATGCTGTCACGGACGATGTCAAAGAAGCCGCCTGCCAAACGCCGCATTCTTAAGCGGGCTATTCACAACGTTACCGTCGTTACCTGGACGCTGGAATGGGCCTCTGGTGCGCCAGAGGAAGCCGGGCCGGCCGGGAAAGGTCACCCTGTAATAATACCTGCTGCTCCAGAAGGGGGCGAGAAGAGGCAGCAGTCCGCAGCCACTGCAGATAAGTCACCTGCTCCAGGCGAGCCCAGTTAAGAGATGGTATTAGCCATCAAAGGTTGTTCTTATGGATGATTGGTGTTGTCCACTTGCCTATTGAATCTGATGATCTAAACAAACCGGGGAGCAAATGTGGTCTGCTCAAAAGCTCTGGCATCAGGCTTCATCAAAGCCAGCCCCTGGGCACGCAACAGGGTATCGGCCGCGCTGCACAACCGGGCGGTGCGGCCGAAGTCACCCTGGACAGCGGCCACCGAGGCCAGGGCGACCACGCTGGCCATGACGCCGGTAACATATAAAATTCCCGATTTCACGCACAAGGCCGCGCTCTCTTTCAGGGTGGCGCGCGCCAGAGTCAACTCCCTCTTGTAGTGCGCAGTCGTTCCTAACCCCCACAGGGCGTCGGCCAGCCGGAGCCTGTCACCGTGCTGGCGGGCGAGGCGAATGCTTTCCTCACACAACTGTTGGGCCCAGTCCAGGACCAGCGGGATTCCGTCTCGTTTCATGCTATAATGGTTGTGTACCGTATGGAAGGCGGTAGCAGGGGGATAATTAATGGCCCCCTTACCCATTTACCCACCCATTTTGAAGAGGATGAACCATGAAAAAAGCAGCTTTATTGACCATTTCATTGGTATTGGCCTTGCTGTTCGTGGCCTGCAGCGGTGGTGGCGGCGACGATCTGCTGGCTGAAATTGAAGATCGCGGCGTCATCCGCGTCTCCACCGACCCCAATTATGCCCCGCAATCCTTCCTGGATGAAAACGGCGAGTTTGTCGGCTTCGACGTGGATGTGGCCCGGGAAATTGCCGAACGCCTCGGTGTAGAGGTCGAATTTGTGACCCCTGCCTGGGACGTGATTACGGCCGGAAACTGGGGCGGCCAGTGGGACATGAGCGTTGGCTCGATGACCGTGACCACGGCCCGCCAGCAAGTCCTCGACTTTGCCGAGCCGGCCTATTATTACACCCCAGCCCAATTTGCCGCCGCTGCTGATTCCGGCATTGACTCCCTGGAAGACATCAACGGCCAGGCTGTTTGCGCCGGCACGGCGACAACTTACGAAAGCTGGCTTAACGGCGACCTGGAAGCGCTGGGCCTGCCGGAGACCAGCTACTTTGCCGATCCTCCAACCGGCGTCACCGTCGTGCCGCTCGATACCGATAACGAGTGCGCCCAGTCCATCCAGGCCGGCCGGGAGGAGTTCCAGGTTTTCCTGACTTCTAACACGGTGGTTGAGGCGGCCATTGCCGAGGGCGTCCCCGTTGTGAAAGTGGGTGGCCCGGTTTATTCCGAAAACCTGGCCGTCGCCTTCGACAAGAACAGCGCTAAAGATAATACCAGCCTGGTAGAGCGGGTGAGCGAAATTATTGCCGAGATGCACGCCGACGGCACGATGAGCCAGCTTTCCCAGGAATGGTTCGGAGCGGATTTGACCCAAGACCCAACGCAATGAAAGGTGAGACGGCCACGCGTGGCCGTCTCACCTTTCACCGTTCAAAGGATTGACCATGAGCGCAATTGCCGAAAGCTCCACCAAAGGCCGGGTTGAACGCAAAAGTCAGGCTGAGTTGATTTATGAAATGCAGCAGCGCCGTAAGACCCGGTTCATCATGGGTGTCAACGTCTCCTGGGTGGTGCTGCTGTTGAGCCTGTTATTCCTGTTCAGCGGTATCCACTTCAACGTTTTGGGCCTGGAAATTAAGACGATTCAACTTGACGCTGACTTCATCCAGACCTACATTGGTTACATTGCCGGCGGGGCCGGGCTGACAATTTTGCTGGCTTTTTTGTCCATCTCCCTGGCCACGATGCTGGCTTTGCTGGGCGCGTTGGGGCGATTATCTAAATTCCCGCCGGCTTACGCCCTGGCCACTTTTTACGTATCGCTCATTCGCGGCACGCCGTTACTGCTCCAAATCATCTTTTTCTTTCTGGCCTTGCCCCAACTGGGTATCGTATTGCGGGGGTTCTGGGCCGGCGTGCTGGCCCTGGGCCTCAACTACGGGGCTTACATGACGGAAATTATGCGGGCCGGCATTCAGTCGGTGGGGATTGGGCAACGAGAAGCAGCCCTGGCCATTGGCATGGGGCCGAGCCAGATTATGCGCCGTGTTGTCTTGCCCCAGGCCCTGCGCGTGGTAATTCCACCGATCGGCAATGAGTTTATTGCCATGCTCAAGGATACCGCCCTCATCTCGGTGACCGGCTTTGCCTGGGAGATTTTGTGGCGGGCGCAAAAGGTCGGCCGGGCCAATTTCCGCAGCCTGGAAGCTTTGCTCATTGCCGCCATTTTCTACTGGATCATGACCATTATTTTTTCGGCCGTCCAGTCTCGCCTTGAAACCCACCTGGCCAGGGGAGAGCGCGTCGCGGCATGAAACCAATCGTACGGCTATCGCATCTGGACAAATATTTCGGCCGTCTCCACGTGTTGAAAGACATTTCGCTCAACGTCAAAGCGGCCGAAGTACTCTGCATTATCGGCCGCAGCGGTTCGGGCAAGAGCACGCTGCTTCGCTGCGTCAACTTTTTGGAACACCCCGACCACGGCGAGGTGGAAGTAGATGGGCTGGCGGTCCAGGCTCATGGCAGCGGCCGGGATCATCGCCAGCAGATCCATAACCTGCGGCTCAAAACCGGGATGGTCTTCCAATCGTTCAACCTCTTTCCCCACATGACCGCCCTCGAAAACGTGATCGAAGGGCCGATCACGGTCAAGGGCATAAGCAAAAAGGAAGCGGTAGAACTGGGTATGTGCAACCTGGAACGGGTCGGGCTGGTAGCCAAAAGCAACGAGTACCCGTCCCGGCTCTCCGGCGGCCAGCAGCAGCGCGTGGCCATCGCCCGCGCCCTGGCCATGCAGCCCCAGGTGATGCTGTTCGACGAGCCGACCTCGGCCCTGGACCCGGAACTCATCGGCGAAGTGCTGGAGGTCATGCAAAAGCTGGTGGGAGAGGGCATGACGATGCTCGTCGTCACCCACGAGATGAACTTTGCCCGCGAGTTTGCCCACCGCATTGTCTATATGGACGAGGGCTGTATCGTGGAAATTAGCTCCCCCGATCAACTCTTTGACAACCCACAAGAGGAACGGACGCGCACCTTTTTGAGCGCCTTTTCCCGGCTGGAGCGGAGCACACGGTCATGAAAACGTACGGTAGCCAGAGCATGATTGCCCCCTTACAGAGTGTCCTGGTGCGCCGGCCGGACGAGACTTTTGGCAACGCCGACCCGCAGCGGTGGCACTACAAAGGCCGGCCGGACCTGGCCGTGGCCCAGCGCGAGCACCACGCCTTTGTCCAGGTGTTGCACCAGGCCGGAGTCGAAGTCATCTATCACGACCTTCCCCTCCCCGACCACGCCGACGCTATCTACGTTCACGATCCCTCTATCGTGACCAACCAGGGGGCGATTATTTTGCGCATGGGCAAGGCGCTGCGGCGAGGCGAGGAAACGGCCCAGGCGGCTGCCTTTGAGAAGTTAGGCATTCCCGTTCACTTCACCCTGCATGGCAACGCCCGCGCCGAGGGGGGTGATTTGCTCTGGCTTGACGAAAAGACCCTGGCCGTTGGCCTTGGCTTCCGCACCAACGCCGAGGGCGCGCGCCAGTTGCAGGGCGCCCTGCCCGGCGTGGAGGTCATTCCTGTCCATCTGCCTTACTACACCGGCCCGGAAGCCTGTTTGCACCTGATGTCGTTTATCAGCCTGGTGGACCAAGACCTGGCCGTGGTTTATCTGCCGCTCATGCCGGTGTCGTTTTACCAGCACCTCCAGGCCAGAAGCTTCCGTTTTATAGAAGTACCTGAAGAGGAGTTTGAAACGATGGGGCCGAACGTGCTGGCCCTGGCCCCCGGCCAATGCCTGATGCTGCAAAACAACCCGGTCACCCAACAACGCCTGGAAGCGGCCGGCTGCCAGGTCTCGACTTACAAAGGGAACGAAATCTCCCTCCAAGCCGAGGGCGGGGCCACCTGCCTCACCCGGCCGATCCTGCGGCTTTAAAGAGATTAGAGATTGGAGATTGGAGATTACCAATCTCTAATCTCCAATCTCATTCTCCAATCTCCAAACTTGCAATCAGCCCATTGATCAACTGGCCTGTTTCGGCCTCGGTTAGCCGTGCTTCCGGGTGCAGGATCAGGTAATAAGAGGGGGGCATTTCTCCTTTAGCAATGACCTCGACTATCTCTTCCGTCTCAGTCTCGCCCTCGTCGCCTGGCCATTCGGAGAAGTTGAGTACTTCCCGGCCCTCGCGTACGTCTCGCACCAGGAGCATAGACATCGGCGCGACCCTGGCATACCAGGGCCAGACGGTTTCATTGCTGTGACAATCGTAGCAGACCCGCCTGGCCAGTTCCTGGGTCTGCGGGCTATCCCACGCCGGTTCGCGGCGGATGGGCGGGTTACCAGGATTGTCTACAGGCAACAGTTGCAGCAACAAAAAGCCAGCCACCAGAGCGGCAATACCACCAATGACGATCCGCCGATACCGATCCCACATTGTTTTATCGTAAGCTATACAAATAGGCGCTGATGTCGCGCGCCGCCTCCTCGCTCACATCCAGGTCTGGCATGGCCGTTCCCGGCTCAATCGCCTGAGGATTGTCCAGCCAGCGGACCAGGTTTTCCGGTGTGTTCGCCAATGAGCCGGCGATGTAATGGCGCTTGGCCCAATCGCTTAGAGGCGGGCCGACGGTCGCCGTCGCCCCGGGGATGCCCGGAATCGTATGGCAGGCGGGGCAGCCGTAGGCCAGGATGGCCTGCCGGCCGCGGTCCGGGTCGCCGCCGGTCATTTCCCTGGCGGCCGCTTCGTTATCACCGCATGCTGTCAGCCAGAGAAGAGCCAGCGCCAATAAGGGTAGCCATTGTGAATAGCCCTGCTGCCGGTCGGCCGCCTCCAGTTGTTGCAGCCAGCGCCACAGCAGGCCCAGGGCCACGATCAAGTAGACGACGCCGGCCGGTATCCACATAATCGCCCCGGCGAGTTGTTGGTCTTCCAGCGGGCTAAGATCCCAGGCCGTGCCCGGCCCGGTGTAGCTTGGATACCACGGGCGAGGCGAAAAGCTCATCAGTGCGCCCAGCAAGCCGCTTTGCAGCGCCGCCGTAAACAGGTAAAGGATGCCCCAACTTTGCTGCCGGCCGCGCAGAACAGCCCAAAAGAGGCCGGCCGTCCCCAAAAAGCTGCCATGTTCCAGGACGTGCAGCCCTTCTTGCTCCAGCGCGGCCTGGTAGAGGGCCGGGGTATGCCAGGCCCAGATGGCGAGGGCGTGCAATGACCAGCCGGCCAGCGGCCGGGCGACGCCACGCCAGCCAGCCCGCAACCACTGCGTTTGCCACAGGCCCCCACCAAGCCGGCCCAGTGGCCGGGGCAGGGCCAGCAGAAACGCCCCCTGCGGCGCTGCCCAAACGAGCAGCGGCGCGGCCGCCAGGACCAGTAAAATGTGTTGAACCATGTGGGCCGCCAGGGAAATCGCGGTGGCGCCAGGTAGTGGCCACACCAGGGAGGCGAAAAGGACGGCCAGGGCGGCGCCAAAGGCTCCATCCCGGCCGTCTGGAAAGGAACGGCGGCCGGGTAGTCTGGAGCGCCCGTACAGATAAAGAGCGGCCACCACGATGAGTGGCAGCAGGGTCAGGCCGTTTACCGGCTCTGGCTGGCAACAAAGATGATGATTCATGGCATCAAAAGGCAGGGCTGTAAGACCAGAGCCGGGATGCCGGTGAGCAGGATAATCAGCCCAAACAGGCCATTTAACAGCACGCCGGCCACAGCCATAAACTCAACGTAGCGCCCCTTCAGTGCCACCTGAACCCCTTCTCGCTCCTCCCGCCAGTAATAGTAGGAGTTCACATCGGCAGCAGCGCCCCATAGCATATGAAAATTCTTTACAACCTTTGCGTGAACTTTGGCAGGCCAAAGTCTGCGTCTTTGCGTCAAATTATTATAGGAGCGATACCCGGCATAAAAAGTAGCCAACAGGGCCACGAGCGTCAAGACCAGGACAGCGGCCGACGTCCCTGGTAACCCCACCACGCGAAATGATAGCAGGGCCTGGCGGCAGGCTATTTCTACCAGGAAGTACCCTAGCGTAAAGTAAATGGACCAGATCAGCGGCCCGGACAGAAAGTTTAACCATAGCGCCAGCGGTCGTGTTGGTTGCGTCGTGGCCATGATCCTCACGTTAGATGCGGGGCCAGGTAGAGCGTGGCCAGGAGAATGAGCCAGCCGGCCACCAGGCCATACCAGAAGAGAGCCACGTTTTCCACGGCCCAATATTGCTGCGCCGAATAGCGGCCCTGCCAGGCCCACAACTGGGCCAGGCCGTTCATTACCAGCCCGGCCAGTAGCCACAAGAAAGCGTAAGCGCCGAGCGTGTAAAAAAGCGAGCCGTAAGCGTTGTCCTGCCAGCCGAACGGCAACTGGCTAAAGTCATACAGTTGCAGCGCCAGACCGGCCGCCGCCAGCCCAAAAGCCAGAGCCAGGCCCACTTTGAGCATCCCCTGGTTACCCTGGCGGATAGCCCGTAGCCCCCAGGCCATCGCGCCGCCGCTCAACAGAATGGCGGCTGTCCCGGCCGCCATCCAGGTCAGCTCCGGCGCGGCTATCCCGGCCGGCGGCCAGACGTCGTGCTCCAGGCGGATATAAAAGTAGCTGAATAGAAAGCTTGATAGGGCGATGACCAGTGACAAAATAGCCAACCACATGCCCGCCCGGGAGACGGCCCGGCTGCCATCCGGCCTGACCGCCAGGCCATGTTCCTGGGCAAAGGCAATCTCTTCCCCGGCCGTCGTCACCGGCTTTTCCGGCCAATGCCAGCCAATGATCGCCACCGTCAGAACGAGCACACCTCCCAGGGTGAGCAGGTGCAGGCGGAAAATCTCGGCCGCAAAAATGATCATCACACCTACCGAGGCGATGAAGGGCCAGAGAGAAGGGCCGGACACACGAAAAACCTCTTCCGGTTGGGCTTCCAGGGTAGACGTAGCCAGGGCAGCGCGCCAGGTTGTTGGCCACTCGCTCAGGGCGCGGACGAGCCTTTCCACTTTTTCGTCCCCCTGGTGCAGCGCTTCTTGTTCCCACAGGGGGTGGCGGCTGCGCACAATCGGCAGCACCGCGAAGCCGTAATTGGGTGGCGGAGAGGTGGTGGACCATTCCAGCGAGTCGGCCGACCAGGGATTGTCCCCCGCGGCCGCGCCCCGGCGCAGGCTGTAAAAAAGGTTGGCGACGAAAAGCAGCGTCCCGGCCGCCAGAATAAACGCCCCTCCGGTCGCGACCAGGTTCCAGGTGTCCAGCCCCGCGCCAGGTAGATAGGTATAGACCCGGCGCGGCATCCCCAGGATACCGGCCACGTGCATCGGGAAGAAGGTGATATTAAAGCCGATGAACATCAGCCAGAAATTCCACCGGCCGAGCCGTTCGTCCAGCACTTTGCCGCTGAACTTGGGAATCCAAAAGTAGAGAGCGGCAAAGATGGGAAAGAGAACCCCGCCGACAAGCACGTAGTGAAAGTGGGCGACGACGAAAAAGGAATCGTGTACCTGCCAGTCAAACGGCGGTGAGCCAACCATCACCCCGGTAATGCCGCCGAGCGCAAAGAGCGCCAGGAAGCCGATGACAAAGAGAAAGGAGGTCTTATAGACCGGCCGGCCGGCCCAGATAGTAGCCACCCAGGCAAAGAATTGTACCCCGCTGGGCAGGGCAATCATCATACTGGCCACGGCAAAAAAGGTCATGGCCACCTGGGGCAGGCCGACGGTAAACATGTGATGCACCCATAAGCCAAAGCTGATGAAGCCGGTGGCGACCATGGCCATAGTAATCAAGGTATAGGCCGCGATCGGCCGGCGCGTGAAAGCCGGCACAATCATCGAGACGAGCCCGGCCGCCGGAATAAACTGGATGTACACTTCCGGGTGGCCAAAAATCCAGAAAAGATGTTGCCAGAGAATGGGGCTGCCGCCGGCCGTGGGGTCGAAAAAGCGCGTGCCTGCCTGCCGGTCCAGCTCCAGGAGCAGGCTGCCGACTATAAGCGGGATGAAGGCAAATAAAATGGAAAAAGCCATGACCAGCATGGCCCAGGCAAACAAGGGCATCCGGCTAATGGTCATGCCCGGAGCGCGCATTTTGAGAATGGCAATAATAATTTCTACCCCGGCGGCTATAGCCCCTACTTCGGCCACGCTGAGAGCTAATAGCCAGAAATCCATGCCCGGGCCCGGTGAAAATTCCGGGCCACTGAGCGGCGTATAGGCAAACCAACCCGCATCTGGCGCTGCGCCGATGAGAAAACTACTGTAAAAGAGGATCCCGCCAAACAGAAAAGTAAAATAGCTGAAGACGCTCAGGCGGGGGAAAGGCATTTCGCGGGTGCCCAGCAAAAAGGGCAAAATTAAAATAGCGAACCCCTCCAACATCGGCACGGCAAACAGGTACATCATCGTCGAGCCGTGCATGGTAAAAAATTGGTTGTACAGCTCTGGGCCGATAAAGTTATTTTCCGGCCGGGCCAGTTGGATGCGCATCAACAAGGCGTTGGCGCCGCCCAGCAGAAAAAAGGCGAAAGCGGTAACCATCGTGCGCTTGCCGATGGTATCGTTTTGCAGGGCGTACAGGCGGCCGACGACGCCGGGCGGGTCAGCCCACACCTTCGCTAAGGCTTCGTTGCGTGGTTCCACGTGTGGCGCTACCTTAAACTTTCTAAATAGGCCAGGAGGGCCAGGAGCTGCTCGCCAGAGAGGTCCGTCTGCGGCATCAGGTTGCCTGGCTTGGCGTGTTGCGGGTCTACGATCCAGCCGGCCAGGTTACCCCGCGTGTTGGCCAACGTCGCCGCCGCCAGGGTATGGCGGCTCATCAGATGGGTCAGGTCGGGGCCAAGTGTACCGGCCGCCGCCGTGCCCCGCACCGTGTGGCAGTCGGCGCAGGCCATCTCCAGAAAGAGCTGCTGGCCCTGCTCGGCCAGCGCATCGGCCGGCCCGGCCGCCGGTTGTCTTTCCCGTTCTGCCCAGGCGGCGAACGCTTCAGCCGGCTCGGCCACCACCAGGAAGGCCATTTTGGCGTGCTGGAGGCCGCAAAACTCGGCGCAAACCCCGCGATACTCGCCCGGCTCGCCGGCCTGGAGCCAGAGGATATTGGTCTGGCCAGGAATCATATCCAGCTTGCCATGCAGCTCCGGCACCCAAAAACTGTGGATGACGTCTAGTGAGTGAAGTTGCAAGCGCACCGGCCGGCCGGCCGGGATATGAATTTCGTTGGCCGTCGTGATCTGCTCGTCCGGGTAGCGAATCTCCCACCACCATTGATGCCCGGCGACTTCGATCGTTAAGGCGCCCGGTGCCTCGGCCGGGGCAACCCCCCGCAGCGTGCCCAGTGTCAGCCCAAAGACCGCGACCAGAACGACGGCCGGAATGACCGCCCCACCCAGGAAGACCACCTTCGTCGCCTCGCCGGCCTGGGCCAGAGCCGGCGGCTGGTCGCGCCGGGCGCGGACCAGGGCCAACAATAAAAAGGCCATTACGCCCAGGTAAACGAACGCGCCCAGGCCAAATAGCCACCAGCTCAGGCTGGCTATCCTGCTGGCGGCCGGCCCTTTGGCTTGCAGCGTGGAAACAGGCGCCTCGGCGCAGCCGCCCAGCAGGCAGGCCAGAAAGATAAGGACGCTTTGAACAATTCGGACGGACACCATGTCACCCCTTTCTAGCCTAGAGCGAAGAGGCGACAGGGACAATGTATCTCGATATAGACCTGGGTATAACTCTGGTTACATCGTCATAGATTAGAGATTGGCAACCAAAGGTTGCCAATCTCTAATCTCCAATCTCCAATCTCCTCATCGGCAACCCATACTTCGGCCGCAACGTAATCAGCGGGTCTGGCTCGACCGGGTGGCCGGGGACCAGTTCCAGCCGGCAGCGCTGGGCGATGGTAGCCAGGATTAGTTGGGCTTCCGTCAGGGCAAAATGGCTGCCGATGCACTGGCGCGGCCCGCCGCCAAAGGGAATGTAGGCGTAGCGCGGCCGCGCCGCCACGGCTTCCGGCCGGAAACGTTCCGGGTCAAAGCGCTCCGGGTCGGGCCAGAAGTCGGGGTGGTGGTGGGTGAGGTAGGGGCTGAGCATGACCACAGAGCCGGCCGGAACGTGGTAACCGCCGATTTCGTCCTCGGCCACCACGGTGCGGGCAATCCCGTAAGCCGGCGGGTAAAAGCGCAGCGCTTCTTCGACGACCATCTGGGTATAGGTCAGGTTGGGCAGATCGTCTACCGTCGGGCTTCGGCCGCCCAGCACGGTAGCCAGCTCGGCCTGCAACTTTTGGTTGGCCTCCGGGTGCTGCGAGAGGAGGTAGAAGGTCCAGGACAAAGTGTTGGCCGTCGTCTCGTGGCCGGCCAGCAGCAAGGTCATGATCTCGTCGCGCAACTGCTTGTCGCCCATACCCTGGCCGGTCTCTTCGTCGCGGGCTTCCATGAGCATATCCAGCAGATCGTCCTTTTTCTGCCCGGTGGCCCGGCGCTCCTGGACGATCTTGCCGACCACGTCGTCCAGGACGGCGATGTTGGCCATCAGGCGGCGGACCTCCGGCAGGAAGGGCAGGCAGCGGACGAGGAAAACGGAGAACGGCCGGGTGTTGAGTTCGGCCAATTGCTTGTTGACGGCCGTGAACGCCTGGCCGACTGCGTCGCACTCGCCGGTCAGGTCTATGCTGAACAGGGCCTTGCCGACGATTTCCATCGTCAGGGCCGTCATTTCGTGGTCTATGTCCACCGGCCGGCCGGCGCCGGCCGTTGTAGCCCAACGATCAAGCATAGCCTCGGTGGCCTCCGTCATAATTGCCCCGAACTGAGCGATACGCCGGCGGTGGAAGATCGGCTGGATGAGCCGGCGCTGGCTGAGCCAGGAGTCGCCGTCGTTGGTCAGCAGGCCGCGGCCGACCAGCGGCTGCAACAGGAGAAAGGTCGGGTGGGGCAGCTTGGTAAAGTTGTGGTTGTTGTCCTGCAGCACGTACTTGTTGTGGTCGGGGTGGGAGAAAATATAGCCGTACCAGTGCAGCAGGAAACGGAAACGCACCGCGTCGCCGTACTCCTGGGTCAGTTCGCATAGATATTTGAGGGAGTTCTCCCGCCAGCGTTGCACCGTGCCAGTGAGCCAGTGGCCGCGCGGGCCGGGCGGGTAGCATTGAATCGCCGGGGCTGGGTTTTTAACGACAAGAGAAGACATGGTATCTCCTACAGTGGCATAATTTTTGTGATTATTTTCACAATAATATTATAAAATTTTTACTAGGGTGTTGTCAAGCAGCCAATCGTCTTTCGTCTTTAGCCCAGCTATGTTCTAAAGGCAGGTCTTGTGCCACAGACGTTTAGCTGGCCGGCCGTTGGCCCTTCGTTGGCCTTTCGTTGAGTAGCCTGCTGGCTGATTGTGCTAAAATTGTTCTTGACAATTTGGCCGGAATGGCAAACAATATGTTCTGGTAGTCGGTAGGCTATCTTATGAGTGGGGGAGCGCCAGGCCCCAACTCAACCAACCTGTCCAACTGAATAGTTATTTCTCGACGTGGCCTCACGCTACGCCCAATCAATCACCTTACCTGAAGTGGGAGGAAAGCTGTGGACAAGTCCGGGTCTCGTGCCGTTCGTTACGTCGTTTCCTGGTTGTTCCTGGTTGCTCTGATTCAGTTGTCGGCCGGCCCCAGCGCCGTCTACGCCGACCCGCCGCCCTGGCCGCCGGCCGGGGAATGGACGCCGGTGGAAGTCGGGCCACCGCAGATGGCCTACCAGCCGCCGGCGGACGTCAATGAGTTGAGCGACTTCACCCCGCCTGGGGCGGTGGTGACCAA
>JAKEFB010000214.1 GCA_022616275.1 Chloroflexota bacterium
CACATGGACCCAGCCGGAAGGCAGGTTCACTAGCGTGCTGTCATAGTGGCGGATACCGTAAGTGGTAAAACGCAGGCCGGCGCCGTTGAGGCCAAAGCCGAAACCATCAATGTTCACGGTGCGGGCCGCGCCCACAATACGCTGAATGCCGCTGAAGGTATCAGGGTAAACCCAGGCGGCGACGGTCAAGTTGTTGGTCAGGCCGTTGACGGCCGGATCGTTGGGGATAGAAACTCGCTCGTTCACCCCGTCAAAGTCCAGGGCGAAAGGATTGTAGAAGGCGATGCCCGGCGCGCCGGCCACCCAGTCGCCGGCTTCCATGTTGACGAGCGCGCCGTCGTTGCCGGCCGCGGCCAGGGTGGTATTGCCGTTGCCCTCGTCCAGCCGCCAGTAGCCCACCAGCCCTTCATGCTCCAGGGCCTGGTAGGTGAAGGTGTCCTGGCCGCTGAAACCCAGGTTGGGGGTGTAGACGAACGAGCCGTCAATGCGCAGTTCCAGCGCGCCGTTGGCCGGGCCGCTGGCCAGTTGGGCGGCCAGGGCTTCGCCGTCGCCGTCGTCGTCGTTGGCCAGCACCCCCAGGGCAAAAGACCGGACCAGGGGCGTGTTTTCGCCGGCGGTATAACTGTCGTCGTTGGCCACCGGGGGCGGTTGCCGGCCGGCGGCCAGCGCCTGCTGGCCGCCGAAGAGCAAGACCGCCGCGGCGGCCACAAGCAATAGACTAATCGTCAGGCGTTTGTTGTTCATCGGCCGTTTGTCCATTGAACGTGCCACGGTTCCGGCTGGCTTACCGCCACCCCCTGGCGTTGCACCTGTTCCAACAAGTTCAGCCGCATGGCCTCCGCCTCTAAAGCCTGTTGCCGGGCTTCCAGGGCTGCCAGTTCGCGGCCGATGGCGTTCTGTTCCATTGCTACGTGTTGTGCGGTTTTATTAAACATGATTCAACCAACTCCTTATTTGTTTGTACTGAAACTCAAGCTAAGTTAGCCACACCATAACCTGCTATCGTGACGAGAACGTAACGAGACCAGGGCCAAACCCCGTAGGTTTTGGAAACCTACGGGGTTTTATTGATTATTCGTAAGGGAAATACGTGAAGTCGCGCGCCAGGGGCTTTATAATAGGAAGTCATGGCCCGCCTGCGGTTGAATTTGTTAGGGGCATTCCAGGCTACGTTAGACGACCAGCCATTGGCTCCCTTTCGCTCTGACAAAGCGAGGGCATTGCTGGCTTACCTGGCCATGGAAGGCCACCGGCCGCACCCCCGCGACAGGCTGGCCGACCTGCTGTGGGGTGATTACCCGCAGGAGGCAGCCCGGGCCAGCCTGCGCCAGGCCCTCTCTAACCTGCGCCAGGCCCTGGCCCCCCTGGAATCGGCCGGCGAACCCCTGCTGGCTATCACTCGCCAGAACGTCACCCTGGCCACCGGCCACCCGGAATTTTGGACTGACGCCGGCCGCTTTGACGAACTCATGAGCGAATGCGCCCGCCACGTCCACCAGGAACTGGCCCGCTGCTCGGAGTGCATCCTGCACCTGTGCGAGGCCAGCGAACTGTACCGGGGCGACTTCCTGGCCGGGCTGTTTCTGCCGGATAGCCCGGCCTTTGACGAGTGGCGGCTGCTGCAGCAAGAGGCCCGCCACCAGCAAATATTGACGGCCCTCAACGCCCTGACCATTTACTACGGCGTCATGGGTGAGGACGAGCGCGTTTTGGACTACGCCCACCAGACGCTGGCCCTGGTCCCCTGGCACGAGGCTGCCCACCGCCAGGTCATGGATACCCTGGCCCGCCTCGGCCGGCGGAACGAGGCCCTGGCCCAATACGAACAGTGCCGCCAGGTGCTGGCCGACGAGTTGGGCGTCGAGCCGGAGCCGGAGACCATAGCTCTCTACGTTCGCATTAAGGAAGACAAGGAGACAAGGAGACGCGAGATTTCCACCCCTCTCCTCCTCTCCCCCTCGCCCCCTCACAACCTGCCTCCCCAACCCACCCCCTTCATCGGCCGGGAACAGGAGCTGGACCGCCTGGCCCGTTTGCTGGTAGACCCGGCCTACCGGCTGATTACTGTCGCCGGCGAAGGGGGCGTAGGCAAAACACGGCTGGCCCTGGCCGCCGCCGCCCGCGTCGCCCACGCCTTTGCCGAAGGCGTCTGGTTTGTGCCCCTAGCCGGCCTGAGCGAGCAAGGCGCCGAAACAATTGGCCATGCCCTGGTCAGCGCCATTGCCGATACACTGGGTTTCCGCTTCCACGACCAGAGCCAGCCCCAGGCCCAGTTGTTTGACTACCTGCGCCAGAAGGAGATGCTGCTCGTCCTGGACAACTTCGAGCACCTCCTGGCCGGCATGCCTTTTGTCTTGGAGCTGTGGCGGCGCGCCCCCCAAATTGTCCTGTTGGTCACCTCACGCGAACGATTGAACCTCCAGGCCGAGTATACCTTGCGGCTGGAGGGCCTGCCGGTGCCGGCCGACGCCGCGCCCGACGCCGCTACCTACAGCAGCCTCAAACTATTCGCCGAACGGGCCGACCGCACCCTGGCCGGTTTTACCCTTTCGCCGGGCAACGTGCCCGACGTTGCCCAGCTCTGCCGGCTGGTCGAAGGCATTCCCCTGGGCATCGAGCTGGCCGCAGCCCTGGTCGAGCAGGTCTCCCCGGCCGAGATGGCCGGAGCCATCCGGCAAAACCTGGCCTTCCTGGCCACGACCATGGCTGACCTGCCGGCCCGCCACCGCAGCATGCACGCCGTCTTTGATTACTCCTGGCAGTTGCTCACCCCGGAAGAACAACGCGCCCTGGCCCAGCTTTCCGTCTTCCGTGGCACCTTCGACCCCATAGCGGCCGAAGCGATTTTAGATTTAAGATTTTGGATTTTAGATTCAAGCCAAAATCAAATATCGAAAATCCACAACCTCTTATCCTCTTTGGTAGATAAATCGCTCCTCCGCCAGCCGGCCCACGGCCGCTATGAAATGCACCAGTTGCTGCGCCAGTTCACGGCCGAGAAGCTCGACGCCATTGCCCCGGGCGAGCGGTTGCCGGAGACCACCCAGGAACGCCACAGCCGCTATTACCTGGCCTTCGTCGGCGACCGGGAAGCGGCCCTGAACGGCCGGGAACTGCCCCAGGCACTGGTCGACATCCGGCAGGAGATGGACAACGTCCGCCAGGCCTGGCGCTGGGCCGTCCGACACGCCGGGCTGGCCCTGGTCCGGCGCAGCCTGCCGGCCCTGGCCCGCTTTTACACCGTCACCAGCCTCTTTCAAGAAGGGGAAGCGACGCTGGCCCTGGCGCTGGAGCAGTTGCAGTGGCTGGCGGCCGCTGACGACGAGACCGGGCAGGAGGCCCGGTACGTTTACGCCCACCTGCTGGCCGAGCAGGCCGCCCTTTTGAACGCGCTTGGCCGCTACGAGGCCGCCATTGCGTCCGCCCGAGCCGCCGTGAGCGCTGGCCAGGAAACGGACGATGTAGCCGGTTACCCGGTGGCGGCCGGCACTCTGCAATGGGGTGTGGCTTTGTGGTACCAGGGCGACCTGGAAGCAGCCAATCCCTTGCTGGAGCAGGCTCTCTCCCTGGCCCAGGCGGCCGGGCCGGTGTCGGCCGCTTCCCAGTTGCTGGTCGTGGACAGTTTGCGCGCCGTGGGCTCACTGGCCTACCGCTTGGGCCGCTACGCTGAGGCCGGGGAGTATTACGAGCGGGCACTGCGCCTGGCCCACGATCTGGGTGACCGGCATGGCGAAAGCCAGGCCTTGCGCAGCCTGGGGGCGGTAGCCCGCAACCTGGCCGACTATGCCGCCGCCCAGGAGTATTACCGGCAGGGGTTGGCCATTAACCGTGAGCTGGGCGACCGCCGCGGCCAGAGCGGCGCCCTGAACAGCCTGGGGGACGTTTCTTATTACCTGGGCCACTTTTCCGAGTCGCTGGCCTACTACGGGCAGAGCCTGGCCATCAGTCGCGAAATCGGCGACCGGCGCGGCGAGGCAATTGCCCTGAATAACCTGGGCACGTTTTACGACGGCCTGGGGCAGTACGAAACGGCCCAGGACTACCACGAACAGTCCCTCCGCTTGAAGCGCGAGATTGGCTTTCAGCGCGGCGAGGGCTGGGCCTTAGACTGCCTGGGCCTGGTCTACCACCATCTGGGCGATCACCAACGGGCCTGTGAGTGCTGCCAGCGCTCTTTGCGCCTGTTTCAGGAGTTGGGCGACCCAATCGGCCAGGGCTTCGCCCTCACTTACCTGGGGCACGCCCTGGCCGGGCTGGGGCGGCTACACGAGGCGGCCGCCGCTTACCAGGAGGCCCTGGCGCTGCGGCGCACCACCCTGGGCCAGCCCCACCAGGCGATGGAGACGCTGGCCGGCCTGGCCCGCGTCTCCCTGGCCCAAGGCAAAGTAGCGGAAGCTCATGCCCAGGTGGAGGAAATTTTGCGTTTCCTGGCACACAGCCCCCTGGACGGCACCTACGAACGCTTTCGTATTCATTTGACCTGTTACCAGGTTTTAACAGCCGTGGGGGATAGCCGCGCTCCGGCCGTCCGGCAGGCCGCCCGCTCGCTGCTGCAGAAACAGGCGACCAAGATCAGCGACGGGGCCCTGCGGCGCTCATTCCTGGAGAACGTAGCGGCGCATCGGGAGCTATTATAGGGTTTGAAAGCAGTAAGAAACGTTTTAGTCCATCCTCGCTATCGGCTAGAGCAGGCCCGCCCATACCCTCCTATATTTGCGCTGCACTGTCCGAGCCCTGGACAATTTTGGCCAACAACTGGCACCCTTCATTTTGGCGCTAACGCGCTGGATCAGGCGAAGGGTTGTCCCCTTTGCGCAGGTTACCAATCTGCGCTGGCAGTAAGCCATTCTGAGTACTACCTTTGACCCCATCACTATTCGTTACGCTGTTGTCGAGTGCCTGAAATCTTCCAGTTACATTGACGACCTGGTTGATACGAGGCCGGATCAACAAGCGGGCCAATATCGCCAGGTTTGCCTGGCGGCGAACTCGGACAAAGCCTGGCATGTTGCGCATTTGATGCCGGCCATAAGTGATGCCGCCTATTGGTACAGCGTCTGTGTGGCAGAGCCGGAGTCCACCTTCGATGATGATCAGCAAGCAAGATAGCGAAGTCAATACCCCATCGTTGAAGCTGAACGTTGAATGACAGAGCGTAGAGCCTCCTTGTCTGCTGCCATCGCCAAACCACCCCTAACACAACCTTCTTTCCCCTACCCTATTTCTACTCCGGAGTAGTGCCATGATCGAATTCATTAGCCGCTCGGCCGACGGCCAAACGTTCACCCTGGCCGTCAACGGCGAGCGGCGGACCTACAGCAACGACAAGGACGGCAAACGCCAGGCGGTGATTGACGGCCTGGACGCTATCGAAACGATCTCTGTCGGCCAGGACGTTTACCTACCGAGCGACCCGGCTTTGCAGGTGGTGGCCACCATCCTGTACCCGGCCGGCATCCAGACCAAGGACGCTTATGAGACCGTCTGCCAGGTGACGGAAAAAGCCTGCGCCCATGTTGGCTACGGCGAAGAAGTTCAGCTTGGCCCGCCGCAGGTGCCCTTCACCGCCCGCGGCGCCTACCGGAAGAAGTACCCGCCGGTGGACGCCCAACTGGTGCTGGAGGAACTGGAGCGAGCCGGCGTACACAGCTACCGGCCGCGGCAAGAGGTCGCCGGCCGGATTCTCTGGAACAAAGCCGGCGTGGCCGTCTACGACAAATACTGGAGCCAGCTCTCGCCGGAGCAGCAGCAGCAAATCCAGGCCCAGGTCGAGGCCATCGCCGCCCAGGCCGGCTGGCAGGTGGAGACGGCCGGCCAGGAAGCGGTCTACGTCCGGCCGCTCGCGGCCAACGTCGCCGGGGCG
>JAKEFB010000023.1 GCA_022616275.1 Chloroflexota bacterium
AAGGAAGGGGCCTATCACGAAGCGACCGGCTTTTTTAGCCAGGCGCTGGCCCTGGAACCCCGGTTGAGTGAGCGGCCGGACCACTTTCAAAAGGCCCAGTGGACTTATCACCTGGCGGACGCCCTTTACAGCGCAGGGCAAATGGTTGAGTGCCAGGTGTATTTTGGCCAGGCGCTGGCTCTGTTAGAGATGCGACACCCCACCACGAGACGGAGTTTGCTCTTGAAGGCTGGGAGCGAGATGGTCCGCCACTGGGGGTGGCATCGCCTGCTGCCCGGCCGAACGTTAGGTCGAGCGACCGGCCAACAGGCAGCCAACTACCGGCTGGCAGCCCAAATTTATCAGAAGCTGGGCATCATCACTTATCTAAACAATGACTTTCTGAGGGGCTTATACCTACTATACCGGATTACCAACGTGGCCGAATGGGTCTGGCCGGAGGCCCAGGAGCAGCAGGGGCATGGCTATGCCATGATAGCGGTCGGTTTGGAAACGGCCGGCGCTGATCGGCTCGCGGGCTGGTATCTCCGCCGGGCGGCTCAGATAGATGAACAACTTTATGATCCGAGCGCCAAAGCGCGTATCAAAGCTGCCCTGGGTGTCTGGCATCTGGAACAGGGAGAATTTACGCCGGCCAGGGATATTCTAAAAGCGGCCTGTCACCTGGCGGAGCAGTCGGGGAATATCAATCTCTGGCTGGAGATGGCCCATCTCTTTATTCCCATTCTCAATCTGCAAGGGGAGTTGGCAACGGCACAGACGCTGGCCGCTCAGGCCTGCCAGGTGACGGTGCGGCAGGATGATAAGTTTAACCAGGCCTGGCAGCTTAAGAACCAGGCAACCAGTCTCTTGCGCCAGGGAGAATGGGAGCAGGCGTGGTCGCTCAATGACCAGGCAGACCATCTTTTTCAGCAGAACGGCCAGCGGGTTGGCCATCTGGTGGCCCTGTCACTCAGATTGATGATCCAGCTTGAACAAGAGGAGATAACGGCGCAACAGACGGCGGAAGAAGCCGCCGGGCTGCTTAAAGAAACGGGCTTTACCTCGTTTTTACTCTACGAGCCGTACCAGGCGCTGGCCGACTATTACCTGAGACGGTGGGAAAGGGAGCAAACGGCGGAAAACCGGCAGGCGGCCGGCCGCTTCTGTAGCCACTATCGTCGTTTTGCGGCCACCTCTCGGCCGGCCCGGGCGGCAGCCTGGCTGGCCCAGGGGCGGTATTACTGGCTGGAGGGGCAACAGCGAAAAGGGAGGCGATGGCTGGAGAAAGGAATCGCGGCAGCCGAGCAGATGGGGCTGCCTTTTGAAGTGGGGCTGGGCCACCTTTATCTGGGGCGGTTTCTAGGAACGGCCGATTCGGATGGTGCGGCCGGGCATTGGCAGGCGGCGCAGGCTGTCTTTGACAGGATTAGGGCGGTTAAGGCGGCGGAGAAGGTAGAATGAACCTGTCCAATCGCATCTGGCACATTGGCACTGTTTTGACCCTGTTGTTGCTGCTGCTGTCCTTGCGCCTGGTTTACTGGCAGTTGGTACGCGGCGACGAGTTGCAGCCGGTGGTCCTGAACCCGATTATCTCGGCCGGCCAGTCGGAAGAGCGGCTGATCAAGGAATTGAACGCCGAGACGTTGGCCGAGCTGGAGAACCTGCCCCAGCCGGTGGTCCAGCGGACCAGCCAGTTGCTGGCCGAGATCACCCGGGGCGTGATTTACGACCGTAACGGCCGGCCGCTGGCCTACGACGTGGAGGGGGCTGACGGCGCGCGCTTTCGCTTTTACACCGAGCCTTCCCTGGCCCCCGTCATTGGTTACGTCACCGGGCTGCGCGTCGGCGTGGCCGGCGTGGAGGCCGCTTTTAACGAGGATTTGCTGGGGCTGGGCCGCCTGGACAACCAGTTACGCCAGATCACCCACCAGCCTATTGTCGGCAACGACGTCCACCTGACCATTGACAGCCGGGTCCAGCGGGCCGCAGCCGAGGCCCTGGGTGGCCGGCCGGGCGCTATTGTCGTCATGGACGGCCAGAGCGGAGCCATCCTGGGCATGGTCAGCCAGCCCGGCTTTGACCCCAATCGCATTCTGGACCCGGAATACGTCGGGAGCATACTAAACTGCCAGGCGGTGGAGTGCCAGGGGGCGCTCTTGAACCGGGCGACACAGGGTCTCTATACCCCCGGTTCGACCGGGAAGACGCTCACCCTCATTACTGCCCTGGATAGCGGCCTGGTGACCCCGCAAACGGTCTTTGACTTCGGCCGGCAGCGCCAGGAAGGCGGCGAGCGCTTCTACGTTTACGAGGTGGATGGGGCCGTGTTTCGCGACCCCAATCACCCCGAGTCGCGGCTGGACCTGGTCCGCTCTTACGCCGTCTCGGCCAACGCCGCCTTTGCCCGCATGGGCGACGAATTGCCGCCGGAGACGTTGATTGATTATGCCATGCGGCTGGGCTTTGGCCGGCAAGATGGCGCCCCGCCGATTGAAATCCCGGCCGCGCCGGCCCAACTGGCCAACGACCTGGACGAGTTGCGCAACAGCAACGTTCTCCAGGCCTCGACCGGCTTTGGCCAGGGGGAGCTGCTGGCTTCGCCCCTCAATATGGCCTTGCTGGTGACGGCCGTCATTAACCGGGGGTTCATCCCCGTTCCCCACCTGTTGCAGCAGGTTCAGGGGCCGGACGGTACGCTCTTCCAGGGAGAGCCGGCCGGGTATTGGATTGAGAACATCATGCGCCCGGAGACAGCCGAGATAGTATCCGGCATGATGATTACCGCGGTCCGTAGTGGCAGCGGTGTGCGCGCCGCCGTCCAGGGGTTGACCATTGGCGGCAAGACAGGCACGGCCGAGGTGGAAGGCCAGCCGCCCCACGCCTGGTTTATCGGTTTCGCCCACGACGGCACGCGGACCGTGGTCATTACCGTTATCGTCGAGCATGGCGGTGAAGGGGCCGACGTGGCCGCGCCGATTTTTGCCCAGGTCGCCGACGCCGCCATGCGCCATATGGGCGAGCCGGTGGAAGAAGTTGTCCCGCCACCGCAGGGCGTTACCCCTTAGGTCTGGTGTTCATTTCGGGGGATTGGAGATTAGAGATTGGAGATTGATTAATCTCTAATCTCCAATCCCCCCATAGGGGTATACCCCAGTGCATTGAGCCGCATTGTCCTGTATTATTAGAATAGAGAGTCTCTCTAGCTTCGACCGCTCTCTGACTATGGTTGGTTTCCAGTAAGGGCTGGTTTCCAGCCCCGGCCACCCAGGGCGCGGTTAGGAGACCGGCCTGAGCTGTTGCTTACATGATGAATGATTTGCTGCTAGGGCAGCAGTTAGCCAATTTTCGGGTTGAGAAAGTTATCGGCCGGGGCGGTATGGCCCAGGTCTATTACGGTTGGGACGTGGTCCTGGAGCGGCCGGTGGCCATCAAGGTCATTGACGCTCGTTACCGGGCAGAGGAGAGCTACGCCGAACGGTTCCTGCGCGAGGCGCGGGCTCTGGCCAGGTGGCGGCACGAACATATCGTCCAGATTTATTACGCCGGCGAAGAAGACGGCCTCTTCTACCTGGTGATGGAGTACGTGGACGGCACCGATTTGAAAGCCGTCCTGAATGAGCATAAAGCGGCCGGTGAGTTGCTGCCCCAGGACGAGGTGATCCGCATCGGCCGGATCGTGGCCGGCGCCCTGGATTATGCCCACATCCAGGGCGTCATTCACCGGGATGTCAAACCAGGCAACGTCCTCATCGCTGGCGACGGCCGGGCCATGCTGACCGACTTTGGCCTGGCGCTGGACTTGCAGGAAGGCTCGTCGGGCGAGGCCTTTGGCAGCCCGCGCTACATTGCCCCGGAGCAGGCCCGCCGCTCGACCGCGGCCGTGCCCCAGTCTGACCTCTACTCCTTAGGCGTTATCCTCTACGAAATGCTGGCCGGCCAGACCCCGTTTGACGACCCCTCAGCCACCGCGCTGGCCATCCAGCACATGCTCCACCCCCCGCCGCCGCCCCGCGACTTTAACCCGGCCCTGAACCTGGAGACGGAAGCCGTCCTTCTCAAGGCGCTCAGCAAGCAGCCGGAAGAACGCTACCAGACCGGCCGGGCCTTAATGGATGCCCTGGTGGACTCTTTCACCGGCTCGCCGGCGGCGTTGGCGCCGCTGGTCCGGGTGGACGACGAACTTGACATTGACCTGGAGCCACCTACCCGGGTGGTTTCCTCGACGCCGGTGACAGACAAGGTGGCTGAATACCTGGCGGAATCTCCCCGCCCTCCCACCCCAGTCTGGCAGAGTAGGAGTCCGGCGGCGCCTTCTCAGGGGCGGCGGGCTATTCCGGCCGCGGCCGCGGCCGGGGGATTGCTGCTGCTTTGCCTGGTGGCCGTGGTCCTGGGCGTGGTGGCCTTCCGGGCGGTCCTGGCCGATTTCGCCGGTGTGGCGACGACGCCGGGGAGTGCGGCCGGCAGTGGCGCCGGCCAGGAGGCGGCCGGAACCACAAGCGCCCAACCGGCCACGGCCGCCAGCTCCGGTGGGCCGGCTCCTACGGTGACGTTGCCGGCCGGCAGTAGCCGGGCGTTAAACCTCTTTTACAACGAAGGCAGTTTTTATGTTTACAACCCGACCGGCGAGGATATGGATATGCGGGCAGTTGCCTTTGAGGCCGTCAACGATAACGGCGAGCCGGCCGGCTTTGCTTATGACGGGCGGCGCTGGGCCGGGTTCTATCGCTGGCTGGAACCCGGCAAGTGCGACGCCCTGGAGGTGCTCAAACACGAGCGGCTGCGGCCCGAGCAATGCCGGGGCTTTAACGCCCTCATTACCCCCGAACCCGGCGAGCCGAATATTTTCTGGATTGCCCGCGAAGGAGTGAGCCAGTTCCGGGTGCTGTGGCACGAGCAAGAGGTAGGTCGCTGTGAGATCGGCGCCGGCCAGTGCCAGGTGACTCTGCCGTGAAGGACGATAGCCTGATCAGCCGCCAACTGGACGAATACCGCTTGCTGTCGCTCCTGGGCCACGGCGGGATGGCTCGCATTTACCTGGGCCTGGACACGGGCCTGCACCGCTACGTGGCCGTGAAGGTCATTGACCGGCCGTTTCGCTCCGACGAGGAATACCTGCGTCGCTTTGAGCGTGAGGCCCAGGCCCTGGCCCAGTTGAACCATCCCCATGTGGTCCGCCTGTACCGCTATGGGCAAATGGGCGACCTGCTGTATATGGCCATGCAATACATCGAGGGCGCTAACCTGGGGGTAGTGTTAAGCTCCTACCGCCGCGATGGTGAGCTGATTCCCCCGGAAGACGCGGTTCGGATTGCCGGCGAACTCTGCCTGGCCTTGGATTACATCCACGGGCAAGGGGTTATTCACCGGGACGTTAAGCCAACCAATATTTTGCTGGATAGCGCCGGCCGGGCCATTCTGACCGATTTTGGCCTGGCCTTGCTGGAGGAAGGGAACACCCCAGGAGAGACCTTTGGCACGCCCCAGTACATTGCCCCGGAGCAGGCGGAATCCTCAACCCTCGTCGTGCCCCAGAGCGACCTGTACGCCGTCGGGGTGATCCTCTACGAAATGTTCACCGGCGAATTGCCCTTCCAGGCCGAAGACCCGCTGGAGCTGGCCCTGCAGCACATGCACGACCGGCCCCGGCCGCCTCGCGAGCTGCGGCCGGAGATTAGCCCGGCGCTGGAAGCGGTCATTTTGCAGGCCCTGGCCAAGCAACCGGCCGGCCGCTACCCCACCGGCGCGGCGCTGGCCGAAGCGCTGGCCGAGGCCGTGCCCCAGGCCGCTCCGCCGCCGCAGCCGGCCCCGGCCGCCGTGCCGGTCACTATCCCGGAGCGCATCTCGGCCGAGATAACCCGGACAGCCCTGCCGCCGCCAACCAATCTCGACCTGCCGGCTGGCCCAGCGGCCCCGGTCCGAGTGGTGGGTGATGGCGAGGAAGCGCCTTCTACCGGGCCACTGCCGCCCCTGCCTGTAGCGGCGCCGGCCTCAACCCCTCCCTGGCTGGCCAGGCGTGAGGAACTCCGGCCGTACCTGACTATTGGCGGCTGCCTGGTCTTGGGGTTAATCCTGTCCTCGCTGCTGGTGGGCGCCTGGTGGCTGGCCGACCGGAACGACGACGACGGGAAAACGGCCCTGTTGCCGGTGGTCACCGGCGGCACTGCGGTGACCGGCGATGCACTGACAACGTCCGCGCCGGCCGGCGGTGCGGCGCAGGTTGCGGAGCCAACGGCGGCCCAGATTTTTGTCAACGGCAACGACAGCCTGTTTCTGACCAATCAAGGGGCCGTGCCCCTGCCCCTGGCCGGGCTGCGCCTGGGCGATGGCGAGAGCGCCATTGACGGGGCCGAATGGGAGATGGAGACACTGGCCCCCGGGGCCTGCGTCACCGCCTGGAAGGACCGCGGCCGGCCGCGCGCTCCGGCGGTGAACTGCATCATGGTGGGCCAACAATTGAGCCGCGCCCCCCGCGACATCTTCTGGAACGCCCCCTTTAACGTCTACTACGACGACGCCCTGCTAGGGGCCTGTGGTCCTGGGGGTTGTGGGCTACCTGGGTGGGAGTGAACCTCAGGTCACGATTCCGCCAATTCCTCCAGCCGCTGGCGGTCCAGGAGGGTGATGTGCTTACGGCTGATGTCAACCAGGCCGGTGGCCTTAAAATCGTTTAACGTTTGGGTAATGGTCTCCCGGTAAGTGCCCAGCAGATCTCCCAGATCCTGGTGAGTGTAGCCGTGGACCTCGCGGTCGCGGCCCTGCTCGTCGGCCAGGCGGAGGAGCAGGCTGGCCAGCCGGGCGGGGATGCTCTTGAAAGCAATTTCCTCCAGATGGGCCTCCAGTTGGGTCAGGCGGCTGCCTAGCGCCTCGACAAAGCGAAAAGCCACCTGGGGCTTTTCGCGCATCAGTCGCTCCACGTCGGCCCGGCTCATGACACATAGCAAGCACTCGTCAACAGATTCGGCGAAGGTGTTGTGCATCCCCTGGCCGACCAGCGACATCTCACCAAACATGGCCCCAGGGCCAAGCGTGGCCACCACCAACTTCTTACCGCTGGGGGAAATCCGGTACAGTTGCACCCGTCCTTTTTTGAGTAAAAACAAGACTTCGCCGCTGTCTTCCGGCATGTAGAAGATTTTGCCTGGCCCGCAGGAGGCCATCGTAATCTGCCGGTCCATCTCCGCCAGCTCGCCTGGGCTCAGGTCCCGGAAGATATCAATTTTGGACAGGTAGCGTAGTTTACTTTCTTGCATTGGCGACCAACCAAATTCCATTTTACAACAGTTGGCGCCAATAGGCGTAATCTATTAACCGGTGAACGTGTTCGGAGCCAGGATGGGGACCGGGCAATTGACGACGAAACCGGTGGGATGGCTATCCGGCGTGCCGTTGAACTGCTCGACCTCGCCAGCCTCCAGGGCTGCCCGCGCCTCGGCCGACGACCGCAGCAGGCGCGCCTGGCTTTCATTGACCCACTGCAAGGTAAAGTGGTCCCAGAAGGGGCTCCAGGCCGGCTGGCCGGCCTGGTTGTCGAAGATGGCCGGCTGAAAGCCCATCACCCCGCTGCCGGCAAGGCCGTTGGCAAAGACCCAGATTTCGTCCGTGCCGCCCAGTTCGACCAGTTGTTGGGTGGGCGAGGAGGCGGAAACGCTCATCATGGGGGCCATGGGCGCGGCCGAGGTATCGGTGACGATGTAGCGGCTGCCGGGGAAGCATTGGTGGAGCTTGAAGGTGACTTTCATCCCTTCTGTATCCACCGGCTCCAGCAGTTGGCCCGTGCCCAGGTAGGTCGTCTTATCCGTATCTACGGGCAATTCGCCGCCCGGCCACTTGACGACCGGGTAGTTGACGAAGATGGGCTGCTCTTCAATCGTCGCCTGCCCGTCGGCCGCGGCCTGTTCCACCGCTTCGGCCGAGTCTAGCTCCAGGGCGTTGTCGCTGACTGTCACCCGCTTGATTTGAAATAGGGGCGAGTAGTTTTCGTCGCCAGGGGCGGCGGCCACGACCGGCGGCCGCTCGCCGTCCAGCAGGTAAAGGGTGTTGGCCATCCCCCGGCCGGCAGCGACGTTGAGCAGCGGCACGTGGACCAGGCCGTTCTCCTGGGAAAAGGCGGCGTCGGAGCAATCGGTGCGGATGAAGTAGACGGAATCCCCGTTGTACCGTGCCTGGTGCAGCTTGAAAGTGACAAAGCCAAAGGCCCCTTCCCAGTCGCTACTGGTCAGGGCGTAGTCCAACACGTCGCCGACGAGCACCCGTTCTTCGGTTGTTTCACCTGAAGAAGGGATGGAGGTGGCGGTGGGGGGGATAGGTGTGGCGGTGGCTGGGGCGGGTGTTGGCGTGGCAGCAGCCCGGCCGCCACAGGCGGTGATAATCAGGGCGCCTCCGGCCAGGCCACCCAAACGCAAGAATTCACGACGGGTCATAACTTGTTGGGACATTGAATTTTTTCTCCTCTTTTCAGTACAGATGGTGAAAAACAAGGGGCAAGGTCGCCTGGCCCTTGCCAGCAACAGTAAACTAGCGGAGCACGGCCATGCCAGGCGTCGCCGCCAACAGTATTCAACTATCGCCGCCAAATACCTGGGCGAAGTCGTTTGCAAACTGTTCAAATGACCGGGCCGGCCGGCCGGTGAGGCTCGCTACGTTATCGGTCACGCTGTTGGCAAAATTCTCGCTGAAGCCCTCCGATAGCTCCACATAACCTCTGGCAATCCATTCCGGAAATCCCATACCCACCATAGATTGTAGCGATGCCTCGCCTGGCACGCTCACGTATCGGACATTCTTGCCCAGCACTTTCGAGAACGTGGCGGCCACATCGTGAAACGAAATGGCTTCGGGGCCGGTAAGGATGTAGCTCTTACTTTCGTGACCGCTTCCTGTAAGCACCGCCAGGGCAACGTCCACGACATCACGGACGTCGATCATGGCCAGCTTTCCGTCTTGCATATCCCAGTAGATCATGCCATCGGAAGCAATTGTCGGGGCTGCCATCATGGTGTTCTGCATGAAAAACGTGGGTTTTAGTAGCGTCCACGGCAAGCCCGACGACTTGACCGCCTCTTCTACCTGGTTACCCTGCTGAACGATCCGGCTCTTCTCCGATCCCCACATCGAATGCCTGACAAGGTGAGGAGTTCCGGCTTGCTTGGCTGCGTTGATGACGTTTTCCGCCTGCCGGGCCTGGGTTGGCCCGTTCCAGGTCAGGAGGTAGATTTTGTCTACGCCCTCGACGGCCGGGCCAATCGTTTCGGGCTGGTCGAGATCGCCGACGACTAGCTCTGCGCCAACGTCCCGTAGCGGCTGGGCTTTTGCCTCGTCCCGCACCAAGGCGCGAACGTCCACGCCCGCCGCCCGCAACGCCGGAACCAGTCCTGAACCGGTGTTTCCGGTTGCTCCAGTAACGAGTACTTTACCTGAGTTTGCCATGACCAAACCTCCTTTAAGATTCGACAGTAATTCCCCATCTTGACGATAGCACCAAAGGATCGAATTGTTTGTAATCATCGTCACGAAACCACCCGGCAAATGTAAGCTATGGCACACCGTGAGATACAGATGGGGATATAATTGGCCCAATAAGATTGCTATCCGTCTCTACGTTACTCTCAACCCCCTCTATGAGGAAGCAACACACAACAGCTAGGTATGGCCTCTTACGTCCTCCTGCCAGAAAAGATGTTATGATGTAAGCACTCAGGGCTTAATTGGCGGCAATGGCACAGGCAAGGTTAGAAGTTTACGTTTCTGAAGGGTGTTGGGTATGCCAGGAAAGTTTTCGCCTGGTGGCTGAGATAACCCCCCAATTCCCCGGTATAGACATCGCGCTGATCGATTTGAGCGACCAACGCCTGCCTGACCACGTTTTTGCTGTCCCTACTTACGTCTTAAACGGCCGGACTATCTACCTGGGTAACCCGACCCAAGAAGAACTCATTCGCAAGCTGGCCACCATTCAACAGCCATCCCTGGCGGAACTCTCAGCCGAGGAATAGAATAATGTAACGGCCTCTAGACTGCTGTCCCTCAGAGACCCCTACAGCCCGGCTTCGTCGAATTCCCGGACCGCTTTAGGGCCGTTGCGGGCCAGCCCCTTGTAAAAACCTTCCCTGTCACTGGTACGAAAATCCAATCGCTCCACCCGGAAAGGGACCAGATGTTCACGTCTCCGCCGCCGCCGGACGACATCCAGGAAGTATTCAATGGCGTTGGCCACGCTGTGGGCGTCTGTCCAATCGGCCTTGTAGACAGGCGCGCCGGAGCGGGCAAAAATCCAACTCATATTAGGCATGGAGCCATAGGCGCGATGGCAGGCCCCGTCAAGGGCGTCTAGCAAGATGGGCCGGGTCACTCCCAGCTTGTCCCGCAGTTCGCGGGCGTGGGCCAGCTTCTGCTCAAACGAGGTCAGGTGGGGATAATATTCGCCGGGATGGGCCTCGTGGGTGTAGAGGAAAATGGCGCCAACACCCTGGCCGGCGTACTTCTCGGCGATGGCATTCATGGATGGCGCCGCCATCCCACAGTATGGTCAGGTGAAGCTGCCAAACTCGACAATGGTATAAACGTGGCGCGACCAGATTTTGCTCAGGCGCGTTTGCCGGCCGTCCAGGCGCCAGAGGGGAAAGTCGGGAGCCGGCTCGACCAGGGGCGGGCTGGCGTCGAAGTTAAGCCAGGGCGTGACCTTCTCTGGGGTAAACTCATCGTAGTTGTAACGGCTAACCAGGTCTGACTCACTCATCGTTTCACTCCCATTTCGTCCAACATGCTACTGTCCTCCAGGCGGGCAGTCAAGCAATGCTTTTTAACCTGCCGTACGTCCCCAGTTTACCTGGCCCAGGCGCTACGTCTGTAGCGTAGCCGACAAATGGCGGCCGGCCACGTTTTGTGACCGGCCTCACAGTATGGAGTCCAGGTGGCATGTATAATGCCCGGTAGTGATTGGTGTTTGGTTATTGGGATAAGGAGAACACCCATGATAAAAGAAGTAGCCCAACAGCGAACGTGGTGGCTGGCGGCTTGGCTGCTTTTAGCCCTGGCCGCCTGCGCTCCAACTGGGGGCGAGCCGGCCGCCCAGGCAACAACCACCAGGCCCAGGCCCACTGAAGCCCCGGCGGCCGAAGCAGTGGAAACGGCCGTCCCAACCGAAGCGGCGGCCGGGGAAGACGTAGAGATGATGACCGAAGATGATCGCTCTGACATGCTGCGGGCACTGACCCGGAGCTGGAACACCAATTGGAACCGGCACACCATCCGCTATGAAGAAATCCTGTCCGGTGGCCCACCGCGCGACGGCATCCCCTCGATTGACGACCCGCAGTTCATCAGTCCGGCCGCGGCCGGGGAGTGGCTGGCCGGCAACGAGCCGGTTGTTGCCCTGGAGATTGACGGAGACGTCCGCGCCTACCCGCTGCAGATTCTCACCTGGCACGAGATCGTCAACGACGTGGTCGGCGGCGTGCCGGTGATTGTCACCTTTTGCCCCTTGTGCAACTCGGCCGTCGCCTTTGACCGCCGGCTGGAGGGCGAAGCCTACGAGTTTGGCACCTCCGGTCTGCTGCGCCACTCTGACCTGATTATGTACGACCGGACGACGGAAAGCCTGTGGCAGCAGTTCACCGGGGAGGCTATCGCCGGCGACCTGGCTGGCAAACGGTTGACTTTTCTACCGTCGTCACTCGTCAGCTTTGCCGATTTCAAAGCGGCCTACCCGCAGGGCGTGGTCTTGTCGCGGGAGACGGGCTACGACCGCGACTACGGCCGCAACCCTTACGCCGGCTACGACAACATTGACTCAACGCCATTCCTCTTCCTGGGCGTCCCTGATGACCGGCTGCCGCCGATGGCCCGGGTGGTGACGGTCTCTTTTGAGGACGTGGACGTGGCCTACCCACTGGACATCCTGGCCGAGGCCGGCGTGATTAACGACACGGTGGCCGGGCGCGAGCTGGTGGTTTTCCACACCGCCGGGACGAGCAGCGCCCTGGACGCCTCCGAGATTGCCGCCGGGGCCGACGTGGGCGCAACCGGCGTCTTTGATCCTAACCTGGATGGACAGACGTTAATATTCAAGAAGGTAGGAGAGGCCATTGTGGACGAGCAGACCAACAGCACCTGGAACATCCTGGGCCAGGCCATTGACGGTCCTCTGGAGGGCCGGGCGCTCACGCCGATCGTCCACGGCGACCACTTCTGGTTTTCCTGGGCGGCGTTTAAGCCGGAGACGATTATTTATCGTAACGAGCACTAGAATACGTTGTTTTCTGGCGCAGGGTTAAAGTTGTTAACAAAGCGTGACAACGTAGAGAATCAAGAGGGTACATGGATGCTTAAGTTAAAGATTTTCGTCAGCGATGATTGTTGGTCGTCTGAAGAGTCGCGCCGGATTGCGGCGGAGACGCAGGCCCGCTTTGCCGATGTCGAGGTTATGCTGATTGATTTACACAGTGACGAAAGGCCGCCCAACGTTTTCGCAGCGCCGACCTACGTTCTGAACGAACGGGTTATCTCCTTAGGAAATCCGCGACGAGAAGCGCTGTGGGAGCAACTGAGACAGATGAAAAACGATTACCCTGACGGTGGAGGTGTTGCTTAATGGCATTGGTATCGGACGAACGACTTAGGGAAAAGGTAAATTATCTCTCTATGATCGAAATCTTCCGCGATTTGAGCCGGAGAGAACTGAAGGCCATGGATCACCAGTTCACCATGACGGCCTGTAAGGCGGGAAAGATTTTTTACATGCCTGAAGACAGTGGCGAAGTGCTCTTCTTGCTGAAGAAGGGACGCGTTCAGCTCTACCGGCTTTCCCTCGAGGGCAAGAAGATTGTGGTCGCATTCCTGGGTCCCGGCGCTATTTTCGGCGAGATGTCCCTGGTCGGTCAGGGAATGTACTCTACCTACGCCGAGGCCGTGGAGGAATGCATCCTGTGTGTGATGAGCCGTCCCGACGTCGAACGGCTGATGCGGGAGAAGCCCGAGGTGGCGCTCCGCATTGTCGAGACGCTGGCCAAGCGCCTGGTTTACATGGAGCGCCAGTTGGAAGAGGTTGCTTTTAAGTCTATCCCTGCCCGGCTGGCCAGCGTGCTTCTCCGCCTGGCGGGCGAGGCCGGCAGCAGCGAGGTCATCGGCTTTACCCACCAGGATTTGGCCGAGTTGCTGGGTACTTATCGCGAGACGATCACGCAAACGTTGAACGATTTCAGGGCCATTGGGCTGGTGCAGCTCGAGCGCAAAAAGGTGATTCTTACCGACCTGGCCGGCCTTGAGAACGTGGCTGAGAACTAATGGCCAGATCGGCTGCCAGTTCGTAGACCTGGTATGGGGCGTGATTTGTCAATAAGTAGGAGATGCTAATAGGATGGCCCACACAATCGTATTCGATGTCAATGAAACCCTGCTGGATTTGAAGGCCTTGCAGCCACGATTTGAACAGGTCTTTGGCGATACGGTCGTTCTGTCGCAATGGTTCGCCCAACTACTGCAAACATCCCTGGTATTGACCATTACCAATCGCTACCATGATTTTGCTGCGGTTGGTGCAGCCGCTTTAGTGATGGTAGCAGCGCGGCGTGGCGTCACTCTGGCGCCAGAAGCAAAACAACACATACTTCAAGGAATGCGCACGTTGCCTCCGCACGATGATGTTGTGCCGGCCCTCAAGCGGTTGCGCGAGGCCGGGTTTCGCCTGGCGACGTTAACCAACTCGCCTCCCCAGGTGGTCGAAGCACAGTTAAATCACGCCGGATTGACGGATTTCTTTGAACAACGGCTCTCTATGGATGCGGTGCGGCGTTTTAAGCCAGCCCCGGAAGCATACAGCGCGGCCGCGGCCGCGCTGGGGATTCACGTGGAAGCTATGCGCCTGGTGGCGGCCCACAATTGGGACGTCACCGGCGCGCTGCACGCCGGCTGTAAGGCGGCCTTTGTCGCCCGGCCGGGCATGGTGTTGGGCGAGTTGGATTTACAGCCCGATATTGTGGGTGACGATATGCAGGCCGTTGTCGAGCAAATTCTATTGTTGGACCGGCCTGGCGCTCATTAAGTCGTTGATAGCGTGCCCTGTACGGATGGTGAGGTCAAGATGAATATCCCAACGTATACAGGCGATATCCCCTACCTGACCACCGAGCAAATGGTCGAAGTGGATCGGGCGATGATAGAAGCGTTCAAAATAGAACTGATTCAGATGATGGAAAGCGCCGGCCGTAACCTGGCCCATCTGGCGCGGGAGCGCTTTTTTAACGGCAATCCACGTGGTAAGCGTGTGGTTGTGTTAGCCGGCACAGGTGGCAATGGCGGTGGCGCTCTCGTCTGTGCCCGCCGGTTGCACAATTATGGGGCCACCGTTAGCGTTTACGTAACCAAACCGGATGCTGAATTCACGCCGGTTCCAGGCCATCAAATGGACATCCTGCGGCGTATGAGAATACCTATAGCCCTGGCTGGCACCATTCAGCAGGCAACGACACCTGATTTAATCATAGATGGTGTGATTGGTTACAGCCTGAAAGGTGCGCCACGCGGCGCCGCCGGTGAGCTGATTCGCTGGGCCAACGCGCAGGTTGCGCCCACACTCTCTCTGGATACACCCTCTGGTATTGACGCCACCACGGGCGCTGTGTTTGATCCGGTGATAACGGCCGTGGCGACCATGACCCTTGCTCTACCCAAAGAAGGATTACGTGCCCCCGGTGTAGCAGCCAAAGTCGGCGAACTCTACTTAGCAGATATTAGTGTACCGCCAGAACTGTACGCCGAACCGGCATTGGGACTGGCGGTGGGCCATATCTTTGCCGAGAGTGATATTGTCCGATTGTCCAATTAAGGGGTATAGACCTGCGTCTCCGGGAAAATGCCTGCCCAGGCAAACCAGAAGGCCAGTGTCGCCGGATAAGGCGTGAGCCTGGTTCCAGCTAACTCCCCACTGGTCGCTTGCCCGGTACGCCAGTCCCAGGTAGAGCCTGTTTGTTGATCTCGCAAGGTGTGGTGTTGTTCCGGGGCCGCGAACGATAACCCCATTTCACCCACCTCCCGCCGGTACACGTACACCACCTGCAACGCGGCATCATACACCAGCAAAAGCGGTACACCCCCCAGTTCATCCTCAACCAGCCCTGCCTCACGCAGCACCGGCAACGGGTAGGCCCGTAGGTGGGCGCCCACCTGCACCCCGACCACCAGGGCCTTGGCGGGCACGTCGGCCGGATGCGCCACGTCTCCGGCTAATCCGGCCGCCCCACTTGTATAGTACCCGGCGTAGGGATCAGTCAATTCCCCTTCATACTGGCCTAAACGTTCGGCCGAGAGCACCAACGTCTCCGGGTAAAGCTGTTTCCATTCCCCCCAGGTCGTCAGGATCGAGGGAACGACAGTGAGCCGTTGCTGGCGCAAGGCCCCGCGCAGGCTCTGGCCCAGCAACTGGCTCCACAGGGTGTTCGTTTGGTGATCAACCATCACTAGGTTATCGTGGTACAACATACCGGATACACCAAAGGTTAGTTCGCGCCCGGCTACGGTGCGCTCAAAAACGATGGCCGAGAAACACAAAGGGCACCAGGAGATGAGCACCGCTTCACCACCGACGGTATCATTCACCAGTTCATGGGAGCTTAAGAGACGGATAGGGTAAGCGCGGGCCTCGCCATTGAGGGCCAGACCAATGACGTATTCGCCATCCAGCCATTCCGTAGAGGTTGCGGCCGCGAAAAAACGCTCTTGAGCCATGATGGCCGGAATGGCATCCCTGTCGGCGGCAATAACCAGCTCGCCGGGCTGCAAACGCCGTATGGGTGGCGCAGGCAAGGGCGTTGTCATTACTGCTTCAGGTTGGATGGTTGATTCGGCCGTGCGAGAGGGTACAGGCGTCAGGTCACGCTGCGCCGTACGACAAGCCGCCAACATCCCCAGCAACAGTAATAACCAAGGCCACTTCCTTTGCATACACACGCGTCCGAAATGCTGGAACAACGACTAACCTTCTAACCAGCAGGCGATTCAGCTTCCTATGTCCAGAATTTGCCGAATCGTACCAGCCATGGCTTCATAGCTGAAAAAGTCAACCCGGCGGTCGTTGATGAAAAAAGTTGGCGTACCGGCGGCTCCAGCACCCCAGGCAGCCTGCAGGTCGCGGGCTACGTAATCCTGGTAGTTGTCTGAATCCAGACAGCTATCAAAGACGGCCGTATCCAGGCCGATGGCCGCCGCGTAGCTTTTCAGCTCCGATATACCCAGGGCGCCCGGGGGCGCCTGCTCGTACAGGTAATCGTGGTAAAGCCAGAAGGCGTTCTGTTCGGCCGCGCACTGGGCTGCCTCGGCCGCTTTGGGCGACTGGGCGGTAATAACCGGGAAATGGCGGAAGGTAAAGCTGATCTGGTCGCCAAATTCTGCCTTGAGTTGCTCTTTTATGCCTGAGTTATGCCAGGCGCGGCAGGATGGGCAGCCAAAATCGCCATATTCGACGATACGGATGGGCGCATCCGGTGGGCCGTCCACATTGGCGTTGGCCGCTTCGATGAAATTATCACTCTGGGAACTGGTGCCACTCCGGTAAATAGTGGATGCGCCCAGCAAAACCAATACCAGGATTGCCACGCCAGCTACCCCTATCCGGCGCAAACGGGTTGCTCGTCGTTGCGCTTCTCTTTGTTGTTGTCGCTGCCGTTTAGAACTTGCGTGTTTCTCCATGTAGCCTCCGTTAAACATAGTCTAAACGGCCGGTGGGTGGTGTCTGTAGAATGGCCTACACTTTCCGCCATTGGCAAAAGCCCTTGGGCAATCAGGGACGCAATGTTGGCCGCCTTACAGAATTAAAGTTTATGAATTGATAAAGTTACAGGGAAAGAAAGCAGTATGTTCACGTCCGAAGGCGTCTTATGAGCAAGCAAGTGGTTACAATTCGGGATGTTGTCTCAGGTGAGTCGCTCGCCTCGGCCGAGAAACAGGTGGGTGTCCGGCTATTTGAAGGGGCCTGGTATTTCGACCCGGCGGCGGTCAATCTGGAACACCTCGTGGTGACGGACCGCACTTATATTTGCCCTTACAAGGGTACCTGCTACTGGATTGACCTGGAAGCTCCCGGCCACCAGGCGCAAAACGTGGCCTTTACTTATTTCCAAGTCCACGAAGGCTATGAATTTATCAAGGATAAAATAGCCTTTTACGCCGGCCAGCACGAGGCAACGGTCGAAGAACAGGGGAGCAACTTTGATCGGGTCATCACCCGTTCCTGGCAAGAGTAAAAGAGGAGAAGATTGGCCCAATGTGGAAAGCAATTTGGAACGGAGCCGTTCTGGCCGAGAGTGACGATACCAAGCTGGTCGAAGGCAACCACTATTTCCCGGCTGAAACCATTCACCGCGAATATTTTCAGCATAGCGACACCCATACCACCTGTTTTTGGAAGGGGGTTGCCAGTTACTACGACGTAGTTGTGGACGACCAGGTGAACCGGGATGCTGCCTGGTATTATCCAGAAACAAAGCGCGCCGCCCAGGCCATCGAAGGGTACGTTGCTTTCTGGCGGGGAGTTAAAGTTGTTAAGGAAGAGTGACCCACGCTTGCTGCCGGCGATGAGCAGAGGGCCTGGCCAACGGCCTCTGCTCATCGCCGCACACATCTGACAGGGCTATTGGGTAATGCTGAAGACACTGTCGCTGGTATCCTGCACGGTAGGTTGGTCTATGCTGATCACCCGGATCAGAGCCTGGGTCGTGGCCGGCCTGGTAACTGTCCATTGGAACGCGCCGGTGTTGGGCACATTGTTGGCGATCTGCTTGTAGCTGGCGCCGCCGTTGCGGGAGAGGAGAAGGCGCACATTGCCGGTGACGCCCTGGGAGGTCCATTGGATGGTCTGGGTGCTGCCGACCGGCCACACCTCGCCGCCGTTGGGGGCGATGACCGTGATGGACCCGGCCGGCGGTGGCGACGGGGTAGGTGTTGGCGTGGCCGTCGGCGCCGGGGTCGAAGTGGGCGTTGGCGTGGCTGTTGGGGTGGGGGTCGGGGTGGGCGGAGGTGGCGGGCCACCGCCAGCCTGGAAGAGGATGGCGGTGGCGTCGGAGAGCAGGGCCTCATTGAAGGAATACTGGAAGGCCACCGTCCCATCCTGGTTCTCGATGCCGACCGTGGCCTGGCTGCCTTGCTGGACAGGAACCGTCGGGTCTATGTGGCTGTATTGGAACAGGATCTGCCCATTCTCGAAGAGCACCACCTCCACGTTTATCCAAGTAGTAAGGCCGTTCCCCGGGAAGCGCACAGTGCGCACATTGCGCCACTCGATCACAAAGCGGCGATCGGGCGCGGTGCCCAACAACTCGGTGCGGAGGCTGGGCTGTGGCTCTAAGCAACTACAGCCCCAGAACATGTTGTCCCAGAACGGGTAGATCGCGTCATTGGGCGCAGTCGCGCTGGGGACCGCGCTGTTGTCGAGGGTGGAACCCGACCCGCTGAAAAAGAGGTAGCCATCCTGCGAGACGAAGGCCAACGTGTGGGTCTCGCCGTAGAAGGGGAAGGGGAAGGGCAGTGCGCGTGGTCCCTGTTGGATGACGTTCGTCGCCTCGATGTAGGCGGGCGCCACGAGCCGGCAGGTGTAGCCGAAGCTGTCCGACCGTTGCTCCAGGGTAAAGTCGAGGGTGGCCGGGCCGCCGGCCACGGTCAGCGTCTGCTCTTGCGGCGCAAAGCACCGCACGGGGCCTGGCGCCTGTGCCGCGTACGTGCCTTCGGGGACGCTGGCAAAGCTATAGAAGCCATTGGCATCGGTCGTGGCCGGTGGGAGTGGGGTGTCGAGGATGGTCACGGTGGCATTGGCGATGGGCGCGCCGCTGGTGTCAAGGACATGGCCGGAGACCGGATGCGCCGGCACCGTCGCCAGGGCAAAGTCCTGGACGGTGGTCTGGTCCTGATTGATGACCACCCCATTGGCGGTTTGCTCGGCATACCCGAAGGCGCGGGCGGCCACATCAAAGGTCCCGGCCCGGAGCAAAAAGCTGTAGAAGCCGTCAGCGCCGGTCAGACCCGTGACGTCAAACGGGCCGGTCACCTCAATGGTCGCATCCGGAATGGGGGCGCCAGTGTTGGCATCGGTCACGGTACCTTCCAGGATGTCTGGTCGAAGGTCGAACAGCTCAGCGCTGCTGAGGCTGGCGCCGGAGATCCCCCCAGCGACCAGGACCTGGCCATCGGCGAGCAGCGTCGCCGCGTGGTCGCGACGTCCGACGGACATGTCGCGAGTAGGTGTCCACCTGCCCGTGGCGAGGTCGAAGAGTTCGGCGCTCCTGAGGCTGGTGGGGTTACCGAAGGGATCAAAGCCACCGAAGCCCCCGGCAACCAATACCAGGCCGTTATCGAGCATCGCCGCCGACCAGCCGCTGGTCGGCGGCGTCGGGGACGGATCGCCGGTGGCTGTCCAGGCGCCGGTGGCGGGGTCGTAGAGTTCCGCCCTGCCAGCATTAATGACCAGCACCCGGCCGTCATTCAGCAGCCACGCGTGGCCGCCCCCGGTTAAGGTCCTGCTGCCGGTGGGTGCCCAGGTGCCGGTGGCCGGGTCGAACAGCTCGGCGCTGCTGAGTGTGCTGGTGCCGACGACGCCGCCGGCGACCAATACGCGGCCGTCACCGAGCAGGATCGCAATGTGATCTCTGCGAACATCTGTCATGCTGCCGGTGGGTGCCCAGGTGCCGGTGGCGGGGTCAAAGATTTCGGCGCTGCTGAGTTCGCTGCCGTCGCTGGGGGTGCAGCAGAACCCCCCCGCGACCAACACCCGGCCGTCATTGAGCCGCGTCGCCGTGTGATTGCTGCGAGCGCCGGTCAGGCTGCCGGTGGCTGCCCAGGTGCCAGTGGCGGGATCGAAGATTTCGGCGCTGCTGAGCCGGAGGAAAGGGTCCGGGTCGAGGCCGCTCACGTGGCCGCCGGCGACCAACACGCGGCCGTCGCCGAGTAGGGTCGCCGTGTGACTGTTACGAGCGTCGGTCAGGCTGCCGGTGGCTGCCCAGGCGCGGGTAGCAGGGTCATAGACCTCAGGGGGGCTGTTGAAGTTCCCCCCGGTGACCAACACGCGGCCGTCATTGAGCCGCGTCGCCGTGTGATTGCTGCGAGCGCCGGTCATGCTGCCCGTTGTCGTCCATAGCCCCGTTGTCGCCAGAGCAAAGTCCTGCACGGTGGTTTGATTCTCATTGATAACCACCCCGCTGGCGGTCTGCTCGAAATACCCGGAGGCCCGTGCTGTTGCATCATAAGACCCAACGGGCAGGTCGGGAAAGCTGTACTGGCCGCTGCCGTCCGTCAGGACGGTGAGCATGCCCGTTGAGCCAACGGCCTCGACCGTTGCCCCGGGGATCGGCCCGCCGTCGCTGGCATCGGTCACGGTGCCTTGCAGGATGCCCCGGGGCATTGGCGTCAAGGCAAAGTCCTGGATGGTGGTTTGATTCTCATTGATGACCACGCCGCTGGCGGTCTGCTCGAAGTATCCGAAGGCGCGGGCGGTGACGGCATAGCTGCCGACCGGGAGCCGGATGCTATACTGGCCGGCCGGGTCAGTCGTAACCGTCCGGTTGACGGGACCGGCTAAGGTAACCGTCGCACCGTTGATGGCCGCGCCGGTGGTCGCATCGGTGACGGCGCCGGCCAGGGTGCCCGTCGGTCCGTGCGGTGACTGGTCAACCGCCTCAAAGGCATCCAGCCGGCCCTCGCCCCACACGTTATTGTCGGCGGCCGTGCCACCGCAGCTTAAGTCGCTGGTGTCAACGGCCGTCTGGTCCAGCAAGGCCCGCGTCTGGCTTACATCCCCAACCAGGGCCGGGGCGACCGACCACATCAACACCACGGTCCCGGCTACGTGCGGCGAGGCCATGGACGTGCCGCTTAAGACACCATAGGCGTTGTTCAGCACGCTGGAACGCACGTTCACGCCGGGCGCGGCGATGTTTGGCTTGAGCTCACCACCGCCGAAGGCCGACGGACCGCGGCTGGAGAAGCCGGCGATGGTGTTGTTGATGTCGAACGCTCCTGCGCTGTAGGTATCTACGTAATCTCCAGGTGAGCCGGAAGTATCACAGTTGGGTCCTGAGTTACCGTTAGAGAAGGCGGGGAAGATGCCGGCAGCGACCCAGGCGTCCACGGTCGCCTGGTAGAACGTGTCGCCGCCTGGGCCGCCCCAGGAGTTGTTGACCACGTGCGGGCGCAGGTCCGGCCGCGGGTTCTGGCCGCTGAGGTCGGTTGGCGCCAGCACCCATTGCCCCGAAGCCAGCAGCGCCGACAGCGAGCAGGTGTTGGACTCGCAGCCCTTGGCGGCGATCCAGCGGGCGCCGGGGGCCACGCCGATCTGATTGGTCCCATCCTCATCCTCGCCCACCATGGTGCCCATCGTATGCGTGCCGTGTTGGTTATTGTCGCAGGGGGCCAGGGAAGGGCTACCGCAGATGTTGGAGGGGTCGAACCAGTTGTAGTTATGGTCGAAGGTACCTCCCAGGTTGCCGCGGTACTGCCCCACCAGCGCCGGGTGGTTGAACTGCACGCCGGTGTCAATGTTGGCAACCACAATGCCCTCGCCGCGCACGCCAAACGTTGACCAGACCTGGGGCGCGTTGATACGGTCAATGTTCCATTCGACCGCATTCACTCCGAATTCACCTGTCCCAGGCAGCGGTTCCGGAATGTGATAGGTCTGGTCGGGCAGGATCTTGTCCACCTCAGGCTGCCGGGCCAGCTCCTCCAGCAAGGCCTGGTCCCCGGTGACGCGGATGGCGTTGAGGATCCAGAAGGGCTTGAAATCGGCGTTGCGCTGCTGGAGCAAGGCCCGCAACCCGGGTTGGGTGCTGTTGGCCACCGCCACCAGCCGGTCAAACACAAAGCGCCCGCGCGCTTCCCAATCGGGGATCCGGAAGGCCGGGCTCAGGTCTGCCTGCTCTTTGAGAACTACCCAAAAGGTCGTTTCCCCCTGCTGGACGAGCTGTTCAGCCAGGCCCGGTGCAACCCTGGCTGGCGGCGCCTCAACTACGGTGGCGGCTGCGTTAGAGGCCAGGAGCAGCAGGAGCAGGATTGCCAGCAGTGCGAGCCCACGGGTAAACACTGATTCGAATCTGAGTGTAAGCTGAGTCATGATTAACTCCTTTTCTGGCCGCCCTGTTCAAAGAAGCGTCGGAGCGGCTTCCTCTGTTTAAAAACCTCCTGCAGTATGAACGGCTCCCTCTAGATTCGGTATTCCAGGTGTGAGGATCGGTGTCAATGTAAGCTTGAACACTTACGAGCGCCAAGCCAGGGACGACAATAGTTAATGGATGTGAGTGTACGGATCACGGGGCAAAAAAAAGTAGCACGTTTTTGTAGCTGATCTGTATTACTTGTGGAGCAGTTACCATGAAAGCCGAATACGACCTGGCTGATGTCCTGGATGAATACATGCGATCTGCCGGTTATGGCACGTTGCGGTTAGCCAATCACGTCAACCAATTAGTTGACCGCCCGCACTTCCTGCACCGGGGTACGATTACCAATTGGTTAACGGGCCGGGCGTGTAAAGTGCGCGATTGGCGGCAGTTGACGGCCGTGGCCGCTGTCCTGGGCTTAAACGAGGCGCAGGCAAACAAACTACTGCAGGCTGCCGGCCTACCGACGGTACGGGCCTTATGGGAAACAGTAGATGAAAGCGATCAGATCTTTCTCGGACGTATTCCCCTTAGCCCCACTGCTGGTTGGTTGGATTGGAATCAGAACTCACTCCCACCGCCACAGCCGTTACCGCCAGGCTCGCGGTTGCCGCTGCGCGCGAATCCTCTATTCGTCGGCCGGGAGGAAAAACTGCGCCGGCTGGCCTGGGAACTTCAAGAGCGGGTGTCGGCGGTGGGTCCCACGATTGTCCTTAGCGGGCTGGGGGGCATTGGGAAAACTCAACTGGCAGTAGAATTTGCTTATCGTTACGGCCGTTTCTTCTCTGGCGGCGTTTTTTGGTTCAACTTTGGCCGGCCGGAAACAGTACCGGCGCAGGTGGCAGCGACGGGCAGCGACGACGCTTTAAACCTGCGGCCTGACTTTGACGAATTGCCGGTGGAGAAACAGGTCGGGTTGGTACAACGAGCCTGGCAAGAGGAGGCGCCCCGGCTGCTCATCTTTGATGGTTGTGAAGAAGAACCTTTACTGACCCAATGGCAACCAACCAGCGGTGGTTGCCGTGTCCTTGTTACCAGCCGGCGGGGTTGTTGGGATCCGACGTTGGGCGTGACTGCCCTGGCAGTAGATGTCCTGGCGCGAACTGAGAGTATCGCTTTGTTGCAAAGGTTCCGGTCCGATTTAACCCACGATGAGGCGGACAGAATTGCGGTTGAATTAGGCGACTTACCCCTGGCGCTTCATTTGGCCGGGAGTTTCCTGGCTTATTACCGCTATGAGGTTTGTCCCGCTGCTTATCTGGCCCAATTGCAGGCCTTGCGGGGGCCGGCCTTGCTGGACCATCCTTCCTTGCAAGGGCAAGGAACGGCCGTCAAGCCGACAGGCCATGAATTGCACGTCGCCCGTACCTTTGTTTTGAGTTATGAACGGTTGCAGCCAGACAGAAACGAGAGCGACGCCCTGGCCCAGGTTCTCCTATCGCGAGCTGCGTGTTTTGCCCCTGGCGAACCTATTCCCAGGCAGTTGCTATTGGCGACACTTGTCTCCAACACAAAATCAGCTTTTATGGGAGATAACTTGCAGGTAAGCGAGGCCTTGACCCGATTGGTGGCCTTAGGGTTAGTGATAGAGGGAGCGGCAGGAGCTATTCGATTGCACCAGTTACTGGCTCATTTTGTCTCAGGCGCGGCCGGTGAGCCAGACGCCCAGGCAGACGTAGAGCAAACAGTGATAGCAGAAGCGCAACGGTTAAATAAGATGGGCAATTCGGCCGGGTTACGCGGCTGGCAGGTCCATTTGCAGTACCTGACGGCCGTCGCCCAAAGCCGAAATGATCAGCGAGCCGCCCAATTGGCGAATGAGTTAGGCACTCACCTGAGCCAGGAAGCAGATTTCGTGGCGGCGCGTCGTTACTTAGAGCAAGCGTTAGCGATACAGGAAAAGATATTCGGCCCCCAACATCCTCAGACTGCCCAAAGCTTGAATAACCTGGGAGTATTATTGCAATTAATGGGAGCGTATGAAGCAGCCCGGCCGTGTTTTGAGCGGGCCTTAACCATTCGGGAAAAGACGCTAGGCGCAAAACATCCGGAAACGGCCGAGAGCCTCAACGATCTTGGGTGGTTGTTGAGCACGACAGGCGATTATGAAGCGGCGCGGTGCTATTATGAACGCGCCCTGGCCATACGAGAGGAAGTAATAGGGGCGGCCCATCCAGAGACGGCCCACAGCCTGAATGACCTGGGGGTGTTATCGTCCAAGACAGGAAGGTACGAACTGGCGCGGCGATACCATGAGCGCGCCCAGGCTATTCGAGAGGAAATGCTGGGGGAAGTTCATCTCGATACGGCTGAAAGTTTGAACAATCTCGGCGCAACCCTGGTGTTGATGGGGGCGTATCAAACGGCCCGGCCGTACTACGAACGGGCGCTGGCTATCCGGCGCAAATTACTGGGGGAGAACCATCCCCAGATTGCTCATAGCCTGGGTGGGCTGGGAGTCTTGTTGTACAGGATGGGGGCGTATGAGGCGGCCCGGCCGTATTATGAGCAAGCCTTGACGATATTTGAAAGAACCGTGGGAATGGCCCATTTCGATACAGGACGGAGCCTGAATAACCTGGGCCATCTGTTTCAAACCATGGGGGATTATGAGGAGGCGCAACGGTATTACGAGCGCGCCCTGGCCTCCTTTGAAATGGCATTAGGTCACCAACACCCTTTGGTGGCTGGTCCCTGTAACAACCTGGGGCTGTTATTCACAGACATGAGGCGCTGCGATGAGGCCTATGCTTATTTGGAGCGAGCGTTTGTTATTCGCCTGCAGGCGCTTGGACCTGAGCACCCTGACACGGCCCAAAGCCTGAAGGATCTGGACCACCTATTGGAGATGATGGGGAAGCCGCTCGAAGAGGGCATTTATCTGGAGCAGGCCTGTGTTATTCAAGAAGAGAAAGCAGGGGCGAGTTAAAGACCATCCTCGATAAACGCCAGCAGCCTGTCCAGGTTCAGGGCGTGGTAGGGGTCGGCCGACACGTCGGCAAAGCGGATTTTGTTATCCGGGCCGGCGTAGAAAAGCGCCGGCCGGGGCACCTCATATTCGGGATCGAAGACGCCAAATTGAAGGGCCAGGGACGGCTGGCTGTCGGCCAGGAGTGGGTACGACAAGGGGGGAGCGGCTGAGCGCTGGTAAGCGCTGACCGCAGCCACCGAATCGTGCGACACGCAGGCCAGCCCGACGCCATAGGTGCTCAACTGCGCCGCCACCCGGTTCAGCCGCCGGAGCTGGTGCAGGCAATTCGGACACCAGGTTCCGTGAACGAAAGCCAGAACGATGCCATTGGGGCCGCGAATATCGGCCGGGGTGAACGGCCGCTCGTCAACCCCTAACAGCTTAAACTCCGGAAAGTCAGACCCTTTATTCAATAGTTCCACGGTCGCTCTATCCCTTAGAAGGTGATGATCTGGTAGCCTTCCGCTACACGTGATCGAATACTGGGATGTTGGTGATATTCCAAGAGAAACGGCAGACCGAGTTCTTCTGCTTTCTCGTAAACATGAAAGGCCCTGGCGCAGTAGCGGCAAATACCGGCCACTTTGTCTTCTACCTGGGCATATAGTTGGTGACGCCTATCCTCGGGGTTGGCTAGCGTAACGGCCGCAACCGTGCCACCGCCATCAAAGATAATTTGTACCTCATCACCCGCTTCCTTGAATTCCCGAGCTGTCTGCAGAGCATTGACTACACGGCCTAAATCCTGGTGTTCTTCCATTTCTGAGAGAACGATAATGGCAACCTTGATCATTAAAAACCTTCTCCTATGAAGCGTCGCTGGCTTCTGGCGTGGTCACGACGCAGTTATCCTGGCCCAAACCATTGGCAACGTAACGATCTGCGGCCCAATCGTTGCACCAATGCTGGCCGTTGACCAGGTAACGAAACTGGTAATCCTGCCCCGGCTCCAATGCCAACGTGGCCCGAAAAGCTTTGTTTTTGGGGCTGTACTTCATGGGTGTGGCCGTTGGATTCCAGCCGTTAAATTCGCCGACGAGATAGACATTTTCCACTTCCAGGGTTTCCGGCAATTCGCCTTGCGCTATTTCGAATGTCACTTTACACGTATTGCCTGACTTCGCTTGCTGCTTCTTAAGCATGTCCGACTCCTTTTCTAATTGATGGGCCAACAGAGCCAATTATAATGCACCAGGCCAGGTTTATAAGTTGCTCCCGGCCTGGTGCGGGAAGGAAGGAACGGCCGTCTTACACAAAGAGTCCATAGACCAGGGCAACGACGAGGCCGAAGACCAGGTGTCCAATTAAGCCACCCATGAAGGCCATCAGGCCGCCATTGTTCATCATGTAAACGCCGGGGGCCGCTACAGCGCCGGCTTTGACGCCGGCGTGCATCATGGGCATACCGCCCATCATGATCCCAACAATAAGCCAGTGGACGACGCCGAAAATAATGCCCCACAGGGCGTTCACGGCGCCGATACCGGCGTTCCATAGAAGGGCGTAGATGAGGGCAAAAATCACCCCCATCATGAGATGCAGGGCCAGGCCCACCAGGCGGTTGCTTTCCCGGCTAAACATCGAACCGAGCATGCCCACCATATCCATTTGGGGCAGGCCCATTTTGGGCGCTATGGCCATAACCATGGTTATGACGATAGTCCCGACAAGACCGGCTACAACAGCACCAAGAATATTCATTATTACCTCCATATCTAACATTGAGAATTACTAAAGCTATCTTGTCCCTCGCATATTGTTCCACCAGGGCCGGCGCCTTCCGGCCGGGCGCTCGACAACGACCGGGGACACAGCCATCCGTTGCTGGCCAAGCAGGAAGAGGATGGCGTGCAGGCCGCTGGCCAGCGCCAGGAACAGGAAGACCAGGCCGGCCAGGCGGATTCCTTCTAACCATGACCCGGCCGCCTGAATTCGAGCTGCTTCGTCGAACATGACGGCGACGGCCGTGGTTGACCGGCCGGCAAACACGGGCTGGCTGAACACGTGCGAGGCTGCGCCGGCGAGGCGGAGGGAGGCGATGAAGCCGGCGATGGCGGCCACCAAGCCGGCGGCCATACAGGGGAGCACCAGGCAGGCGGTCACCGGCCGGCGTTGCCAGCCCTTGTCCCCGGGATTGAGTGCCGCCGGCGGGTCCCAGGCTTGCAGTCGCCGGCCGACCTTGTCCAGGGCCAGGGCGACGCCGCTCTGGGCCAGGGCGATTCCCAGGAGTCTGAAAGATGGCAGCCAGATCGCCGCACTCTCGACGCCGGCTCGCAGTTGGGCCAGTTGGGTCGTGTCGCCCTGGGTGGTCCCGGCCATGGTATAGTAGGTGGCAGCCTGCCTGGCGTTGAGGATAGCGACGACGGAGGCAATCAGAACGATGATACTGCCCAGGACGAGGAAGAGGGGGATTTGTTTATTCAGGGAACGAATCATCTGTCCCATAGCCGCCACCTGCCTTAACAAAGTCCGGCTTAAGCCGCATCTGCCTCTTGCTGTACGCTGAAGAATTCGTCGGCCAGCAATGGGGGCGCAGGTCGAACGTTATCCATGAGGGTGAAGAACCCTTCAGCCAACGTCGGGTGGATGTACATCGCTTTCTCGAACAACGTCCAGGGGGCGCCGGCCATCATCAGGGCCATCAGAACCTGGACCAGTTCGCCGCCTTCACTGCCGAGAATGGCGGCGCCCAGGATACGGTTGTCGTCGGCGTTGATGACGACCTTCATCAAGCCGGCCGTTTCGTCCCGTTCGATAGCCCGGGCGACCCAGGCCATCGGGATTTTGCCAATCTTCAGGTTGTAGCCGGCCCGACGGGCCTCTTTTTCGGTCATACCCACGCGCCCCAGTTCGGGGTCGGTGAAGAGGGCGTAGGGGATAATCCGGCCGCGTGTGCTGCGCTCTTGGCCGTGGACCAGGTTATCGTAGAGGATCAGGTGGTCGTCGTAGGCCACGTGGGTAAAGGCCGGGCCGCCCTTAACGTCGCCGATAGCCCAGATACCGGGGATATTGGTCTCCAGGCGGTCGTTGACCTGAAGGTATCCCTGGCTATCGGTCTCGACGCCGGCCGCGGCCAGGTTCAAGGCGCTGGTGTTGGGTGTCGTGCCCACGGCCAGTAACAGGTGCGAGCCGGCCAGGGTCTGGGAATGGCCGTCCCCGCTTTCAATGGTCAACCGAAGACCGTCAGGAACTTTCGTTATCCTCTTGACCAATGATCCCAGGTGGAAGCGTACCCCCTCGGCCTCCAGGGCTTCCTGCAAGGCCAGGGCGATGTCCTCGTCTTCGCGGGGCACAAGCTGGTCATTGTATTCGACGACCGTCACCTGGCTGCCGAAGCGGCGGAACATCTGGCCAAACTCCAGGCCGATGTAGCTGCCGCCCAGCACCAGCAAGTGGTCGGGCGCCTCCGTCAGGTCCAACACGGTGCGATAGGTCAGGTAGTCAACTTCTTCCAGGCCGGGGATGTTGGGGAGGCGCGGCCGGGCGCCGGTGTTGATGATAATGTGGTCGCTGGCCAGCTCCTGGCCGCCGACGGCCACGGTGTGCGGGCCGGTGAAACGACCGCTGCCCCGGTAGAGGTCCAGCGTCGGCCGGCTGGCCGCGTGAGATTCCTGGCCGCCGCGCCAGGTTTCGACAAGCTGGTTCTTGCGCGCCACCACTTGGGCCAGGTTGACGGACACCGGCCCGGTGTGAACGCCAAAATCGGCCGCCCGCCGGGCGTAGTGGGCAATGCGGGCGCTGGCCAGCATCGTTTTGGTTGGCGTGCAGCCATAGTTAATACACGTTCCACCCAGGTGCTCTTTCTCGATCAGGGCCACCTTCCAGCCCAGGTCGGCCAGTTTGTGGGCCAGTGGCCCACCACCCTGGCCGGAACCGACGATAATGGCGTCGTACTGTTTGGTAAGTTTCATAAAAAGTCCTCTCTTTCGGATCGGTAAGGTAAATACGCCTGTACTATGAACCGAAAACGGTCGGCTTGTGGAAACGGTTTAGTGACGAAATGGTTACGGCCTGGCCGCCTCCTTATTCTCCAGCACCGGCGACGGGCAATCGCCATCCAGGTGGCGCTGGGCCAGGACCGGCAGATGGTGCAGCAGGAGCAACAGCAAGCTCGTCCCGGCCGCGACGGCTCCGAGCAGATACATCCCGTAAGCGACGGCCAGTCCCACCGCGGCCGAGACCCACAACGTGGCGGCCGTCGTCAATCCGTGAACGTGGTTCTGGCCACGCAAAATGACGCCGCCCCCCAAAAAGCCGATGCCCGTCACTACCTGGGCAGCAATACGGGTTGTGTCCGTTACGCCGGCAGCGTTGGCCGAAATCAGGCCGAAGGCACAGGCCCCCAGAGAGACGGCTGCATAGGTGCGCAGGCCGGCGTCCCGGCCGTGCATCTCTCGTTCCAGGCCCACCAACGCTCCCAACAAGGCAGCAACGACGATACGTACAGCAAACAAAAACTCTAATTCGTTCATAGCTCCTTACCAAACCGGGCCATCGTTTCGCCCAGTTCTCGCAGCCGTTTCTTAACGGCGGTATGGATCTCACTTGCGGGCCGGCCGGTCAGCAGCTCAATGCCCTCCTCAACGCTCGTCACCGCCCATAGATGGAATGTACCCTCGGCTACCGCCTGAATGACGGTCTCGGCCAGCATCAGGTCAGACACGTTGGACTGCGGGATAATGACCCCTTGCTCGCCGGTCAGGCCCCGGGCCTGGCAGACGGCAAACCAGCCTTCTACCTTTTCCGTGACCCCACCAATGGCCTGGATCTCGCCCCGCTGGTTCACGGAGCCAGTCACCGCAATTCCCTGTCGAATGGGAATCTCCGACAGGCTGGAAAGCAGGGCGTACAACTCGGTAGAGGAGGCGCTGTCGCCGTCAACGCCGCCATAGCTTTGCTCAAAGGTAATCTGGGCCGAGAGGGAAAGGGGTTGGTCGCCGGCGTACTGGCCGCCAAGATAGCCCACAAGAGTCAGCAATCCTTTGTTATGGATCGGGCCGGCCAGCTCTACCTCGCGGTCTATTTGCACCACCTCCTGCTTGCCCACGTAGGCGCGGGCCGTTACGCGCGTGGGGTGGCCGAAGGCGTGCTCGCCGACTCGGCTTACCGACAGACCATTGACCTGACCCACGACCTCTCCTTCGGTCGCGACGAGCTGTTTGCCTTCTAGTAGATGGTCTCGCAGGCGGGTCTCAACGCGATTCTGCCGGTACTGGCGGCTGGCAACAGCCCTGTCCACGTCCCCGGCCGTTACCACTTCCCGGCCGGCGGCTGTGGCCCAGTAATTGGCTTCACGGATGAGGTCGGCCATGTCGCCAAAGCGAGCGCTCAGCTTGTTCTGGGCGCCTGCCAGCCGGGAGCTGTATTCGACAATCCGGCCGACCGCCTGGCGTTCCAGGTATCGCAGCTCCTCTTCGTGGACCAAGCTGGTGATGAAGGTCGCATAAGCCATCTCATTTTCCGGGGTGCGCTCTACGACCTCGTCGAAATCGGCCACGACCTTGAAGAGGGTTCGGAAATCCTCGTCCACGTTGTGGAGGTGGTAATAGAGGCCGGGCGGCCCGATCAGGACCACTTTGACGTTGAGAGGGATGGGTTCAGGGTCGAGCGTACGGGTGGCGCAGCCACCCCGGGTGGCTGGATCGTCAGGACGAATCGCCTGCCCGACCAGGCTTCTCTTGAGGGCTTCCCAGCAGCCGGCGGCTTGCGAGCAAGCTTGGGCAAACAGGTCGCGGGCGCGCATAACGAGGTATCCCCCGTTGGCGGCATGCAGGGCCCCAGCCCGCAAGAGGGTAAAGTCCGTGACGACAGCTCCGCCCCGACGCACTTCGTGTTCCACCCGGCCGAGCAGGCGAGGAACGCTGGGGTTGTATTCGATGACAACCGGCGCGTGCTGGCTCTCTTTGTGGTCAACCAGGACGTTGACCTGATAATGGCGAAACCATTCGGCCGGCAAAGACGCCGGGTCCTCTGCGCCGTCCTCATTGTCTGACCGGAAGAGGTCAACGTTGTCCAGCACGTCTTGATGAACCTCGTCGAGATAGGCCTCAACCTTATCGAGTCCGGCAAACTCCTGCTTCAACTTGGCTATCCGCCCGTCAACGACGGAACTGGCCACCCGTTGCTTGAGCGTGGCCAGACCGTTTTGAGCGTCACTTTCCAGCTTGTGAGCCTGGTGTAACACTTCGTTGAGTTCGTGTTGCAGGCTGTGGTCGATCGCTTTCCAGGCTGCCTGCTCGGCCGCCGGCAGATCGGCGAACTGTTCTGGCCGAACAGGCCGACCGTCCCGAAATGGCGCAATTCGCAAGCCTTCCGGCGTCTGTAATACGGCCGCGCCCATCTCGTTGGCTCTGGCCTGCAGCCCGGCCAGCAACTTTTCCCGCTGCGCATCCAGGTCATGTTCCACTTCGAGAGCAGCGTCGCGAAAGGCCTGGTTGTCGAAGGCGCGGGAAATCTCCTGCCGTAACTGGTTGACCAGATTGTGCAGGGATTCGCGAAACTGGCAGCCTGTTCCAGAGGGCAGGCGAATGACCAGTGGCTTGTGCGGTTCGCGGAAATTGTGGACGTATACCCAATCAGGCGGAGCGGGTTCATCGGCCGCCCGGCGCTCGACAAACCGTTGAATGGCGGTTGTTCGGCCGGTCCCCGATTCTCCCAGGACGTAGATGTTATAGCCGGGGCTTTTGATACCGGTTCCAAACTCAATGGCTTGAACCCCACGGGGCTGGCCGATGATGCCGGTAACCGGCTCCAGGGTGGCCGTAGTTTCGAAGGTCACCCACGAAGCGTCAAACTGGCGACGTAACTGTTCAGGCAACAGGGCGTTAATCATGAGCCTATCCTCTGGCGGCCGAAGGACCGAAGAAGCTATTACGCGTGATGACTACGACTATAAGGAAAAAAGTGGGAGAAGGCGGAAACGGGTTCGTTACCAAATCGTGACGATTTGGTCAGGAAGCGTTTTAGCGGCCTGCCTCAGGCATTGCCAGCCGGTAGCCAATGCCCCGCACGTTGAGGATGTAACGAGGAGAAGCAGGATCTGCCTCGATCTTCTGCCGCAAGGCAAAAATGTGACGCTTGATCAACTCTTTCGCTTCCCAGGGCTCAGCCTCGTATGCCAGGACCAGCCGCACCAGGGTCATGTAGTCAACCACCCGGCCGGCCCGCTCGGCCAGCGCGACCAGGAGATTGAATTCGGAGGGGCTAAGCGACACGGGTTCGCCGCCCCGGCGAACCTCGTGGGCCTGGCGGTCTACCTGTATCTCGCCGACTACAAGCAGGCGCTCGCCGGATAGGTCCTGAGTCCTCGAAGGACTGCCGGCCGGCGGTGGCGTGGCCGGTAGTTCCTCCAGCCGCTGCAGGCCGGTTCGCAGCGAATCCAGCAGGTGGGCCTGTTCCTGGTGGCGCCGGGCAGCGGCCAGAGCTGTGGCGACCGCCTGGCGGATCGCCTCGGGTTGGGCCGGCTTCAGCAGGTAATCGGCTGCCCCCGCTTTGACAGCCGTCATGGCCGTCTCCAAAGTGCCGTGGCCGGTCAGAAGGATAACCGCGGTGTACGGCCAGCGGTCGCGAATGGCCGCCAGGAGTTCCACCCCGGACATCCCCGGCATGCGGATGTCCACGATGGCCACCTCGCAGGGAAAGGTGGCCAGCAGGGCCAGCGCCTCTTTGGCCGTGCCTGTGTCCCGGACCTCGTGCCCGTCTTTAGCCAGCACGACGCGCAGGCCATTGCGAATGTTGGCCTCGTCGTCAACGACGAGGATGCGTCCGGGCGATGGCTGCGTGGTCATGGGCTTTCCTGATGGGCCGGTAATTTTACCGTAAACGTCGCCCCCCGGCCGGACTGGCTGGCTGCCTCCAGGGTTCCGCCGTGGGCCACGACGATCTCCTGGCTCACGGCCAGACCCAGGCCGGTGCCCTCGTGCTTGGTGGAAAAAAAAGGCTCAAAGAGGTTGGCGATGGCCTCAGGGACCAGGCCGCCGCCGGTATCGCTGAAGCTCAGGGCGACCGTTCCGTTTACCTGCTCGGCGGCAATGTGCAGTTGGCCGCCGCCGGGCATCGCCTCCATTGCGTTGAGCACCAGGTTCAGAAAAACCTGTTTCAACTGGCCGCCATCGGCCAGCACGGGGCTGAGGTGGTCCAATCCCTGGCAGAACACGGCGACGTTCGCCTGTTGGAGTTGCTTACCGGCCAGGGTCAGGACCTCTTCCAGGAGCCCGACCACGTTCTGCGGCGTCCGGTAGCCTTCTTTCGGCCGTTGGAAATCCAGCAACCGGTTGGCAATGGCGGCGATACGGTCCAATTCCTGCCGGACGATAGCCATCTGCTCTCTAGCGGCTTCGTTCAACCCTTCCTCAGCCATCAGTTGCAGGTGCAGGGCAACGGCCTGCAGGGGGTTGTTCACTTCGTGAGCCACTGAGGCGGCCAGCCGGCCGACCACGGCCAGCTTCTCGGCCCGGACCACCCGGGCCTGCGTCTCTCGTAACTCCCGGGTGCGCTGCTCCACCCGGGTTTCCAGCTCGGTCGCGGCCCGGCGCAGCTCGCCGACCAACCGGGCATTCTCAATAAAGACGGCAGCCTGATCGGCGTAGACCTGGGCCAGGCGCAGCGTTTCGTCGTCAAAGCTGCTCACTTTTGTCCGGTAGAAGAGGTTGAGCACGCCGACTATTTTCTCGCGGGCGATCAGGGGAATGGCCATCACCGCCTGCACGCCGCCTTCTACCACGTAAGGGTGAACCCGGGGGTCGGCCGTGGCATCCGGCACCAGCAGTGGCTGACGATGTTTCACCACCCAGCCGGGCACGCCCTCGTGAAAAGCGAAGGTAATGCGGTCTTCGTCCCCGGGGGCCAGGTTGTAGCTGGCGGCGACCCGGTGCATGGGCTGCCCGGCCGCCTTGGACTCTTCGTCAAACAGGAACAGGGCCCCGGCGTCCATGGGCAGCGTTTCGGCCGCTTTGGTGATCACCAACTGCAACGTCCGGTCCAGGTCCAACGAAGCGGCGATTTCCCGGCCGGCGTCGCTGATGGCGGCCAGCGCTTTGGCCCGCGCCCGTTCTCGCGCCGCCAGCCAGCCCACCAGGGGGCCGGCGGCCAGGTAGACGACTAGAATGGGCCAGATATCCTGGAGCATGGTTGCCCGGCGCGATGCCACAGGGTCCAGGGCAATGAGCAGCGCAACCCCTACCATCGCCACCAGGGCGACCAGCGTGCCGCCAGCGAACTCATACAGCACGGCCGCCAGGGCAATGGGAGCCAGGAGCAGGGCGTAAAAGGAAACCGCCGGCCGGACCAGGGCCAGGAAGAGGAAAATGAAGGGCAGGCTGACGTAGAGGATGGCTTCGGCCAGGCTGGGCCGGTGGTTTCTGGCGCTCACGCTTCCTGGTTTCCTTCTTTTTCTTCGGCCATTAGCCGGGCCATGACCTGGATAGTCATTTGTTCTTCCTCGCCGATCTCGCCCAGGGATTGCCCGGCCGATAGGCAGGCGCAACCTGGAGATAACTGCTTTACGGCGTATTGTACTCCTGTTGGTCATCCAAAACGGTAAGATACGGCACAAGGTGCTTGACAAACGTCAGATTATCTGCTAATCTACTAATACGATTTACTAAATCGTATTAGTAAACAGTAGACACCTGCTTTCTTAATGTCTTACAATTGGGACATGGCTAAACGAACGAATAAAGCAACAAGACCTTCGATGAGAGATGTGGCCCAATTGGCCGGTGTTTCCCAAACAACGGTCTCCTTCGTTATCAACAATGTGCCCGATGCCAACATTCCCGAGGAAACGCAAGAGCGGGTTTGGGAAGCGGTCAAAGAATTAGGTTACAGACCAAATGCCCTGGCCCGTGGGCTGCGTGCCCGGCGCACCCATACCATCGGCTTTATTTCTGACGAAATCGCCACTACTCCATATGCGGTACGTATGATACAAGGGGCCCAAGATTTCGCCTGGGGTTTTGAGAAACTGCTGCTTTTGGTGAACACCGGCCGTAACCAGGAGATGAAAGAGGTGGCCGTAGACGTACTGCTGGAACGACAGGTAGATGGCATCATTTATGCCGCCATGTATCACCGCCAGGTTTTTCCCCCTGATCCTATTCGGGAGGTGCCTGCGGTGCTGCTGGACTGCTACTGTGGAGACCGCTCATTGCCTTCCGTTGTTCCCGATGAGGTCGCCGGCGGGTACACAGCAACCAAAGTCTTATTGGCCAAAGGGCACCGGCGTATTGGTTACCTGAACAATGAAGACCCGATTCCAGCAACCAGCGGCCGTTGGCAAGGCTACCAGAAGGCCCTTGGAGAATGGGCCATCCCCTACGAGGAGAATCTCATCGTGGCGGCCAGGAGCGATCAGGCCGGTGGCTATGATGCCACGATGGCCCTCATGCAACAGCCCAATCCGCCAACCGCTCTATTTTGTTTCAATGACCGCATGGCCATGGGCGCCTATGACGCCTTGCGCAAACTCAATTTGTCCATCCCCAACGACGTGGCCGTAATTGGCTTTGACAACCAGGAAATCATTGCCGCTCACTTGTACCCACCCTTAACCACGATGGAACTACCCCATTACCAGATGGGCCAATGGGCGGTCGAGCATTTGCTGCACCTGATTGACAATCCCCAGGCCAGCCAGGAGCCGGCCGTGCAGCACAAGATGGCGTGTCCATTGATAGAACGTTCGTCAGTCTAAGCATATAGGCAAGACCTACGGGGTTTCCGAAACCCCGTAGGTCTGACAAGTAGAGGAGGAGGTGATTCTTATTCGCTTTAACACGAGGAAGGTCTGATCGTTCCCTACCCCGTATCTTTAGTCGTTATAGCCCTACCATTTCAGCCTACGAAACAAAATCCGGTAATTAAATAAGGAGAGAGAAACCATGAAAAACCAGCATAGATGGTGGTTCGCTTCAGCTTGCCTGTCAGCAGCCCTGTTGTTAGTCGCCTGTGGCGGCGGTGGAGCGGAACCGACTCAAGAAACAACTGAACCGGCTGAGACGGCCGTTCAAGAAGGAGAGGCGGAAGAACCAACCACGGCCAGCGGAAAGACCACGCTTGGTTTGTGGACGCATTCGGCCGGCAACCCTGATGAACTGGCCGTGATTGAACAGTGGGTTGCCGATTACAATGCCCAGAGCGACAAGTATGAGGTCGTGATTGAGTCATTCCCCCAGGCCTCCTATAACGACTCTGTCGCCGCCGCTTCAGTCGCCGGCAGTTTGCCCTGTATCATAGACCTGGATGCGCCCACCGTGCCCAACTTTGCCTGGTCGGGCTACATTCAGCCCCTGCCCATCACCGAAGCCGAGATTGACGAAATGGGTGTCCTGGACAACGATGTCGGCCGTTACAACGGCCAGATTTATTCGCTGGGCCAGTTTGACGTTGCCCTACTCGTCTATGCCCGCCAATCCATCCTGGATGAATACGGTATCCGCGCCCCCACCATCGAAGAACCGTGGACGCTGGACGAATTCATGGCTGCGCTGGATACCCTGAAAGAATCCGGTGAATTTGAATACCCCTTTGACGTCAACGCCGGTTACACCGGTGAATGGTGGCCCTATGCTTACTCGCCGATGTTGCAGAGCTTTGGCGGTGATCTGATCAACCGCGACAACTATCTGGAAGCAGAAAGCGTCCTCAACGGCCCCGAAGCAGTGGCCTGGGCCGAGTGGTTCCAAAGCCTGTTCACTGAGGGGTATGCCCCGGCAACCCCGGCCGACGACCAGGGCTTCCTGCAAGGCCGCATTCCGCTGTGGTATACCGGCAGTTGGGCGGCCCGCTCCGTCCTTGACCAATACGGGGATGACGCCCTCTTCCTGCCTCCGCCCGATTTTGGCAATGGCCCGGTGATTGGCGCCGGCTCCTGGCAAATGGGCGTTAGCACGAATTGCTCCGAAGAGGCCAGCGAAGGAGCTTTTGAATTTGTCTTCTTCACCATGACCCCGGAAAACATCGCCCTCATGTCGGAAACGTCAAGCCTGATCCCAACCACGGAAGTGGCGGCCAACATGACTGAACTTTACGGCGAGGGTGGCTCATTCCGCATCTTCTTTGATATGGCCGAAGCCTTTGCTTTAGTACGCCCAGAAACACCTGGCTACCTGACCATCTCCAGCCAGTTTGAGCAGGCGGGGCTGTCTATTCGCGACGGCGGCAACGTGCAGGATGCCCTGGATGATGCCGTAGATGCCGTCGAGCGGGATATCGAGGATAACGGCGGCTACGGTTTCCAAGAGTAGGAGTCAGTTAATTCCTGGGGCAGGAGGTACCTCCTGCCCCTTCAGGCCATCATTTTGCCTACCAGACTCAGGTTACGTTGATCGTCCACTCAGGTAGAAGAGGGCCATCATGTTCGGGAAGAGAAACTGGCAGAAGTTTGTAACCTTGATGGGGATCGCGGCGGCGTTGATCATTCTGCCTGGGTGTGCTACAGCAACAAACCAGGCAGAGACGAATACCCCAATGCCACTGAACCAACCTTATCGGCCTCAATACCACGTAACCCCCCCAGGAAAATGGGTAAATGACCCGAACGGCCTGGTATTTTATGACGGCGAGTACCACCTTTTTTTTCAACACAACCCGCAAGCTACGGTTTGGGGACCCATGCACTGGGGCCATGCCGTCAGCACCGACCTGGTGAATTGGACCCATCTGCCCATTGCCCTCTATCCGGACGAGATTGGCACGATATTCTCTGGCAGCGCGGTGATTGATTGGCAGAACACGGCCGGGTTCGGCGAAGAAGCGATGGTGGCTATCTTTACCCACGATACCCGCGGCCGGCAGATGCAAAGCATTGCCTTCAGCACAGACAAAGGCCGGACGTGGATGAAGTATGAAGGCAACCCGGTCCTGGAACCGCCAAATAACATCAGAAACTTCCGCGACCCAAAGGTTTTCTGGTATGAAACGGGTGAGGGAAACGGGCACTGGGTGATGGCCGTCAGCGCCGGAAACATCGTCCTCTTTTTCACCTCCCCTGACCTGAAAAATTGGGAGTCGAGCGGCGGCTTTGGGCTGACGTATGGGGCTACTTGCGGGGTGTGGGAAACCCCAGACCTTTTTGAACTGCCGGTGGATGGCGGACCGGAGACGCGCTGGGTGCTGGCCGTCGCTATTGGCGACTGCGCTCCGGCCGGCGGCAGCGGCGTTCAATACTTCATTGGCAGTTTTGATGGCCAGGCATTCACCAGTGAAAATGATAAAGAGACGATTCTCTGGGCCGATTTTGGCGCGGATTTTTATGCGCCGCAGTCGTGGAGTGATGTACCGGCCGGCCGGCGCCTGTGGCTGGCCTGGATGAATAACTGGAGCTATGCCCAGGATATTCCGACATCAACCTGGCGTGGCGCGTTCACCATCCCCCGTGAACTGGCCTTGACGATGACGCCAGAGGGTATCCGGTTGGCCCAACGGCCAATCGCCGAGTTGGAACAACTGCGTGATGAGCATGATGAGTGGCGCAATGAGGTGGTTACGGCCGGTTCCACTTTGCTAGACGAGGTAACCGGGGAGACGCTCGAAATCATCGCTGAATTCCAGATTGAGAGCCTTGAAGATGCCGACCGCTTTGGTTTGCGTGTGCGTGTCGGGGAAGACGAATACACCACCATTGGTTATGCCTTGAAAGATCGAACCTTATTCGTGGATCGGATGCGCTCTGGGCGGGTAGATTTCAACTCGAATTTTCCTGGCATTCACACGGCCGTGATGCCAGCCATTGAGGGCATCATCCGGCTGCACATCTTTGTGGATCGCTCGTCGGTCGAAGTTTTTGGCAACGATGGCCAGGTTGTTTTTACCGAGCAGATTTTCCCGGCCGATGACAGTTTGGGTCTGGAATTATTTGTGGATGGCGGCCAGGTACAGTTAAACGCCCTGGACATCTACCAACTTGATCCGGCCGCCTTTTTCATCAGTGGGGAAAGTCAGAGCCAGGTGACCGAACCGGTAGCTACATCCGAATCTTGAAGGAGCAAAAGAGATGACAATATCAACTGTTACCATGCGAAAAGAGCGGCAGAAAACCGAAACTGAGCCCCAAATCATCCCTGGCCTGCTCATGGGAGGCGCCGCGTTCGTGCTGCTGCTTGTCTTTCTCATTGGCCCCTTTTTCGGGGGCATCTACTACAGTTTCACCAACCAGCGCCTGATCTCCGCCAACCCGACTGAATTCGTCGGGCTACGCAATTACGGAAGGCTATTGAAGCTGGCCATACTACCCCTGGAGCCGCTGGTAGACGAAGCGACGGGCGAGTTCCTGCTGGATGAGGCGGGGAACTTAACCTACCCGCGCTCGCGCGAGTTTACCCGTGACGAGGAGAATTATCCGCAGTATGCCGACCTGACGGAATGGTTTTCGGTTGACATCAGAGAGACGCGCTACTTCATTCTGGCTGGCGACCCCACCTTCATGCGCTCGCTGGTCAACAATTTCTTCTTCGCTCTGGTCGTCATCCCTTTGCAGACCGGCCTGGGATTACTTTTGGCGCTGCTCGTCAACCAGGGATTGCGCGGTGAAACCTTCTTCCGTTCCATGTACTTTGCCCCGGTTGTCACCTCCATGGTCGTCGTCTCCATCGTCTGGCGGTTCCTCTATGACTTTAATAACGGCCTGGTCAACGAGATGCTGGGGGCGCTCACGTTTGGCGCTATCAGGCCCATCAACTGGCTGGGCGAACCGGGCATTGCCATGTGGGCCATCATCATTATGTCTATCTGGCAAGGTGCGGGTTTCCAGATGATGTTGTTCGTGGCCGGCTTGCAGCAAATACCAGAGCACCTCTACGAGGCGGCCAGCATTGACGGGGCTAATACCTGGCAAAGGTTTCGCTACGTGACCCTGCCGGGACTGCGTAACGTAATGGTCTTTATCTTTCTGACCATTACCATCGCCGCCTTCCAATTGTTTGACCAGGTGTTCGTCATGACCAACGGCGGCCCCGACGATGCCACGACGACGACCGTTTTTCACATGGTGCGCACCGGGTTCCGCGAACAAAATATTGCTTATGCCTCAGCCATTGCGGTGATATTTTTCCTGATTATTGTTGGCGTAAACCTGGTGCAACGCCAGGCTGTAAGAGAAAGGAGTGCCTGATGATGACCACCATACCAGCCAGTCCAACCATTATCCAGACCAGGCGGCGGCCGCTACGGCCGGCAGTCACGATGGCGCTGCGCTACGTGCCGCTGCTTATCCTGGTTTTCTTCTTCACCTTTCCGCTGGTGTTCATGATAGTCTCCTCGTTCAAGACGAGCAACGTGCAGATCTTTAGCGATCTGCGCTCGGTGCGGGCCTTCTTGCCGGCTGGCGAGCTGACTCTGGATAATTTCCAGAGGGTCTTTACCGACAGCAACTTCCCGCGTTACATTATCAATTCTCTGGCTATATCAGCGGTAACGATTGTACTGGCGCTGGCAGTGAACAGCATGGCCGCCTACGCGCTGTCGCGACTGAAGTGGCGGGGTCAACAGCTCATTCTGTCCCTCATTATCGCCACACTCATCATCCCCGGCCAGGCGGCCGTTATGCCCTTGCTGTTGCTGGTCAGCCGGCTGCCAACCCTTTCCTTTGAAGAGGGGATCAGCCTGGCCCAGGGCTGGCTGGACACCTATCATGTCCAGATCATTCCCTTTATCGCCAGCGCTTTCTCCATCTTTCTTTTCTACCAATTCTTCCAGGAAATTCCCAAGGAACTGGACGAGGCAGCACTGGTGGATGGGGCCAGCCGTTTCCAGATTTTTTATCGCATCATTGTGCCCATCTCTGGTCCAGTGTTTGCGTCCGTGGCGATCCTGACCTTTATTGGCAGTTGGAACGCGTTCCTGTGGCCAATCATGACCATTCAAAGCGACGAACTGCGGCCGGTGATGGTTGGGCTACAGTTCTTCTTCCAGCGTGATGTGCAATGGGGCGAAGTGATGGCTTACACGACGATGATTACGCTCCCGGTGTTGGCCTTCTTTTTTGCCTTCCAGAGCGCCTTTGTCAAGAGCATCGCCACGTCAGGCATCAAAGGGTAGTTAAAGGAGGTCTCTCATGGGTGTGCTTAGTTGGATTGTCCTTGGGGTTGTCGCCGGCTGGGTGGCCAGCCAGATCACCCGCCGCACGGCGCTGAAGAATTACCTGGCGAATAGTGTGGCCGGCGTCATTGGTGCGTTCGCTGGTGGCTTTACGGCTAACCTGGTCGGCCGGGACCCGGTTCTCGGATTTACCCTGATAAGTTTTTTCGTGGCGGTGCTGGGTACTGTGGTCTTCCTGTCCATATTTAGCGCCTTGCAACCGCGTTGATCGGAGCAAAATGATGCCGGCAACGTTGCCCAAAACAGCTTCCTTTCAAGAAAAACGAAGAGCGCTGGCCCACGATCCGCACCGGCCGGCCTATCATTTTTTACCGCCAGCGAATTGGATGAATGATCCCAATGGGCTGATTCAATGGCAGGGCCAATTCCATCTATTTTACCAGTACAATCCCAATGGCCCGTTTCATGGCACCATTCATTGGGGCCACGCCGCCAGCGAGGACCTGGTTCACTGGCGGGATTTGCCCATCGCTCTCGCGCCGACGCCGGGCGGCCCAGACGAGGAAGGTTGCTGGTCTGGCTGCGCTGTGAATGACGACGGCGTACCCACGCTGGTTTATACCGGCGTTTCTCCCCAGGTGGTGTGCCTGGCAACCGGTTCGGATGAACTGTTGGCCTGGACGAAACCGGCCCATAATCCGGTCATTGCCGGGCCGCCGCCGGAGTTGGAACATCGCAGCGGCGGCCATTTTCGCGATCCTTACGTGTGGCGGGCTGACGGCCGTTATTACATGGTCATCGGCAGTAAAGAGGAAGGCGTTGGCGGTTTAATACTCCTTTACCGCTCTGATGATCTGGTCAACTGGGAGTATTTGCATCCGTTGCTGAGGGGTGACGTGAACGACTCTGGACCCTTCTGGACAGGAACGATGTGGGAATGCCCGAATCTGCTTGACTTTGGCGACAGGCAGGCGCTCATCTTTTCAGTCCAGGCCACACATACCGATTTGCTGTACCCGGTTTATTACACCGGCCGCCTGCAAGACCACCGGTTCACACCGGAGACAGGGAACATTTTGGTGCATGGGCACTGTTTTTATGCGCCACAGGTGATGCGAGCGGATGACGGCCGTCACCTGATGTGGGGCTGGCTCAAAGAGGGGCGCAGCCCGCAGCGTTATCATGAAGCCGGTTGGGCCGGCGTCATGTCCGCCCCCATTGAACTGTCGCTGCGGCCAGACAACACGTTGGGCCTGGCGCCTGTGCCGGAGCTGAAAGCCTTACGCGGCCGGGGCTGGCATTATGAAGGGGTTGGGCTTAATCTTGGTTCATTTGAACTGTTGGCGGACGTTCAGGGCGATTGTCTGGAACTGGCTGCCGTATTTGAAGCCGATGAGGTGGCCGGAGGTGGCTTGCTGCTACGCCGTTCACCGGACGGCGAGGAGCAAACACGCATCGTGTACCAGCCGGCGCAAAAACGCCTGGTCATTGAGCGAGAGCAATCCAGTTTAGACGATGAGGTAGACAGGCAACCTTGCTCATTACCAATTGATCTGGCGCCTGGTGAGCATTTATCGCTACACATTCTGCTCGATCGGTCGGTCATTGAGGTCTTTGCCAACGGCCGTGCCTGTCTGGCTACCCGCGTTTACCCTTCCCGATCCGATAGCGTGGGTGTCGGCTTGCTGGCCCGTGACGGCCGTATCCGGCTCAAATCGCTCGACGTTTGGGAAATGAAATCCATTTAGGCTGCGGCCGCAATCTCCCTATTGACCTTCACTTTCTCCAGGAACGTCTGCCGTTTCTCCGGGTCGGCGATGGCTTCGGCCTGCTGCTGCATGGCCTGGCGGGCCTGGGCCAGCGCGCCGGCCGCCGCCGGGTCGCCCAGGGCTTGCAGCACCCGGTAGTGGTTAAAGTAAATCTGCTGCACTTCTTCGACGTTCTGCTGGCCGGCCAGCAGGTCAATCGCCTGTTGCGAGAAGCGGCAGCCCTCGTCTGGCTGGCCCTGGGCCAGGTAGACCTGCCCCAGGAAGGAGAGCGCGGTGACCAGCTCGCCCCGCAGGCCGAGCCGCTCGAAGGTCTCGGCCGCCCGCCGGAAGTGGCCCTCCGCTTCTGCTAACTGGCCCCGGCCGGTGGCCACCAGCCCCAGGCCATAAGTGCAGTAGCCGGCGCCGCGCTCGTCGTTAATCGCCTGCCGGATTTCCAGCGACTTTTGTAGGGCTGCTTCTGCCTCGTCCAGTTGGCCCAGGCAGAAGCGCACCAACCCAACCCCGTAGAGGGTGAAGCCCTGCCCGGTGCGGTCGCCCACCCGGCGGCGATATTCCAGCGCCTGCTCAAAGTGAGCCAGCGCCTGTTCGTATTCGCCCAGCCGGTGGGCAATCCGGGCGCCGTTGTTGAGGTGGATGCCCATTTGCAGCCAGTCCTGGCGAGACTCGGCCGCCTGCAAGGCCAGGTCGTTGTGGTGCTGGGCCGTGCCGTAGTTGCCGGCGACGAAATTGATCATGCACAGGTACAGCTCGCTCCAGGACTCGCCGGCCGGGTCTTCCACCTCGCGCCGCAGCGCCGCCGCCTGGGAGAGGGCCGGCTGGGCCTGGGGATAGTTACCCCGGTAGTAATGGACCACGCCAATCTGGTGCAGGGCGGCCGCCTGGCCGGCCTTGTCCGCCTGGGCCTCTTTCAGCGCCAGCGCTTCCTGGGCCGTCTGGACGGCGTCGTCGTAGCGGCCGGTCCACTGGTAAAAGTCGGCCAGGCCGTTGAGGGCGTCGGCCCGGCGGGCCTCGTCCTGGTGAGCTTCGGCCAGTTGCAACATCGTCTGCAGGTCGGCTTCCCGCTCCAGTTGGCGGCCGAGCAGGCCGTAGACCTGCTGCCGCCGCTTGAGGACGTCAAAGCGCCGCTGCCAGTGGCCGTCGTCGTCGCCCAGCCGTTCCAGCAACTCGCTGCTGTGCTGGACGGCTGTTTCGTTGGCAAACTCCGCCTGGGCCACCTGGCTGGCCTTTTCCAGGTAGTGCATTGCTTTGGCTTGGTCGTCGCTGCGGCCGAAGTGGTAGGCCAGCATCTCGCACTCTTCGTCCAGCCGGCCGGCAAATAACTGTTCCAGGGCCTCGCCGACCTGGCGGTGGAACTGCTGGCGGCGCTGGGCCAGTAGACTCTCGTAAGCCACCTCCTGCACCAGGGCGTCGGGGAAAGTGTAGACCTGTTCTTGTTCTTCCGCCTTTTTCGGCGCGTTGTCGCCAATCAGCACGTTGAGCAGGTCGGCAATCTTGGCCCCTCTGCGACTGGTCGCCCGGTCCACTTCCGACAGGCGAATCAGGCCCACCCGTTCCAGCTCAGCCAGCCAGCGCTCCAGCTCTGACTCGGTCGCCAGCCCCCTGAGCAGCCGGGCCTGGAAGCGCCGGCCGATGACCGCCGCCATCTGCAGCCCCTGGCGCACGTCTTCCGGCAGGCGGTCCAGCCGGGCGACGATGGCTCCCTGGAGGCTATCGGGTACGGCAATCTCGTCAATTCTGTGAGTGACCTGCCACTGGCCGGGGTTGTCGGGATCGGGGACGACGGCGCTGCTTTCCATCAGCGAGCGGACGACTTCTTCCAGGTAAAACGGGTTGCCGGCGACCTTATTCAAGATTTCCTCGACCGTTTCGTCGCTGAATTTCGCTCCCGGCAACAGCCGGCCCAGTAGCCGGCGGCTGTTGGCCTTGCTGAGCGGGGCCAGGCCGATTTCCGTGTAACGATGGGGAAAAGCGCTTTCGGCTTTATCCCGCAGCCGCCAGCTCCCCTTGTCCCGTTGCCGGCGCAAAATCAGGTAAAACATCAACGGGGCATGGTCGGTGACGGTGAACAGGTCCTCGATGAGCGCCAGCGACGCTTCGTCGGCCCAATGCAGGTCTTCCAGGGCAATGATCGTCGGCTTTTGCTCGGCCACGGCCGTAAAGAACTGCCGCATGGCCCAGAAGGTCTGTTTCTGGCGGACGTTCGGTTCCAGCTCGGCCACCCACTTGGCCCACACCCCTTCCAGCGGTAATTTGAGCAAATGGGCCAGGAAGGGAATGGCCTCGCGGGCCGTTTCTTTGCCCAGCAACGACTCGCCCCGCTTCCAGAGGGTGAAGAGCATGTCGTCTTTGTTGGCGTCGGCCTTAAGACCCAGGGCGCTGTAAAGGATCTGGTTAATGAGCCAGTGGCTGACCTGCTCGCTAAAGGACAGGGATTGCCCCTCAAACCAGTTGACCTCGCCGGCCGGCCTGGCGTTAAAGATCCAGTTGTTCAATTCCCGTTTCAGGCGTGACTTGCCCAGGCCACTGTCCCCAATGACGGCCACGATTTGCCCCCGGCCGGCCAGCAGGGCCTGGCCGTGGCTTTGCAGCGCCTGCAGTTCCCTGTCCCGGCCCGTCAGGGGCGATTCGCCGCTGTCCAGGCCGCGCGTCCGGCCGGCCGCCTCGCGCCGGCCCAGCACTTTGAAAGTCGGAATCGGAACTTCCTTGCCCTTGACCTTGAGTTCCCCTTTACTTTCCAGCTCAACTAACGGAGCGACCCGTTCCTGCGTCTTCTTGCTGACAAAAATGTCACCCCATTCGGCCTTAGACATCAGCCGGGCGGCCATGTTGATGTCGTCGCCCATCAGCGTGTATTCCTGGCGCAAATTGGCTGCACCGACGTTGCCGGCAAAGAGGTGGCCGGTGTTGATGCCGATGCGCTGGTCAAAGCGATAGATGCCGGCTTCCGTTTGCAAGGCGGCAAAATGTTTCCGGGTGTCGGCCTGCATCTCCAGGGCCGTGTACACGGCCCGGACCGGGTCGTCTTCGTGGGCGCGCGGCGCGCCGAAGAAGATCACCAGCCGGTCGCCGACGGCGTACTGGTCCATCCGGGCCAGCGTCCCCTCGTACTTTTCGACGATGTCGGCCATGTGGCAAAAGTAACGGTGCAACTGGTTGGTAATGATTTCCGGCTGGCTCTCGCCCAGCTCCTGGATCAGGTCGCTAATGCCCCGGTAGTTGACAAACATAACCGTTACCGGCCGGTGGTCGGGAGCCATCTGCACATTGTCCGGTTGGTCACCATCCGCGGTAGCAGGTCGGCCGCCAGGTAAGGGGTCAGCCGGTCGAGCCGGTCTACCAGGTAGGTGAGTTGTTCGGGACCGTCGCCGGGGGGATCGTCGTCCAGGGGGACCACTTTGCCTTTACGGGCGGCCGGGTCCATTTCGCCGGCGGCCGATAGCAGGCGATAAAAGTCTTCGGCCCGCTGCTCGACCTCGACCTGGTCCTTGATCAGATCGTACGTGGACCGGGTAATGGCCACCTCGCCCGGTTCGGCCTGGCCTTCAGCCCGCTCGGCCTGGTTGACGGTGAAGCCGGTGGTCACGTAAGCCATATCCTGAGGCGTGCCAATGTGAGCGGCGAAGAAGGGGCCGGAAGAAATGCCACACTTAATTCGCAGCGCCATCGTCTGGCCGGCCGCTTCGATGGCCGAAAATTTGGGCATGATGCCCTGCATGGCCAGCGCCGCCTGGGCCGCCTGCAGCGCGCCGCCGCTCATGTCGCCGCTGGCGTCGGCCTCAAACACCCCCAGCAAGGCGTCGCCGCCAAACTTGAGCAGCGAGCCGCCGTGGTTGAGGAGAATGCTGACCAGGTCGAAGAAGAGGCTGTTGATGATGCTGGTCACCCGCTCGGCCCCGTCCTGGCCGAAGCGGCTCAGCCGCTCCGAGAGGGGAGTGAAGCCAGACACGTCTACGAAGAGGAAGCTGCCCTGGACCATGCCCCCGGCCGGCTGGCTACCTGGCTGTGGGTTAAGAACGACTGGCCGGGGCAGGTAGGTTTTGGCCGTCCGCAGCAGGACCACCAGGTGCCTGCCCACCTCAGTCAGTTGGCGCTCCGTCGGCCGGCGCTCCAGCGGCTCAAAAAGATGTTCCGGCAGGTATTTCTTCAGCGAGGGCAGCATCTCGGATAGTGGCCGGGAGGGGGTGAGGGGGTGAGGGGGTGATGAGTTGGCCCGGCCAACTCCGGTGACAAGGTGATCGGACGAAGGGGGCGACGGGGTTGGTGGGGGCGTGGGTTGTGGAGCAGGAGAGATAGAAGGGGCGGGCTGGGGCTGCGCCGGGGCGATGCTGACCTGGATGAGCATGATCCCGCAATGGTGGCACTGGACCTGGCCGGGAGCGACCACCACGCCGCAGGCCGGGCAGTGGCGTTCGGCCGGGGCGGCCGCGCCGACGACCATGTGGCCGCAGTGGAAACAGAAGCGGGCCTGGACCGGCAGCAGCGTGTGGCACAGCGAGCAGACAAGGCCGGCCGTCAGCGACTGGCCACAATTCAGGCAAAAACGCGCCTGGGCCGGATTCGGCGTTGCGCACTCAGAACAGAGCATGATTCAACCTCTCAAAAGCCAATTGTACCGGAATAAAAGCCAGGCCAAAACAGGACTTTCGTGCGGTTTCAATGGGCGGAGCGTGCTACAATCGAAATCACATTGTTGGCTGTAGATTGTTGGCTGTGGCCGGTCTCCGACAAGGCCAGATCCTGGACCAGCCACCACAGGCCACACTATCTTCAAGAAGGACGAGAGCATCATGCCGGCAAAGGAAAATGAAACTACCAATAACGAGACCAGGCGGCCGGAGCCGCAGGAGCAACTGGTTGAGACCCAGCACACCGTCACAATCCGGGGACAGGAGATCAGCTATACGGCCACGGCCGGCACGATTATCCTCAAGGAAGAGGAAGAAAAAGACGACAAGGCCGAAGGGGAAAAAGCCAAGGCGGCCGTCTTCTTCGTCGCCTATACCCGCGACGGCCACTACCAGCCCCACGACCGGCCGGTCACCTTCTCCTTCAACGGTGGGCCGGGTTCTTCTTCCGTCTGGCTGCACCTGGGGCTGCTCGGCCCGCGCCGGGTGCTGCTGGACGAGATCGGCCGGCCCCTGCCGCCCCCTTACCAATTGGTGGACAACGACTACTCTCTACTGGACGTGACCGACCTGGTCTTTATTGACCCGGTCAGCACCGGTTTTAGCCGGGTCGTACCCGGCGAGAAGTCAAAACAGTTCCACGACTTCAACAAGGACATTGAGTCGGTGGGCGAGTTTATCCGCCTCTACACCTCGCGCGCCCGGCGCTGGACGTCGCCTAAGTTTCTGATCGGCGAAAGTTACGGCACGACCCGCGCCGCCGGGCTGGCCGGCTACCTCCAGGACCGGCACGGTCTGTATCTAAACGGTATCATGCTCGTTTCGGCCATTCTCAACTTCCAAACGGCCCGTTTCACCGTCGGCAACGACCTGCCCTACATCCTCTTTCTGCCGACCTATACGGCCACGGCCTGGTACCATCGCCGGCTACCGGCCGGCTTACAACACGACCTGCGCCAGACGCTGGCCGAGGTGGAAGCCTTCGCCCTGGGCGAATACACCCTGGCCTTGATGAAAGGGGCGGCGCTGCCGGCCGGCGAACGGGAAACAATAGCCGGCAAGCTGGCCCGCTACACCGGCCTGTCGCCCGAATACGTCGAACGCAGCAACTTGCGGATTGAGATTTTCCGCTTCGTCAAAGAGCTGCTGCGCGACCAACGCCGGACCACCGGCCGGCTGGACAGCCGCTTCACCGGCGTGGACCGGGACGCGGCCGGCGAAAATTTTGAGTATGACCCCAGCTACGCGGCCATCCAGGGGGCATACACAGCCACGCTCAATGATTACCTGCGCCGGGAACTGCAATTTGCCAGCGACCTGCCCTACGAAATCTTGACCGACCGGGTCCACCCCTGGAAATTCGACAAACACCAGAACGAGTACGTCAACGTAGCCGAGACACTGCGCCGGGCCATGTCTATGAACCCGTTCTTAAAACTCTTCGTCGCCAACGGCTACTATGACCTGGCTACCCCCTACCTGGCCACGGAGTACACTTTCAATCACCTGGAGCTGGATCCCGCCTTGCAGCAAAATATCTCCATGGGCTACTACGAAGCCGGCCACATGATGTACATCCACCGGCCGTCCCTGGCCCAACTGCGCCAGGACCTGGTGGGGTTCATCGGGTCGGCCGTGCCTGAATCAAGCGGGAGCAGCGCTAAAAGCCCTGCCTGAGCCTGGGATAGTCACCGGGCAGCGGCCCTAATTTGTCACTGGCATGTCACTCTGTTGACGTTCTCTGCTCTTTGCCATAGAATTAACGATTAAGGCTTCTTGTCAATAAAGCTGTCTTCCCGCCATCGTCAGGAGCTGTCGTCTGTCATGTCGGCCTTAACGCCGGTAAGGAGGTTGCCCATATAAGGAAATTGGATACCGGTTCCCCACACAAAAGGTTATGGAAATGCAAATTTAGTTTTAGGGAGAAGGAGAATATCATGTTTCGGACGAGATTTTTGATCCCTCTACTTTTCGCGGTTTCCATCCTCGTGCTGGTGGCCTGCCAGGCCGGGGCTGTCGAAGTAACCCGCGTTGTCGAGAACACGGTTGTCGAAACCCGGGTGGTCGAGGTGGAAGGCGAAGAGGTAATCGTCGAGGTAACCCGGGTTGTGACTGAAGAAGTGGTCGTCGAACCCACGGCCGCGCCCATCCCCCAGGGCGGCGACGTCGTCGAGTCCTCTTTCGCCGACGGCAGCACCTTGAATCCCGTCGTCATCTCCGATCAGGCTTCTAATGACATTGCCAATAAGTTGTTCCTTTCGTTGGTCACGCTTGAGGCGTTCACCGGCAACGTCATCGGCCAGATTGCCGAGAGTTGGGACGTTTCTGACGACGGCCTGGTTTGGACGTTCCATCTGCGCGACGACATTACCTGGTCGGATGGGACGCCGGTGACCTCGGCCGACGTCGTCTTTAGCTGGGACGCCATCCACACCGACTCGGTCGCCTCGCCTCGCCGGTCTAATTTCCAGACCGTGGATAGCTGGCAGGCGATTGACGATTACACCGTGGAGCTAACCCTTAATACCGTGGACTGCACCCTGCTCACCAACCTGGGCACGGGTATTCTCCCGGCCCACGCCTACGACAACGACCCGGAGAACATCGTTGACAGCCCCGAAAACAACGCCCCGTCCATCACCAACGGGCCGTTCACCTTCGGCGAATGGGTGCCGGATGACCACGCCACCCTGAACGCCAACCCCGATTACTATCTGGGCGCGCCCAACGTGGACACCTGGACGCGGCGTGTTTTCGCCGACCAATCGGCCGAGCTGGCCGGCTTCCTGGCCGGCGAAACCGATACCATGGGCAGAGGCGTTGGGCCGCAGTTTGTCTCCGTCATCGAGGGCGAGATCGCCTCTGGGCAGCCGATACAAATCCGCAAATGGTTCACCAACGGCAACACCTTCGTCGGCTTTAACCTGGCCAACCCGGCCAATCCCCAGAATGGTTGGGATGACGTGGTGGAAGCCGATGGCAAGTGGACCGAGGGCGAGCCGCCGTTGCCACAAGATCCGCATCCGGTTCTGGGTGACAGAGCGGTACGCCTGGCCATCGCCAACGCCATAGACTACAGTGGGATCATCAATAAGGTCGTCTTCGGCCAGGGCGGTCTCACCCTGGCCAACGTCTGGCCTTCCATCGAGTGGGCTTACAACAACGACGTCGAGCCTTATACGCAAGATCTCGAGCTGGCCCAATCCATCCTCGACGACGCCGGTTGGGTAGACGGCGACGGTGATGGCGTGCGCGAGAAGGACGGGCAGCGTCTGGCCTTTACCTTGATGACCAACGCCGGCAACGAAACCCGCGAGAACATCGGCGTCTTGATGAAGGACACGCTCGACAGCATTGGTTTTGAGATTACGTTGAATTACATCGAATTCGGCACAGTGGTCCAGAATCTGCTGGGGCAAACTTACGACGCCGTGATCATTGGCTTTGGCGGCGGCGCCCCCGAGCCCGACGATCGTAGCCAGTTCTCCTACAAGAACGACGAGGTCGGCGCCGGCTTTAACTTCGTCTCCTACTACAACGAACAGGTCGAAGCCAACCTGGCCGACGGCCTGGCAGTACCGGGCTGCGCCCAAGAGGACCGGGCCCCATTCTACAAGGAGAATCAGGCGCTCATGCACGAGGACGTGCCCTACGCCTGGTTGTATGTTGGTCTGGCCAATGGCGTCTGGTGGGATCGGCTGCAGAACTATGATCCCAACACCTGGAGCCTCTGGTACAATGTTCACGAGTGGTACCTCACGCAGTAAGCGGCTTGAAGCAGCTATATTAGCTTAGCCAGAAGGGGGCCGGCCGTTCAAACCGGCCGGCCCTCCTTCTCCCCCGGGAAAAAGTCATGATTGCCTATCTTGTACGCCGCCTCATTCAATCAATTCCCACCATCTTTGGCATCACGCTA
>JAKEFB010000215.1 GCA_022616275.1 Chloroflexota bacterium
AGAGTGTGAACGCACACCCTTTCGTCTTCTGCCGCCAAGCGGCACTCACCTGTGGAGGTTTTTCTTCCCACCAGTGTAAACTTTCTTCTGATCAGGTCCCGTGGTATCGCCGACAATTTTGGCGATACCGAAATCGGCGACAAAAGCCTCGCCCTGGTCGTCAAACAGAACGTTCGACGGCTTGACGTCGCGGTGGATGATTTGCCGGCCGTGGGCGGCGTCGAGGGCGGCGGCCACACGGTGGAGCACGGGCCACAACTGCTCCCGGGAAAGGGTTCCCGCCTCCAGTTGGTCGCGCAGCGTGCCGCCCGGCAACAGGCGCATGACCAGGAACGGCTGTCCCTGGTGGACGCCGACGTCGTAAATGGGCACTATGTGGGTATGCTCCAGCCGGGCGACGACCGCCGCTTCCCGCTGGAAACGGCGGGCCAAGCTGTCATCGTGGCTCAGGTAAGGCAGCAGCAACTTGAGGGCCACTTCCCGCTCCAGTTGGCCATCCAGGGCGCGGTAGACCGTGGCCATACCACCCCGGCCGATGACCTCTCCCAGTTGGTACCGCCCGCTAATTTCCATTCCTACTCTTCCATCACCTCCGTTTTATTGGCCGCCTTGATAGCACTTTATGTCCTTTTCTGTTCAAGGTGACAGGGTGACGCTATCCAGGTAGACCCAGGTGTTATAGTAACCATCAATGCGGTTGTGAACCTGAAAGATAAGGGTCACATTGCTCCCAGCATAGTCGCCAGGATTGAAGGTAAAAGAAGCTATTTGCAGACCAGAATCATAAGGGGGGTTATCGCGCGTTGGGTTTTGAGTAGGGTTGCCATCACAGAGGATCAGTCCATCTCCTTCGGTTGGCACCCACGTCCCGCCGAAACGGCATAAATCATCTCGCCGCCCGGCATAATCTACCGAGTTAACGAAGACTTCGAGGGTGTCATAATAAGCGGCCTGGGTCTGGCTGTAAATAAGGTCATGGGTAAAGACCCAGTAGCGAAAGGTCAGGGTGGGCTGCCCGGCCGGCAGTGAGAAGGTCTGGCGGATTTCGGCGTAACCAACGGGCACGCCGCCTGAATTGACGTAGACCGGATTACCCAGCTCGGCCGAATAAACGCCGGCAATGGGCGGCAGAAGCTGGTTGCCCGTCTGGCCATCGGGATCCAGTTGGCCGACGACGGCCCTGCCCAACAGGCCACCGGTCTGCCAGTAGGTGAAATTGCCAAGCTCAAAGCCGCCGTTGCGCGGCGGGCCGTAGTAGTCGCGCAGCGTTAAGGGCAGCAGCGCCGTGTAGCGGCGCAGGGTCATGGCCGGCCCGGTGAGGGGCAGGCCGGCGGGAACCAGACTGGCCCCGGAAATAGTCCCGGAAACGGCCGCATCAGTGGCCCGGACAAAAAAGGTATCCCCTTCGCCGGCCGCACCGTTGAAATCGTAGACCACCAGCCATTGTTGTTGCGAGCCGGCGGCAATCACCTGGTTAAAGGCCAGGGTCAGGTTGCCGTTGTCGGCCGGGTAGCTGCCGGTGTCAATGAGCGTATCCACACCTGGCTCAAAGACGCCGCCCTGGCCGTTGTCCACGTACAGCCCCACCGCGGCGATATGGTTGCTGTCTTGGCCGCTGCCGCCGGCCTGGATAGTAAGCGACTCAACCAGCACGCCTTCGGCCGGTCCGGCCGAGAGCTGCAATTGCAGCATCTCCACATCCTGGGCGGCGACGCCGTGAGACGCCGGGCTGGGATTCTGTGGCCCCAGGGCGAAGGCCACCTGGCTGGGCGTCAGGGTGACGTCGCTGCCGTCGTCGGCAATGTCGCTGATAAGATAGGGCTGCCCACCCAGTGTCACCAGATCGTTTTCCTGGTAACCGATCAGCTCCACGACCTTGTCGTTGTCGCCGTCAAAGTCCACCCGATCGTAGGTCGTGTCGCCGTCCTGGTCGCTTACGGCCACGACAACGCTGCCAACGTCTAAGGCCACCGGCCCGACGTACCAGGCTGGTGTAGCCCCCAGGCTGGCATCCTGGGGCTGCAGTTCAAAGCCATCGCCGGTGGCGGCGACGGCCCGGATGGCGTATTGCAGGTCCAGACTGGTGTGGCCGAAGGGATCATCCACGGCCAGCGGCCCAACGTCGGCCGGGTCGTTGAAGTCGCCGTCGTTGGTGAAGTCAATGTAGACCGCCTCGTAAACGCCGTCAGAATTGGCGTCGGCCAGGGCAGCGTCGTAAACCGGCGACCCTTCCAGGAGAACGGCGTTGCTGCCGAAAAACCAGGTCGTGGTCGTCAGGGTGACGTCGCCATCCCCGCCGGCTGGCGTGTCGTTAAAGGCCACGTCAAAGTGGTAGACGTCCATCTCGATTTCCTGGGCGGCCGTGCCTGTCCAGCGCTCGTCATCGCCTGGGCCGGTTTCGTCGTTACTCAATGATCCCTGGCCGAATACCTGGTTATCGGTTGATAGGTCGAGGGTATCGTACATGCCGTTGGAGTTGGTGTCGCTCAGGGCATAATAAGCCACGTCATCGGCGCTGCCATCGCCGTCCACGTCCAGGGTGATATTCCCGGTGAACCAGGTCTCAGCCGTTGCCTCGGCGTCAGTGGCGTCCCCACCCGGGTCATTGTCAAAGGCGATTTGAAAGCTGAGCGTACTGCCCAGGGTAAGGTTGGCAGGGCTGCTATTCACTCGTTCATCGTTGCCGGTGTTGACCGTGAGGTCGGTGAGGTTCCCCTGCCCATATGTACCGTCCAACGACAAGTCCAGCGTGTAGTAGACCCCATCAGAATTGGCGTCGCTGAAGACGAAGTTAACCACTTCCGTTGCCCCATCGTCGTCCACGTCCACCTGGAAAGCGCCGGTGAACCAGGTGCCGGCCGTGACCCGCGCGTCGTTCATATCCAGGCCAGGATTGGTGTCAAAAGCGACCT
>JAKEFB010000216.1 GCA_022616275.1 Chloroflexota bacterium
AGTTAGAGTTAGAGGAAGCGAGAGATAATGTGCGTCGGGTCTTTATCGTCTCGCCAGAACAGGTGGCGGCGGCCAACCCGGCCTATGGTGAGTTTCTGGCCCAGAAGGTCCGCCAGCTCGGCCGGGACCACCCCATTGTGGCCAGCGAATATTACAACGAGCCGGTTGGCGGGGCCGGCAGCCTGTTCGACGCCCGCCGCCTGGCGCTGCTACGCGGGACGCACCCCCGCCAGCGCGCTCCCCAACCCGGCCGGACCTACCTGGCCACGCTGGACGTGGCCGGCCAGGACGAGGCCGCCACCGACCCCCTGGCCGCCCTGGCTAACCCCGGCCGGGACTACACCGTAGCCACCATCTTTGAGCTGCTGCCGGCCGCGGCCGGCGACCCCGGCCCGACCTACCTGGCCGTAGACGTCTTTGTGGACCAGGGTTCCCGTCACTTCCAGGACGCGCCCGGCCGGCCGCGGCTGGTGGACCGGTTGCTGGCCTGGCTGCGCCACTGGAACGCCGCCCACCTGGTGGCCGACGAAAGCGGCGTCGGCGCCGGGCTGGTAAGCTGGCTGGCCGCGCAGTTTGGAACCGGCCGGGTAACCGGCTTTCACTTTGCCGCCGGCCACGGCAAGGCCTGGTTAGGCTCGGCTTTTCTGGCCGTGGTCGAGACCGGCCGCTGCCGCTACTGGAGCGACGACCCGGCCAGGCCGGGTTCAGACCAACCGCTGAGCGACGGCTGGTGGTTTTTCACCCAGGCGGCCGCCTGCGCCTACACGCTGCCGCCGGAAGGCCGCTTTGAGCGCGACTTGCGTTGGGGCGTGCCGGCCGCCGCCCAGATAGATACCCCGGCCGGCCGGCTACCCATCCACGACGACCGGCTACTGTCGGCCGCGCTGGTGGCCGTTTACGACGACCTGTTCCGCGAAGGCCGGCTGCCGACCGGCCAGGGGCGCAGCGCCGTCATCCGGCCGCGGGACCCACTGGAGGACCTGGAGTTTTAATGAGCGGCGCGGCTGGGACCGCAGGCATCCTGCCTGCTGCGGCCAGGATGGCCGTGGTCCCAGGGATATGAGAAGAGGAATTTTCTGACCTATGAAGAAGAGAGACCCCAACGCTCCCCACTCACCGGCCGCCGATCTGGGCATCAGCCGCCGGGCGCTGGCCATTGCCCGGCTGCTGGACCGCCACTGCCGCGCCCCCGGCCGCTACACCATCACCATCGAAATCCCGGCCCACGCCCGCGCCCCCTGGTCGGCCGAAATCACCCGCGTCGAGCCAATCCGACGCCTCCAACTCACCCGGCCGCCCGCCGACGAGTAGGGGCACGCTGCATCGTGCCCTTGAAGGGGTGCGATGCACCGTGCCTTTACGATTGCTGCTGCTCGTACTCGGCAATTGTCTGGCGTAGCGCCTCGCTGCCGCCAAAGGTTTCTACCAGCGTTCTGAGACCCTCAATAAACTTTTCGGCCGCGGCCGGTGGTGCAATATCTCGTTTTTGTAGCTCGGCCATCATCTGGTAAACGCTTATGCCGGCATAGCGCGCTGCGGCCTGGAGATCCGCTTCCCCCTGTTCATAGACCGCGACCGCTTCTTCCAGGCGATACTGGACCAGACCTTCACGGACAAAGCGCTTGAGGATCGCTGCCTCAGAAACGCCCTCTTGCTCACTAATTTGTGCCAGGAGTTCGCTTTCCTGCTGGTTGAGTCGAACAGATTTGGTAACCGGTTTTTGATCAGTCATATTACTTTCCCTTTAGGCGCTTGAGGGTTTCTAATACAATCATGGCCGTCCTTTTTTGCCTTTTACTCGTTCGTATCTGTCGAATCGCATTGGCGGCCGCCTCGTAGTTTAAGCGTTCGTGGTCATAGAGGAGTATGATGAACTCCGCTGTACCAACGACGCGCAAGCCAGCAGCTTTGGCCCGGTGGTAGGGATTGGCGTCATCAATTAACAACAGATAGTTATGTTCTAAAGCCAACGCGATAGCGCCGTTCTCTCCCTGTTGATACCAGTTCACAGACGATTTTGGGTCCTGTACGGTAACTGTTCCATTTTGGACCCACCTGTTAAACAACGTTGGGCTATAAGCTTCGATACCCAGAACATCCAGGGGGTAACGAATTTCCTGGGCAACGACAGTGGGAACATAAAGTATGAAATAGTCACGCACATATTCCACGACAGTACTGCTGCAGATATTTATCCAAAAAGAAGCGTCCAGTGATGCATTTTGCTTCACCATTATTGTTAATATATCATGCTTTTTCTTTTGATACAACCACTTCTAGAGAAGTACATCCACCGGCTATCGCCAAACATCTACCATACTTCAAATCAGATGATGATCGCGGGCATAAATCGCTGCCTGGGTCCGGTCCCGGAGGCCCAGCCGGCTCAGAATGTTGGAGACGTGGTTTTTGACCGTGCCCTCGCTGACCACCAACCGGGCGGCAATCTCGCGGTTCGTCGCCCCCTGGGCAATCAGCCGCAGCACCTCCAGCTCGCGCTCCGTTAAGGCCTGGGGAGGGGGGTAGGGTAAAGCAGCCTCTCCGGCCGCTGTCGCCGCGCCGCTATCCGCGCGGTTGAGGACCCCGACCAGCTTACCGGCGACTGCAGGATCCAGTTGGTAAATGCCGGCGTGGGCCAGGCGGATGGCCTGGGCCAGGTCAGCGGCGGGGATGTCTTTGAGCAAATACCCCCTGGCCCCGGCCCGCAACGCTTTGACAATATACTCTTCGTCGTCGAAGGTCGTCAACATGAGCACCTGGCAGGCCGGCAGCCGCCGGCCGATGGTGGCCGTGGCTTCCACCCCGTCCATCAGGGGCATCCGTATGTCCATTAAAATGACGTCAGGCGATAACGCCAGGGCCTGTTCAATTGCTTCCTGCCCGTTCGCCGCCGTTCCGATCACGTCCACCCCTTCTTGAATAGCCAGCAAAGAGGCGATGCCCTGGCGGATCAGCCGCTGGTCGTCCACTACCAGGACGCGCACCCCCGTTGCCGGCGCTGGCCCGCTACTGGTCATAGCGCGCCCTCACTTCCGGCCGTGGCGCGCTCCACCACCAGCGGCCGTTTGGGTATGGTAACCGACAATTGCGTCCCCCCATTGGGACTGCTTTCCACGGTCATCGTTCCCCCAACCAGTTCCAGCCGTTCCCGCACACCCTGTAAGCCAAAATGCTCCTGCCGGTTCGAGGGCAGGTGTTCCAGGACGGCCGGATCAAACCCCTGGCCGTCATCACGAACGCACAGGCTCGCTTCCTGGTCATTCAAAGTTACCCGCACCGACACCTGGCTGGCCTGGGCGTGTTTCTGGACGTTGGTCAGCCCTTCCTGGGCCGCCCGGTAAAGGGACAGCAGCGCCAGCCTGGGGAAGCCACTTTCTTCCCCGCTGATTTCCAGGTTGATGGCCAGCCGGCCGTTAGCGACGTCCTTCACTAATTCGTCTAAGGCGGCCGATAGCGAGAAGAATTCTGGCGACTGGCGCAACGCCCCGACCGACTGGCGCACGTCTTGCA
>JAKEFB010000024.1 GCA_022616275.1 Chloroflexota bacterium
CGTGAAACCGGAAGCGTCGGCAAAGAGGATCGCACCGTGGGTGCGCTCTGGCAATTGCTGGCCACGAGCCAGGGCCAGCCGCCGGTCAATAGGCACATAAACGCTCAGTTGCTCCACTGGTTATATCTCCGGTGTACACAGGGCACGAAACAGATATACCTCCTCTGCGAGTGTATACAACTGCCCTATAGGAGGCAAGGTATTATCTGTGGTCTAGTTACCCGGCCGGCGGCAATAACTTTCACGCCCGAAGCCGGCGAGGTATACTATGCCAAACGGCCACAGGGTATACAAATTTACTGAATACGAACGGGCTGGGGTGCGCGAATATTGGATTGTGGACCCCCGGCCGCACCAGCAGCAGGCTGACTTTTATGTCCTGGGCGACGACGGCGCTTTTTCCCCGGCCCCACTTGACGAAAATGGCATCTACCACGCCACCGTCCTGCCCCACTTCTGGTTGAAAGTCGCCTGGCTGTGGCAAAAGGAGTTACCCAACTCCCAACTGGTGCTGGCGGAATTTATGCTTTCTGTTCCTGAACTTCCGGCCGAAGCCAGGGCCGCCTACCAGGCCTTTTACAACTACTTCTCTGGCAAACAGTAAAACCCGCTTCAACCCAGAGTTAGAGTCCTGATCACTCACTCTAACTCTTTACGCTAACTCTAACTTCAAGCGCCGTGTTCCATCCGGTCCTGGTGGGGGTTGACCATCAGGGCAGTGACCATTTCTGGCGCTTGAGAAATGGGTACGGCCGTCTGGGTGCTATCCAGGCCGGCCCCCAGGGCCAGGATGGCCCGGTCGGCGCTCCAGAAAATTCGCTCCGACCCTAGCTCATCCCACAAGCCGCTGCGGCAGAGCAGGGCCTCAACGCGGCTGTCCAGCGACGTCAACAACAAGTCGCCACCGCCCTGTTTCTGGCGGTGGAACAGCTCGCGCAGCACCTCGATGCCGGTGGCGTCAATGAGGGGCACGCCACGCATGGATAAAATGAGTGTGGCGTCGGGGCCGTCGTTTTGCTCAATTCTTTCCAGGAAGCGGCGCGCGGCGGCAAAAAAGAGGGGGCCACTCAGGTATATGACGCTGACGTCGTGGCCGGGGTGGACAAATTGGTGGCCGGCGGCCGCCAACCGCTCCGCCTCCACCGGCCGGCGGGTCACCTGTAACTCGCTCATCTGGGCCATGAAAATGAGGCTGCTGATGCCAAAGCCAATGAGAATGGCCTGGGTCAAGTCCAACAGGACGGTGGCAATTAAGGTGAGGGCGAAGGCAAACATGGCGTGCTTCAAGCGCCGGCCGAAAAAGAAGCGAATGGCCAGCCACTCATTCATTCGCCAGGCGGTGACCATCAATACCCCGGCCAGGGCGGCCAGGGGAACGCGGCCGATCAGCCCGCCAAAGAGCAGCGCCGCGCCCAACAAAACGACCCCGTGAATGATGGCCACCAGGCGAGTAACGCCGCCGCTCTTGATGTTGACGCTGCTCCGGGCAATGGCCGCCGTGGCCGGGACGCCGCCAAAGAAGGGGATGACGATGTTGCCGACGCCCTGGGCGACTAACTCGATGTTATTATACATCCGAATACCGGTCATATTGCCGGCCACCGCGCCGCAGAGCAGGCTTTCAATGGCCCCCAGGGCGGCAATAGACATGGCCGGCACGACCAGGTCGCCCAGGTCGGACCAGGGAATGTTGGCAAAGCTCAGCCGCTGCTCCAGGACAATGGTGCGCGGGATGGCACCGATGGCCGGGACCTGCCAGCCGGCCGCCACCACGACGACCGTAGCGATAATAATGGCCACCAGCGAGCCGGGCAGGCGCTTGCTGATGGCGAAGCGGGGCCAGAGGAGCATGACGGCCATGACCAGCAGGGCCACGACGACCGCCTGCCAGTTGGGGTCAACCCCCTGTTCGAGGTAATAGGCTATCTTCTCGACGACGTTTTCGGCGGCCGGCGTTTTAATGCCCAGGAAATTGTCACTCTGCCCCAGGGCAATGATGACGGCAATACCGCTGGTGAAGCCGGAAATGACCGGAGCGGGAATGAGGGAGACAATGCGCCCCAGCCGCAGCAGGCCCAGGCCCAGGATCATGACGCCGGCCAGGAGGCCGGCCAGCCAGACCCCCTGCAAGCCGTAGCGGGTGGCCAGGACGATCAAGACGGCCGACATGGCCCCGGTTGGGCCGGAAATCTGGTAGGGGGCGCCGCCCAGGAAGCCGATGAGCACGCCCGACAGAATGGCCGTTATCAACCCGGCGGCCGCGTCTGCCCCGGAGGCCACGCCAAAGGCCAAGGCCAGCGGCAGGGCCACGGCCGCAACCGTCAAGGCAGCCAGCAAATCTTTCTGGAAACGCTCCCCGTTATACCCGGCGAATTCTCGCCGCCACATTGTCTGCCAATCACGTAACATCATTTACCCCAAAGCACTGACATTTAGAGAGCTGAGTTAGAGGATAAGCTGCTTATTAAGCTAAGCCCTTGTCCACTGTTGGAAACGGGCGAAGTGTATCCAGAATTTGCCCTTTGCCAACCCTGTTCTGGAACAAAATGTCATTCTATACCTTCGTAGGCTGTAGAGTATAATCATCTTGGTAGTAGTGAGGGTATAGCTGTGTACCAGGCAGTATAGGATGCCGGCCATGACCAGTAGCCCAGTCGTGTGTCCCCGTTGTGGCAACCAAATACCAGAATGGGCCTCTGGTGTTTGTTATACATGCCTCCGCATTGAAAAAGAAGAGAAACGATACGGCCGGCGCCAGTCACGACGCGGTTCCTCCACGCCGCACGGCAAGAGTAGGGAACGCAGCCAGGATATGGTGGCGTGTTATACGTGCGGCAAATTGGTTCGCGCCGACCGTTTAGCCAGCCACAAATGGTATGCGCATGGGACAAAGAAAGGTTCCAAACCGAAAGGAGACGCCCAACAGGTGGCTGTTGAATCACAGCCACTAACCACTTCTTCTCTCATCCCTTGCCCCATCTGTGCCTTTTCGATGCTGGCCGATCAACTACCGGAGCATTTGAGGTATCATGAGCGGCAGTCTATTTCAGGATACGTTAATCGCCAGTTGCAACGTGAAGGGATCAACCGGCTACTCCAGGATATTTATGGCGCGCCACATTTCTTAAGCGACATTTTGCGCGAAGGCGGCTTAAGCAACGAGGAGATCTACCGGCTGCGCTATCATTACCTGGACGAGTATCTGGCCAATCTCGTTCGGCGTTTATGTGTGTGGTGGGCTACTACCTTCGCGGCTTCTCAAGCCAGGTTTCTTATCCTGCACTACAAACTAGCCGGTCAACCGGGCTTAACGACTGGGACTGAAGAAACCACTGGAAACGAGGCCCTATCGTTACACGAAGCGTGCTTAAAACGTCTGCGCGCTCGCTCAGGAAAACGACAGCTTGAACGTATAATCGTAAATGTAGCGCAGCACCTTTTGTCCGAAAGTTCTCAAGATGATTTCGTCTGACTTTCAACGACACGACAATAACGCCTCCAAGTAGATCACGGCGGGGTGTCGCCAGGGAACGTTCCTTAAATCCTTTGTTAAATGGTTGCGGTCACCATTACTTTGTGATAAAATGCACACAAACTTTCAAAATATTTTGAACGATGTAAAGGTTTCAGCCAACCTCCCGGAGGTTGCTAACCTCCGGGAGGTTGTGTGAGAGGCTGGCATCCTCCTAGTGAAGCAGATAGAATGATTTCTCATGGCTTATAAGGACTTATCCGATTTTATTCAGCGGCTAGAAAAGGCGGGGGAATTGAAGCGTATTCAGGCGCCTGTCAGCCGTGATTTGGAAATTACGGAGATCACCGATCGGGTGAGCAAAGGCCCGGCCGATAAGAACAAAGCCCTGCTGTTTGAAAACGTCAGCGGCTTTGACATGCCGGTGCTCATCAACGCCTTCGGCACGGAAAAGCGGATGGCTATCGCTCTCGGCGTTAATTGCCTGGAAGAACTGCCCCACAATCTGGCTAACCTGATTGATATGAAGCTGCCGGAAGGCATGGGCGCGGCCATAGGACGGGCCACGGAGCTGTTGGGCGCGCTGCGGGCCGTCGGCCTGAAGCCCAACCGGGTACGCAACGGCGAGTGCCAGGAAGTGGTCCATACTGACGACGCTTCGCTGGAGATGCTGCCGGTTCTGCAGTGCTGGCCCGACGACGGCGGCCGCTACATTACCCTGATGCAGGTTATTACCCGCGACCCCCAGACCAACCAGCGCAACGTAGGCATGTACCGGGTGCAGCTCTTCGACGGCAAAACGGCGGCGATGCACTGGCAGCGGCACAAGGGCGGGGCCGAGCACGAACGGCTGGCCCGCGAGTTGAACAAAGCGCTCATCCCGGCGGCCATCGTCCTGGGCGGCGACCCGGCCCAGATGTGGTGCGCCAGCGCCCCCCTCCCCCCCGGCATTGACGAGTACCTGCTGGCCGGCTGGTTGCGCGGTAAGCCGGTCCAGTTCGTGGAGTGCGTCACCCAACCCCTGGAGGCGCCGGCCGACGCGGAAATTGTCATTGAAGGGTACGTGGACCCGAACGACCAGCGATTGGAAGGGCCGTTTGGCGACCACACCGGTTTTTATACGCCGGCCGACTATTTTCCTACCTTCCACGTGACGGCCATCACCCACCGGCAAAACCCTATCTACCCGACCACCATCGTCGGCAAGCCGCCCATGGAAGATTACTGGATGGGCAAAGCTACCGAACGCCTTTTTCTGCCGCTGATGCGGTTGTTCCAAGGCGAGATCGTGGACGTCAACATGCCGGCCGAGGGCGTTTTTCATAACCTGATCATCGTTAGCATCAAAAAACGGTTCCCTGGCCACCCCTTCAAGGTCTGCTATGGCCTATGGGGGCTAGGGCTGATGATGCTGACCAAGTGCATCGTCATCGTGGACCACGACGTGGACGTCCACAACCTGTCGGAAGTCGCCTGGCGGGTGCTGGGCAACGTAGACTGGAAGCGAGACGTGGTTGCGGTGGATGGGCCGGTGGACCAGTTGGACCACTCGGCGATGCGGGACTCCTTTGGCGGCAAGATTGGTATAGACGCCACGGCCAAGGGGCCGGCCGACGGCCACGAGCGCGGCTGGCCGGAAGAAATTCTCATGTCGCCAGACATAAAGGCCCTGGTTGACCAGAAATGGGAAAGTTACAGGTTGTAACGGGTGGATCATGCGCTGTCGTTATTGTTTTGAGACCATTCCTGATCGTTCGCCGCGCTGCCAGTTCTGCGGCAGCCGCCAGCCACTGATCAGCGAGTCGGCCGAAGAAGCGGCCGGCAAGCGGCGCGGCCGGCGGGCCATGACCCAACAGCAGGTGACAACGAGCGTGATGATCATCCTGTTTGTGGTCGGCTGCATTGGCTTCAGCCTGATAGCTCTGGTCCGGCCGGCGCTGCTGCCCTCTTCGCTCATCGCCGCGCTGAACCTGGGCACGCCCATCCCCACGGCCACCTTTCAGGCCACACGGGTGACCATCGCCACACCCACGCCGCTGACCTGGGAGGAACACACCAACCGGCAGGCCGGCTTCACCATCGAGTTTCCCGGCAATTGGGCGGTCGTTAACCAGGGTCAGGCCCGTTGGCGGGACGAGGTTGAATCGCTGGCCGAGGATTACGGCTGGGCCGAAACGCTGTTTGAGACTGGCTCCTCTCCGCCGGCGCCCCGGACTCGGGCCGTTGACCCTACCGGGACCGACATCCGGGCCGGACGGATGGTCGTTTTCACCATTGGCTCAGCGACGGCCATTCGGGAGGATTTGGACTTTGATACGGTTGCCCAACTCGTTCGGGATGAACCAACCGTCCTATCCGAACTGGCCGGGCCGCTGATTGGCACGGAATTCACCACCCGGCGCACGGAGCAACTGACCATCAACGGCAACCAGGCCCTCCTGGTCGAGTTCACCTCGCAGACAGAACTACTGGATGAGCCAGTGCAGGTGCGGGTCCGCCTCTATTTTATCGAGGCCGCGGGCGAATTGTATTTGATTAGCTTCTTCGCCGAGGACCGCCTGGCCAACAGTAACCGGGCGCTCTACGACCAGGTCGTGCAAAGCTTTGAACCACTCCCGTAACCAGATATGAACGTAATCCAAAATTTTGACGAACGCGCAGCGTTCGCATCCAAAATCCAAAATCTTGTGGTTCGTCCGGTTCACCCCAACGACGCGGCCGATCTTTACGCCATCATCACCCACCCTCAAGCCCTTCGGACGTTGGTCCAACTGCCAAGCATGGAGTTTGCGGAGACAGAAGAGTGGATCAAGGCGCCAAAGCCTGGCCAACACCGGTTGGTAGCCGAGGCAGACGGCCGGGCTGTTGGCTCGGTAAGCGTTAGCCAGCACCAAAACCCGCGCCTGGCTCACGGCGGCCAATTGGGGCTGATGGTCCACTACGATTACTGGGGGAAGGGCGTCGGCTCGGCCCTCATGGCGGCAATTCTGGATCTGGCCGACAACTGGCTTAACCTGAAGCGGGTTGAATTGGATGTTTTTGCCCATAACCCGGCGGCTATTCACCTGTACGAGAAGTTTGGCTTTGAACTGGAGGGGACGCGGCGCTGTGTCCTCTACCAGGGCGGCCAGTGGTGGGACGACCTGGCTATGGCCCGGCTACGCGGTTTTGAGGGTGTAGCCCGGCCGGTGGATGTTCCCCCGGCGCCCCGGCCATCTCGCCAGCCGCCGCCGGGGCCTGTCACCATTCGCCCACCCCGCATCGAGGACGCGGCCGGGCTATATGCGTTATTCCGCCATCCAGCCGTCTGCCGGACGACACTCCAGCTCCCCAGCCAGGAGATCGGTAAGACAGAAGAGCGGCTTAACGCCCACTTGCCGGGCCTCCACCGCTTCGTGGCCGAGGTGGACGGCCGGGTCGTGGGGATGATTATCCTCATCCAGAAGAAGCCGCAACGCCTGGCCCATATTGCCGGGTTGGGGATGATGGTCGCTCCCGATTACTGGGGCCAGGGCATTGGCAGCCGGCTCATGGAAGCGGCCGTAGACCTGGCCGATAACTGGTTAAATTTGAAGCGGATTGAGCTGGACGTCAACACCGACAACCCGGCCGGCGTCCGGCTGTACGAGAAGTTTGGCTTTGTCATTGAGGGCAGGAAACGCTTCCAGGCCTATGGCGACGGCCGGTGGGCCGATAGTTATTTCATGGCGCGAATTCAAGAATAGGAAAACCTGGCTGTGGCTGGTCTCTAACCGGGGCATCCAGGCGCGGTCAGGAGACCGGCCTGAGCAGATCCAATTTAGGAGAACGTGATGAGTCGAAACGGCATCAGCGACATTTACGAAAAAGTAGCCGAGGACGAGCGGGTAACTTACGAAGAAGGCGTTCGCCTCTTTGAAAGCAACAACCTGGTAGCCCTGGGCGAGATGGCCTCTATTATTCGCCGGCGCAAGCACGGCGACTACGTCTACTTTAACAAGAACCGGCACATTAATCCGACCAACGTCTGCGCCTTCCACTGCAACTTCTGTTCTTTTGCCCGCACCAGCGACGACGTGCCCGGCGCTTATACCTATATGCCAGACCAGGTGGTGGAGCGCATCCGGCCGACGGTGGACGAGGGCATCACCGAGTTTCACATTGTGGGCGGGCTGCACCCGCAACTGGGCTTTGATTATTACCTGGACGTGCTACGGGCGTTGAAGCTGGCCTATCCCTGGGTCCACTTGAAGGCTTTTACGGCGGTGGAGATTGACTTTTTCTGCCAGCTCACCGGCAAGGACGACGAGACGGTGCTGCGCGAACTGATTGAGGCCGGACTGGACTCGATGCCCGGCGGCGGGGCGGAAATCTTCCACTGGGAGGTGCGCCGGAAAATTTGCCCGGAGAAGGCCAACATGGAGCGCTGGCTGGAGATTCACGGCATGGCCCATAGCCTGGGACTAATGACCAACGCGACGATGCTTTATGGCCATATTGAAAATGTCGAGCACCGTGTGCATCACCTGTGCGCCCTGCGCGAGCAGCAGGACCGGGACCTGGCGGCCGGCAAGCCGGGCAGCTTCCAGACCTTTATCCCGCTGGCCTTCCACCCGATGGAAAACGGCCTCGGCCGGCGCTTGAAGCGGCGCTGGACCAGCGGGGTGGACGACATGAAGACGATGGCCGTCAGCCGGATCGTCCTGGACAACTTCCCGCACATCAAGGCTTACTGGGTGATGCTCACCCCAGAAATGGCCCAGATCGGCCTGGATTTCGGGGCTAACGACATTGACGGCACGATCGTCGAGGAGCACATCTACCACGAGGCCGGGGCGCAGACCAGGGAACATATGCGCCGCGCGGAGTTGATGCGCCTGATCCGGGCCGCCGGCCGCGTCCCGGTAGAGCGGGACACGGTTTATAACGTAGTCAGGGTTTACGAGGTGTAAGCCAGGTATGCAAGTCTTGAACTCTGATAGGAGCCAGAAAGATGCTTACTAGTAAAGATGCTGAAGTTGCCCGTGAATTTCGACGCCGTGTAGCGGCCGAAGTCCCTGTGCTTGACCTGCGTGTTTTTGGTTCAAGGGCCAGAGGCGATGCCACGGCCGATTCAGACCTGGATGTGTTTATTGAGGTGAAAACCATAACGCCTGACATGCGCCAACGCATTAGCGAGATCGCCTGGGAAGTGGGGTTTGAAATGGATCGCATCATCACAACGATCGTGGTCACCCGTGACGAGCTACAACACGGCGCGATGGGTGCGAATCCACTCCTCTTAGAGGTGGAACGTGACGGTGTACGGCCGTGAAACCTGAACTGTTAATCTACGATGGCGATTGTGGCTTCTGACAGCGAACGGCGCGCCTGGTGCAGGCGTGGACCGGCGGCCGGGTTGACGCCCGGCCGTGGCAGCGGATACCGGAGCGTATGAACAGCCTGGGACTGACGGCCGAGGACGGGATGGCGCAGGTCTGGTTTGTAGACGCAGCCGGCCGGCTCTCCGGCGGGGCGGCGGCGGTGAACGAGGCGCTGCGCCTGGTCTGGTGGGCCCGGCCGTTGACCTGGCTGTACCACCTGCCCGGCGTTCCCCGCCTGGAAGATCGGCTTTACCGCTGGATAGCCGCCAACCGCAACCACCTGCCTGGCGGCACGGCCGCCTGCCGTATTGAGCCAGCAGCGGATCAAGTCAAACATTACAGTGGCGAAGATATGCCGGCAACCGGCAAATAGCCACAACGACCGGATAACGAATCAAGCTATGACTTTTCGAATTGGCATCATTGACTATTTGAACACCCAACCCTTCCAATACGACCTGGAAGCGCGGCTCCGGCCGCGGGGGGTGGAATTTGTGCGCGGCGTGCCGACGCAATTGAACCGGGCGCTGCTGGCCGGAGAGATTGACCTGGCCCCAATCTCGGCCGTCTTTGCCGCCGAGTACGCCGACGAGTTCGTTATACTACCCGGCCATAGCATTTCCTCGCTGGGCGCGGTCAAGACGGTCTTGTTGTTCAACTGGCGGCCGGACATTCACGAACTGGACGGCCAGACCATTGCCCTGACCGACCACTCGGCCACCAGCGTGGCCCTGCTCCAGGTGCTTTGCCGCAAGCGGTACGGGATTGCCCCTCGCTTCGTCACCATGCGGCAGGAGTTATCCCGAATGATGCAGCAGGCGGCGGCCGCCCTGGTTATTGGCGACACGGCCCTGGTGGAGAGCTTTCTGCATCGTGAGCTGCCGCGCGGCGATTTCAGCTACGGCCGGCCGACGATCTTTGACCTGGGCGACGAGTGGCTGAAACTGACCGGGCTGCCTTTCACCTTCGCCGTCTGGGCGGCTCGCCGCCGGGCGGTGGACCGGCTGCTGGCCCTGGGAGTGCCGGAGGCGCTGGCGGCCAGCAAGGCGGCCGGGCTGGCCGATCTGCGGACCATTGCCGCCGGCTATGCGCCTACTCTGGCTTTGCCGGCCGGGGTCTGCCTCCGCTACCTGCGCGATTTGCGCTATGACCTGAGCGACAGCGACCTGGCCGGGCTAATGGCTTTCCTGAAACTGGCCCTGCCGGATTTTGAACCGGCGTCGTTGTTGTTTCTAGAACCTGCGCTGCGGCCGGTTTAAGCGGCCTGAGCAGATACCCTGGAGGATTAATGAGTAAATTAAACGGAGGCCACAACGGGCTGTATAGGCCCCACCGGACGTTTGCCAGCGACAGAGATGGCTTCTATAAGGGCGATAGCGCCGGCCTGCACGGCCTGACCAGCGTGCCTGACATCCTGGCCAAAGTGGAAGACGGCGGCCGGATTACCTACGACGAAGCGATGGTCCTCTATACCCAGGCCGATCTGCTGCAGCTCGGCCGGGCGGCCAACGCTCGCCGCCAACAACTGGCGCCCGGCGAGGTGGTAACGTACCTGATTGACCGCAACATCAACTACACCAACGTCTGCCACACCGACTGCTCTTTTTGCGCTTTCTACCGCCACGACCCCAACCATCCCGAAGCTTACGTTAACCCCAAACCGGTTATCGGCAAGAAGATTGAGGAGACCCTTTACCTGGGTGGGACGCGCATTTTGATGCAGGGCGGCCACAATGACGAGCTACCCTGGGAGTATTACTTTGACCTGGTAAGCTGGATTCACCAGACGTACCCGGCCATTGAAATTAATGCTTTTTCGCCTAGCGAGATTGACCAGATGGTCAGCGTCAGCGGCCTCGGCCGGTACGAGGTGCTGAAAGCTTTGCAAGCGGCCGGGTTAAAGGGGCTGCCCGGCGGCGGCGGCGAAATCCTGGATGACGAGGTCCGCAAGCGGGTCAGCCCCAAGAAGCAGCGCAGCGACGGCTGGCTGGACTGTATGCACCAGGCCCACAAGTTGGGGCTGACGACGACGGCGACGATGGTCATTGGCTTCCGCGAGGAGGTTCGCCACCGGCTGAACCATCTGCAGCGGCTGCGTGACCTGCAAGACGCCAGCCTGCGCGATTTTGGGACGGGTTTTAACGCCTTCATAAGCTGGACGGTCCAGATTGAAAATACGCCCCTGGAGCGGAGCCGCTTTGCGCCGGAGTATGGGGCCACGCCGCACGAGTACCTGCGCCACACGGCCGTGGCCCGCATCTTCCTGGACAACATCGCCCACCACCAGGCTTCCTGGCCGACCCAGGGGGAAAAGGTGGCAGCCGTGGCCCTGCACATGGGCTGCGACGACTTTGGCAGCACGATGATTGAGGAGAACGTGGTCAGCGCCGCCGGGGCGCGGACGGCCGTCAAGTGCCTGATGAGCGTGCCCGAAATTCACCGCCAGATCCGCGACGCCGGCTTTATTCCCGCCCAACGGGACAGCAGTTACCGGATCGTGCGCCAGTACACGGCCGACGAGACCGCAGACGCCGCCCTCCTGCCGCCGACCGAGCTGGCCGGCCCGGCCACCGGCAACCTGACCAACAGCCTGCGTCTCACGGTTTTAAACTGAGCATCAGAAATGACGACTTTTGAATTATTCTGTGCCAGGTGCAAGCTGCGCCACGACTTCGACGACATGATCCAGGTCCGTTACCAACACGCCAACGGCGAGAGCTACGACGCCTGGGTCAGCGGCGAGGAAGCGTTGGGCCGGCTGCGCTCGGAAGCGGCCGAGGAACGCCTCAAGGGGTTGAGCCGGCTGGATTGGGAACAGGTTCGTGAGTCCGGCCGGCAACTGCCGGCCGAAGGTAAGCAGAAGCTGCGCCGGGGGCTGAAGGATCGCCTGGCCGGCCGGGTCGAAGAGGCTATCGGCGGCAACGTCGTCGGCGACAGCCTGGCTGAGGCCATTCGCGGCCGGGACCGCGACGAAGCATCGCGGGCGGCCGAAAAAGCGCGCTGGCAGGCGCTGTTGCAAGAAGAAGCTTTCCGGGAAAAGGTCCTGGAACTGGCCTGGATCCAACTGGAAGGATCGTTTCCAGACGAGCCAGGCGGCGAACCCGACGATTGGGTCTGAGGGGAGGTGGAAAGATGTTCATAGGCGTGTATCTGTGCATGAGTGGGCTGGTTTACTGGCTGGGGGTGGCTGCGCTGGCCTCCACCCGCCGCCATTTCGCGCTTTACTCGCTGCTGTCGTTTGTGTTGGTCCTTGGGGCAATGGCGGCCTTCATTGGCCTGTCGGCCGTAACCGACCTGATGCCGGTTGGCGGCGCTGGATCGTGGAGCTATCCGGGAGATTACCTGGTTCACGGCCCCGTTGGCTGGGCTATTATGCTCCTGCCCCTGGTGGGCCTGGTGGCGCCCCTGCTCGCCGGGCTATGGTTGGAGCGGAGAAACCGGGAAAACGGTCTCCACCAACCGGCCGCCTGAATGGGCAGCATGGCGAAACCGCTGGTTAACTGCCACACGCACCTGGAACTGGGCTGGCTGGCCGATTTGTGCCCGGCCGGGGCCGGCGAACCGTTCACCGACTGGATTGCCAGGCTAGTCCTACGCCGCCGGGCGGTGTACCAGGACGGCGAAGGCGAAAAGCTCACCCGGCAGGCCGTCGAAGACGGCATTCAACGCCTGCTGGACAGCGGCGTCACCCACGTGGGCGACATTTCCAGCCACGGCCTGAGCGTTGAGCCGTTGCTGGACAGCGGCCTGGCGGGCGTTGTCTACGTGGAAGTGATTGGCAGCAACCGGGAACAGGGCCTGGCCTCCTTTGAAGTGGCGCGGGCTATTGTGGAAAAACACCGGCCGCGCGAGCGCAACGGCCTGCGCCTGGGCCTCAGCCCCCATGCGCCGTACTCCACCCACCCCGACGTTTTCCGGACTGCGGCCAGCTACTGCCTGCGAGAAGACGTGCCCCTGTGCATTCACCTGGCCGAGTCGCCCTACGAGCGCCAGGCGCTGGTCGGGGGCGACGGGCCGTTCTTTGAGTTGTCGCGCCGCATCGGCACGACGCCGCCTCCGGCGCCTGGCCTGGGTCCTGTGGCTTACCTGGAATCGTTGGGCGTGCTGGAGGCCCGGCCGCTGCTGGTCCACATGGTCCAGGCCAGCGACGAGGAACTGGACCTGGTCGCCGGCTATGGGGCCAAAATCGCCCACTGCCCGCGCAGCAACCGGTTATTGCAGTGCGGCCGGATGCCCCTGGAAAAAATGCTGGCCCGGGGTATTCCCGTGGCCCTGGGGACCGACAGCCTGGCCTCTTCTCCCTCCCTGGACGTGCGTGAAGAGGCGGAGGCGGCCGTGGCCCTGCATAAGCACCACGTCAACGAACAGGTTATTTATGACCTCCTGCAGGCCAACTCAATTTTTGGTGATGATGAAGGAGGCTGGTGACTCGTCCTTCGGACCTCAAGCTGTGGCCGGTCTCGCTGCCGGGCCATCCAGGCGCGGTCATGAGACCGGCCTGAGCAGTCACTTTGATGGAATAAAGTCGTGAAGAGAAAGCCTATCTACGTTGAAATTGAGATGAACTCCGCCGCAGAGGAGGTGTGGCGGCTGACGCAGACACCCGACCTGCACGAGCAGTGGGACCTGCGCTTTTCCAGCATTGACTACCTGCCCCGGCCGGACGAAAACGCGCCGCAACAGTTTCTTTATACGACCCGGATTGGCTTTGGCCTGACTATCGCCGGCGAAGGGGAATCGGTGGGCACGCGTCACAAAGAGAACGGCCAGAGCACTTCGGCGCTCAAGTTCTGGTCGGATGACCCCAAGTCGTTGATCCGGCGCGGTTCCGGCTATTGGAAGTACATCCCCAATGGGCAGGGGGTCAGGTTTCTGACTTGGTACGATTACGACACCCGCTTTGGCCCGGCCGGCCGGCTCGTTGATAACCTGGTTTTCCGGCCGCTGCTGGGCTGGGCCACGGCCTGGAGCTTTGATCGGCTGCGCCTGTGGCTGGAAAAGGGCGTTCCGCCGGCCGTTTCCTTCCGGCTCAGCCTGGCCCACGTTATCGCCCGGCTTGGCCTGGCGGCGGCCTGGATCTATCAAGGCCTGGTTCCCAAGCTGCTCTTTCCAGAGATGGGCGAACTGGATATCTGGCGCAGCACGGGCCTGTTTCCAGGCCTGGAACGAGGTATCGTCGGCGCCGTCGGCCTGGCGCAAATCGTCTTTGGCCTGCTTTTCCTGTTAGCCTGGCGCGGCCGTGGCCTGTTTATCGCCAACGTCGTGGCCCTGGCCGTCCTGGCCGTCGGGGCGGCCGCCAGCCTGCCCAGCCTCTACACCGCCCCTTTCAGTCCGGCGTCACTGAGTCTGGCCATGATCGCTTTATCGCTGATTGGCTTCACGGTGGCGGCCGAACTACCCAGCGCCCGGCGCTGCCGCCGCCGGCCGGAGGATTAGCCATGAGTTCCATTTACCAGCGCGCCTTGGGGGCCGATTTCCACCGGCTCCAGCCGGAAATTCAACAGCGCTTTGGCTTCAGCAGCCAGGATGGCATCGCTTCTATTGGGACAGGCGTTATGGAAAAGGTCTGGCGCGGCCGGCCATATACCCTGCCCTTCCTCTACGTCGGCACCTGGCGCAACATCATGTTTCCCGTTCGCGGGGAAAACATTCCCTTTACGGTGGAAAATTACGCCTACGTGGACTCCTTGGGGCGGGAAACAGTGACCTGGGTGCGGAAGTTCAACTTCGGCCGGACCATCCGCCGCTTTGACGCGACGATGATTTACAGCGAAAAGCGCAACCGCATTGTTGATTACCTGGGCAATCACCAACACCTGGCGGTTGACATTCACCTCTCGGTGGCCGAAAACGGCGGCCTACGCATTCGCTCCGGAGCGCAGCGGTTCTACGAAGGCTTCGCCGGCTTTTCCTTCCCCATGTTTTTCTCCGGCTATGCCGACGTGTGCGAGTGGTACGACGACACCACCGGCAAATATAAGATAGAAGTGGACGTCCGCAACGGCGTCTGGGGCTGCCTGTTTGGCTACCGGGGCACGTTTGACGTGGAATACCCGGCCATTAATGGTATTCCTGAAGACGTAAAACCGTTGCGAGAAGAAGCCAGAGAATAGCGCCTGGAGCAGCTCATTAAAGATGGTCGCACAGCTTTCTCGTTTTGCCGGCTGGCTCTACGGTAACACCCTATTTGGCAAGGTGTTAATAGTGATTCAGTCTGAGGCTTTTTCTGACCGGACAAACGTAAATGCCGCAAGCAAATAAAGCAGACTATTCCGATTGTCCGGCCGTCTTGGCCGACCGGTTTAAGACTTTATACTACGACGAGCAAACTCAGGAAGTCGTGCTCCTCGACCGGCGCAAGTACCCCTTTGAGACGGTCTACGAGCGGTACAAGACCGTCGAAGGCGTCGCCACAGCCATTGAGGAAATGGTCGTGCAGGGCGGCCCGCCGCTGGCTTACGCGGCCGGGTTGGGGTTGGTCCTGGCGGCGCGGGAGGGAAGGAGATTAGAGATTGGAGATTGGAGATTGGGGTTGGAGGCGGCGGCCGGGCGGTTGATCCATACACGGCCGACGGCCGATGACCTGCACTACGTCGTTCCCAAGGCGCTGGAGATTGGGATGGCGGCCGGACCTGAGCGAGGGGCGAAAGCGATTCTGGATTACGTCAACGGTGAGATTCAGCGCGGCAACGAGGTGGCCCAACGGTGCGGCCGGTACGCGGCCGGTTTGCTGCGCGACGGCGACCGGGTGCTGACCCATTGCATTGCCGGGGCGGCGCTGTGCTGGATGTTGTGGTGGGCTAAATTAGAGGGCAAGACCATTCAGGTCATTGCCAGCGAGACCCGGCCGTACTTCCAGGGGGCGCGGCTGACGGCCCAGTCGTGCCTGGAGATGGGCATTGGCTGTACTGTCATTACCGACGGTATGAGCGCCCACCTGATGAGCCAGGGCCAGATAGATAAATTTATTTGCGCCGCCGACCGGATGACGCTGGACGGCCACATTACCAACAAGGTTGGCACGCTGCAGCACGCTATTGCTGCCAATTACTTCGGCATTCCCTTTTACATCCTGGGCTACGACGGGCCTGACCCCCATAGCCCGGCGGCGGCCGACATCGTCATCGAGGAGCGCCCCCCGGCCGAGGTCTTTCACGCCCGTGGCCGGGAAGGCAAAGTGCGGGTGGCTGTGGAAGGGATAGACGGCCGTTACCCGGCCTTTGACATCACCCCACCCCATCTCATTGAAGCTATCGTCACCGACCGTGGTATTTTTCCCCCAACATTGTTACATACCTACTTCCAAACCAATACCAAAACATCTTAAAATGGCACCCAGTCTGTTCTATCCAGCCACTCTTCGGCCTCACTAGCCACCCAAATCAGGTGCAACTCGGCTGCCAGTTCACGCATTGTAGTATCCGGCCGTACCCATATAATGCCCCAATGTGGTGCAGTACTGGCCGCATAATACTCAGCCAGGTGGCCGGGTAGTGTGCTGCGATTATCTGTCACCAGTAATCTTTGGCTTGTCGCTAAGTATTGAAGCAGCTCTGGGTCTAAAGTTCCCAATGGGATCGTGCCTTCGTCGCCAATACGCAATACATCAATCTGAACATCCAATCTCTTCAAAGCTGCCTTGAGTCGGGGAGATAGATTCTCGTCAAGGAGGAAACGAACCCTCACTCGTCATACTCCGGCCTTTGTTCCCGAACAGTTCGAAGGCGTTGTATGATCGGCGACGGGTTAGCTGACCACTCTTGATAAGCGTGCTCATCACGTTGGCGCCGGCGTTCCAGATAAGCTTCCACCTCTTCCCGGTTTGCCAAGTAGTAGGTAATGGCTGCATAAATTATCTCTAGATCCAGACCTGGAAATTCCTTAGCAATTTCATCAGGGTTATACCCGGCCAGGTAATAGGCCAGCACGTGTTCAAGGTTAATCCGGTGGCCTTTAAGACGAATGGTGTCTGGGTCGAGAAAGTCAAAATAAACTGTCAGATCAAGAGACGGGGTTAGATTTTGTTTAGTCATCTTCCACACAGAATCATTCAACACCTGTTTGTCCGTATTCTAACATTTATAGTAACAGTTCCCAACCCTGTTCCCTTTTCTCTTTTTTTTTGTTATAATCTTCACAAGTTTCAAAATGATTTGAAACATTTAGAACTTTCTTAACGACATTCATGCAAGTTGGCAGTCAGAGCCAAAGGACTGTTTTATGAGTTCACAGTTGAAAGGGAGCAATGGTTTCACTACCCCGGCCGGACATACTTTCCTGCCTGGGCCAGAGGCGCGACCACAAACCCGGCCGGTGGCCATTGGGCCGGAGCTGATGGTCGGCGGCGGGCCGGTCATCTTGATGGCCGGCCCCTGCTCGGTGGAAAGTTACGAGCAGACCCGGGCTACGGCCGAGGCTGTCCACCGGGCCGGCGGCCGGGTGCTGCGCGGCGGAGCGTTCAAGCCGCGGACTTCCCCCTACAGTTTTCAGGGTTTAGGGCTGGAGGGACTGAAAATTTTGCAGGCTGTGGCCGACGAGTTTGGCCTGTTGGTCGTCACCGAAGCGCTGGGGGTGGAACAGCTTGCCCTGGTCGTGGAATACGCCGACGTGATCCAGATTGGCAGCCGCAATATGCAGCACTACCCGCTGCTGTGGGCGGCCGGCGAAACAGAGAAGCCGGTGCTGCTTAAGCGAGGTTTTATGTCAACTATTGAGGAGTGGCTGATGGCGGCCGAACACGTGGCCAGCCGGGGCAACGAGCGCATCATTCTCTGCGAGAGGGGCATTCGCAGCTTTGACACGGCTACTCGCAATACATTGGACAGCACGGCCATTGCCCTGGTGAAGCAGATCAGCCCCTTCCCGGTTATTGCCGACCCCAGCCACGCTACCGGCCGGGCCAACCTGGTTATTCCGGCAGCGCGGGCGGCCGTGGCGGCCGGGGCCGATGGGCTGCTGGTGGAGTGCCACCCTGATCCCGGCGCGGCGTTATCGGACGGCGAGCAGGCCCTGCCGCTGGAATGGCTGCCCCAGCTTGTGAACGAAGCCGGCCGGGTTGCCGCTGCCCTGGGCCGGACGCTAAGTTAATAGAGCCGGTAGCAAACCTCGCAGGTCGGGGCACGAAGCGTGCCCTTGGAGACCTGCGGGGTTTTACTTACTTACCAGCTTTGCGGGGCCGGGGCGTCCGGGTATTTGGCGACAAACCAATCTATGAGGTGGCGGGAAATGCTGAGGGGCGAGGGAACGCGGGGCAGGTTGCCGACCGTGAACCAGCCGGCGTCGGCCATTTCGGTCTCGTCCAGGACGATCTCGCCACCGGCATAGTGGCAGGTAAAGGCAATCATCAGCGAGTTGGGGAAGGGCCACGGCTGGCTGCCAAAGTAGCGGATGTCCCGGACCTCAATGCCGACCTCCTCGCGAATTTCTCGGGCCACTGCCTCTTCCAGCGTTTCGCCCGGCTCGACGAAGCCGGCCAGCACGCTGTAGCGGCCGGGCGGGTGGCGGTGGGAACGGGCCAGCAGAACAGCATCCTCTTTCTCGACCAGCACGATGATAGCCGGAGAGATGCGCGGATAGGTAACCAGGCCACATTGGGGGCATTCCTTGGCTCGCTCGTCGGCCTTAGGCTGGTTCAGGTGGCCGCACCGGCCGCAGAACTGGTGGGTGCGGTCCCAATCCACCACCTGGCTGGCCCGGCCGGCCAGCCAGAACAACGGTTCGGGCAGCAGGCCAAAGAGGCGGCGCAGACCCTGGTAGCTCCAGCTTTCCGGCGCAGGCGCCTCTTCGGCCACCTCGGCCGCGTAGCAGTGGCAGCCGTCCAGCGTGCCCAGGTATTGCCAGCGCACGGCCGCCAGCCCCAGCTCGGCCAGTTCGGCGAGCAAAGGTAGCCGGGCTTCCTGCTCACCGACCTGGACGAGCAGCCGGTCTCCGTGAAAGACGAACCACCAGGCCGGATCCTGTTGCCCGGCCGGTGGCAGATAGGTGGAAACAAAGCCAGGCTTGATCATGGATAAGGGGTAGCCGAGGCCCCGGCCGTGGGCAGCGGGGGGGTCGGCGATGGCGGCGCAGGCGGGGAGCCGGTCGGCGTGGCGGTCGGCGTCCGGGTGGGCGTGAGTGTGCCTGGCCCGGCCGTGGGCGAGGGGGTTAGTGTTCGGGTGGGTGTGCCCGGGCTGCCGGTCGGTTGAACAGTTAGCGTCCCTACCGGCGTCACCGTAGACGGGCCTGTGGCCGAGGCCGTCACGCTTGTCGCCGGGGTGGGAGTCGTCGTCCCCGTCACTACAGGAGGTGTTCCACCAGGGTAAGGCGTCTGATCGGTCGGCAACGGCTGTGGTGTGCCGCCGACCGGGGTCCCAGGGATGAACGTCGGCGCACCAGCCAGCGGACCACCGCCAGCACGGACCAGGGGGTTGGGCTGGACAATCTGTAATGCTTCCAGGTACCAGGCCAGGTCAACGTCGGGCTCTTTGCCGCAACCCAGGGGGCCTTCGTAGAGGCGGAGAACGCCGTCCACGGTCATGGTGCTCCCGGCAGCGATCAAATCCAGATAAGGTTCGAAGCCACGAATGTCCAGGCGTAAATTCTCGGCAATGAGCGCCCAACGCAGCGGTGGCCCGCCGTAGGGCAGGCAGGCCGGGATCGGCAGCAGGGTAAATGCGCCCGTCACCCGGACCAACCTGTCCTGAAAAGCAAAGGTGTTTTCTTGCAGTTCGCCAAAGGTTATCAGTTGCGGCTGCCCGCTAACCTCCCCGCCGGGCGTGGCAGTGGGCCTGATTGGCTTTAATTGTCCGCCGGCCCCCTGGCAGGCTACGAGCAGCAAGATCAGGCCGGTGAAAATCCAAAGAGTACGATGCATAGATTCCGTTGTCGGCGATAATCAGCCCAGGCCCTATCAGGAGCGGCCGGGACCAGGGCGGCGCAGGCGGCTCAACAAGTCAGAGACACCACGCCTTGACGGCCGCCGAGGCGGCTGCCATTGGGGCAAACGTGTCCCGCGATGGTAGACCCACCACTCGAGCAGCAGCACGACAAAAGCCACGGCGGCCAACCAGGGCCACAGTTCTCGCTGGTCTACGTCCTCCTCGCCGGCCGTCTCGACGGTGGTCTGGCCCAGGCGAATAGCGGCGGCCGGCTGGATGGCCGACTCGGCCGGGGCAAAGAGATTGACGGCAAAGCTGCCGGCCGGACGGTCGCCGCCGGCGTCGCGCAGCGTCACCCGGTAGAGACCTAGCTGTCCTGTCTCGGCAAAAACGAGGGCCTCCTGGCCGACTTCGGCCGTCCAGGTAGTCCCGTCCGGCTTCTGCACCAGGACGTCGGTCGTGCTGGCCCCCGGCGTAATCGTGACCGGGTCGCCCGGCTGCAGGCTGGTGGGCGCGTCGAAGGCCCGGCCGGGGTTGAGCCAGCCCGTAATGTTAGCCATTAACACGGGAAATGCAATTTGCAGCGGCAGGTCGGACTCCTGCAGGCGGAAGGTCAGGATGGCCAGCCGGTAGCCGCCGCGCTCGCCAATGAGCAGCAACGGGCCACCTTCGGCCTCGACCAGCCGCTGCGCCCAAGGCGCGTCTACCAGTTGCGCCTGGCGAATGTGGACGTTGCTCCAGTCTACGAACTGCAACAGCGGGCTATCGGCCACGCGAATTACCTGGGTGTTGGAAAAAACGCCGGTGACGTTGAACAGCGCGCCGGCCGGACTGGCTTCTTCTGCTGCGCCGGGCTGGGGATTGATAATGAGCAGGTCGGCCGCCGGTGGCGGGTTTGGCAGAGAGACAGTGTCAAAAATGTACAGGTCAAACCCCGGCTCGCCCTCCTGGGGTAGCTCGCTGCCCGGGTCGGCGCGGAAGGCCTCCATACCGGGCAGCACCGAAAAGAGCGTTTCCAGGAAGCGATTGCCCTCGGTCACCAGCAAGGCCCGGTTGCTGACGCCGCCTTCGTGGACGGCCCAGGCGACGTCGTCCTGGCTGAGCTGGTCGCCCTCGTTTTCGGCCAGCCGGGCCTCGATGACGGCCGTCTCCGGCGGCAGTTCCCAGGTCAGGTTGGCGCTTTCTCCCGGCGGGGCCGTTACCCGGCGGGAGTCAAACAACATGCCATCCAGGCTGAGGGTCAGAAGGGCTTCCTGCTCGGTCAGGCCGTAGTTGGTGACGCTGGCAAAGAGCTGGGGGCCGGCCTCGGCGCCACGGGTGGCCAGGGCGGAGATGGCCAGGTTTTCGGCGCCGGCTCCGACGGGGACGTAAACAGCCTCGGCCGGCAAGGGTGGCAAACCGGCCGGCAAACCGCCGTCGGAGACGATGACAATGCGGGCTTCGCTGAAGCCCTGGGCCGCGCCGGTGGCCAGGGCAAAGGCGGCCGCCCAATCGGCCGAAGCGGGAGTGGCCTGGGCCTGTTCCAGGGCCTGGCGCAAAATGGTGTGGTCGCCGGTGGCCGAAGCCAGCACGGCCGGCGTCTGGCCGACGAGGATGAGCGTCATCTGGTCCGTCCCGCCCAACTCGCCAATCAGTTCGGCGACGTGCTCTTTGGCCACGGCGAAGCGGTCCGGCTCCACGTCGGTGGCCAGCATCGAGGCCGAGCCGTCTAGCAGGACGACGACGCTGCCGCTGACGACGGTGGGCACGGGCAGAAACGGCCGGGCCAGGGCCAGGACGAGCGCGGCCAGGATGAGCAACTGGAGCAGGAGCAGCAGGTTGCGCCGCAGCCGTTGCCAGGGAGCGTTAGCCTCCCGGTCGCGCAACAGCTTTTGCCAGAGCATCGTGCTGCTGACCAGCACCTCCCGCCGCCGCAGGCGGAGCATGTAGAGGAGGATGATGGGGGCGGCCAGGAGGCCGAGGAGGAGGAAGAGGGGGGTTAGGAAGGACAAGTCAACCCCTCACTCGCCACAACTGTTTGCACGCGTGATAACGATCTCTTTTGCCAGGTGGGGACGTGGTTATCCGGCATAGACATCTGGCGGATGGATACCCAGGTCGGTCATTAGCTGCTCTAATGATACGTGGCGGAGGCTGGCTAACTCAATCAGGTGTTTTACTCTTTGTGCCTCAAACTGCTCGACCTGATCTGTCAGTTGTAACAATTCCTCATGTTCCTTCGGCGTTAAGGTTTCTGCTCGCAGCTTAGCAACAAGTTCATCATATCGCTCTTTGAGAGGGGCTGGTAATTCCAGTTCAACTTGAGCAGTTGGCATTTTCTCTCCTAACGCGTCTTTCCAGTCGAACCCCGATTTTATCATACTTTGCCGGGATGAGATTGGTATGATCTTAGCTGCTAATCTTCAATAGCGGAAACAGGCTCAAACCGCACCCAGGCCGGCCAGCTCCAGAGAGACTATGGCTGCCTGATGAGAGGCACCGATATGTCATTTTATGCTTGGGCTTGGCTACTCTTCGCTTTCCACAAACCCGGCCGCCCGCAGCACCCCGGCCGCCCATTCGGCCGCTTCACCCTCTAGCGGCATTTCCGGCGGCCGATTTCCGAGCTTAACTCGTGGTGGACGCTGGTCCACTCCTGGCTTTCCAGGTAGGGGTCCATCCCGGGAAAGGGTGAAGGCATC
>JAKEFB010000025.1 GCA_022616275.1 Chloroflexota bacterium
GCCTGAATGCCAAACGTCTTCAGTAAGCGGCGAATGTCTCTACGGGCGGTATCTTCCATTGTCGTTTCCTCCTACATAGTGTCAGATGTTTCCGTGTCAGGTGTCATGTAGTTGTGTGATTGTGTAGTTATACTCCTTCACCTTGTCCTCTTGTCTCCTTGCCAGGTATACGTGGTTGCGCATATCGGACAGGATGCCAATCGCCCGCTGAATGAGGGCCTTGTTTTCCGACTTGTTGGGCCACAGGCTGGCCCCGGAGGGATGGGGTAGGGGGACGAGCCAGCGGCCGATCGCCGGCCGGGCCGGGTCAAAGGCGTCCAGGAGTTCCGCCTGGCTCAAGTCAAAGTTAACCGGGTTCTCTAGCGCTTCCGGCGGGAAGTAAGCGGCCGTGCCGACGATTTCCTCCAGCCGGGCTGAGGCCGGATAAAAGAGCTTGATGGCCAGGCCGCCGACGGGAATGATCAGCCGGGGATTGACCAGGGCCATTTCCTGCTCCAGGAAAGGGCGGCACAGCGCCTGCTCGGCCCGGCTGGGGACCCGGTCGCCCTGGCCGGAACTGCTTTTGCCGGGGTAACACTTGGTCACGGCTGTCATGTACTGGTTGGCGCGAAAATCATCCTCGCTCCAACCGGCCGCAGCCAGCCACTCGAACAGGCGGCGGCCGCTGCCGGCGTTGAACGGCCGCTTGACTTCCGCCTCGGTCACCCCCGGCGCCTGGCCGATGATCATGGCCCAGGCCCCCGGCTGGCCGCTGACCACCGGCCCCGGCGCAATGGTATGCCCGGCCGCCAGGCAGCGGCGGCAGGCCTGGATTTCAGCCTGGAGTTGTAGCAAAGCGTCCTGTTGGTTTATTCGTGTAGACATCCCTATAAGGCTACCCCAGCCTGAAAGATCTGTCCACCAGGATCGTTCTAACCTCCGGCCTTGCTGCCGTCTTCTTGTTGCAACTGGCTTTGCCACAGGTAGCGCATTTCTTCGCATCGGTCCAGCAATTCGTCGAGACTTCCTTCGTCTAACAGCCTGCCTTCCTTCAGAACAAGAATGTGGTCCGCCCGGCGCAAGACAGCCCGGCGGTGGGAAACGACCAGGCAGGTAAAGGGTGAAGGCTGAAAGGTAAAAGCTGAAGCTTCTTCCTTCATCCTACCATCCAGTCGTTCCCACAGGAGGCGCTCTGTTTCCACGTCCAGGGCGCTGGAGAGGTCGTCGAAAACGAGCAGTTCAGGTTGGCGGACAAACATGCGTGCGGCAGCGGTTCGTTGCGCCTGGCCGCCAGATAGCCGCACACCTTTGGGGCCGACAACTGTTTCCAGCCCGTTGGCCATAGCCGCCACATCTCGGTCTAACACGGCGCGATGAATGGCCAGGGGTAGATCGGCTTGCTCTTCCGGTAGGCCAAGCAAAATATTGTCTTTAAGCGAGGTGCTAAACAACTGCGGTACTTGAGGTGTATAAGCGGTGCGGGGCGGCACGAAGAAGCCGGCCGGATCGGCGATGAGCCTACCATTCCAGCGAATTTCGCCCGCTTCTTTGGGGAGCAGGCCCAGGAGTGCGCGCAGCAGGGTGGTCTTACCGGACCCAATTCGCCCGGTAATCACGGTCAGGCTGCTCCTTTTCAGCCGGAAGCTGACGTTTTCGATGCCCCTGGCGGCCGGCGGCGGGAGGCCATTGCCAGATGGCCCGTCGCCTTCGCCGGGCGAGAAGTGGTAGGTCAACCCTTTGACTTCCATTTCTACCAGGTTATCGGCCTCCGTTTTAACAGGGTAGGGGACAGGCAGGATCAGGTCGTTAAGGTAAAGGAGGTGGTGCGCCACCAGCGCCCCGGCCGGCGCGCCCCGGAGCAGAGAAAGCAGCCGTTCAAAAGAGACGCTGGTCTGGCGGTATTGGGCCAGGATGCGGCCGAAAAAGTTCATGAAGTTGGTCAGATAACCCAGGTAGCTGACGAACAGGGCAAAATCGCCGACGCTGAAGCTGGCATCTTGAATGGCTGCGGCCGATAAGTAGAGAATGAGGCCCGTGCCCAGGGTAATCGTATTGGCGAAAAAGGAATTGAGAAATTGGGAAAACAACTGGTCTTTGACCATGTAACGGCGGCGGTCGTTGTTTAAGCGGCCCAGGTGGGCAATGACGTGCTGTTCGGCGTTGGCAACCTGGATCGCCTGGACGGTGTCAAACACCTCGCCTATAGCCCCGGTCACGCGCTCGGTGGCCTGGCGAGAAGCCTGGCGGTACTGTTTGATTCGGCCGGTAGCTGCCTGGACTCCCAGAACAATGAATAGCAAGGGGACTACCGTCCAAAAGGTAATCTGGGCGTTAATGTGAAATAAGACTACCAGGGCCACGACAGCAAAGAAGCTGATGCTGATGGTGTCAATGACCCAATCGGCGCTGTTCTCAATTTCGAACACATCTTCACGAAAATAGCTGATCACCTGTCCTGGCGAACGAGAGACAGTTTGCGTTCCGGAGTAATTCAGGATATGCACCAGCAGGTTGCGGCGCAGCAGACTACTGATGTTAAAGCGAACGCGGTTATCCACAACCACGCCGCCATACAAAACGGCGACCTGGGTGAAACCAGTCACCAGCATCAGCATGATGAGCATCGGCAGGCCGGCCTGAAAGGGCGCTTCACCGGAGAGGGTGTCGAAAAAAGCTTTGGCTAACAGGCCGGGCGCCAGCGGCAAGAGACTGTCAAGAATCCAGAATACCAGGTCGAACGAATAGAGCCAGGGACGATAGCGAATGAGCCGCCAGATCAGCCGGTATGGTTTCACGCCAGCACCTCCTCCAGGCCGGTTTGCAACAGGCGATAGAAATGAGAAGCCTGGTCGGCGGCCAGTTGTTGGCGTGGCCCGTGTTCCAGCACACGGCCGTCTTCCAGAATCAGGATATCATCTGCCCGCTGCACCGTGCCCAACCGGTGGGCAATAATGATCGCCGTGCGGCCGTGGAGCAATTTGTTGAGGGCCTGTTCCATGAGCTGTTCGGTGGCCGGATCGAGCCGCGAAGAAGCTTCATCGAGGATGACCAGCCCCGGATCGGTTAAGAAAACCCGCGCCAGGGCCAGCAGTTGGGCCTGGCCGGCGGACAGGCCGCTGTTGCCAGAGGCCAGGATGGTGTCCAGCCCGTGAGGCAGGCCGGCCAGCCAGGTCGAGAGGCCCAACTCCTGCAGAACGGCCGTGACCTGGGCATCGGGCACGGCCGGATTGAAAAAAGTGACGTTGTCCCGCACGGTTGCCTGGAACAACTGGACTTCCTGGGTCACCAGGCTGACCCGCTGGCGCAGGTTGTGTAACGGCGTTTCGCTCACCGGCCGGCCGCTGAGGTTTATCTCTCCCTCCACGGCATCGTAGAGCCGGAGCAACAGCCGGGCCAACGTTGTTTTGCCGCTGCCTGTACGCCCCAACAGCCCCAATACCCGGCCCGGCTCCAGGCTGAGACGGATGTGGCGCAGGACTGTTTCTTCCTGGTCATAGCGAAAGGAAACGTCTTGAAAGGTAACCGATAAAGGCCCGGACGGGAGCGGCGGCCCGCTGCCATCCTTCAAAATGGATTGGCGGTTGAACAGGGTCTGAATGCGGCCGATGCTGGCTTCTGCCTGCTGCAGGTCTGTCAATTCGTTGCGAAGCTGGTTCAGGGGGGTGTAGAGCAGGTTGGTGTAATGAAAGATGAGGTAGACGCTACCAACGGTGGCTCCTTCAACTTGCCAGAGGTAAGCGCCCAGGGCCAGGGCCAGGGCGTTGCCCACTGCTATCAGGCCGATTGTGGACATCCGCAGCGACAGGGCGGCCACCCAGGCCCGCCGGAATAGAGGAAACCAGCGGCGGAGGAAGTGATAGAAGCGAAGCATCACGTAGCCTTTGGCCCCGTTGGCCCGGATATCTTCCAGGCCACTCAATTTTTCTCCCAGAAAACCGTAGAATTCCGCCTGGACCTGGCGCACTTTGACCCAGGGGGCGACCGTTGCGCTGCGAACGCGAATTAAGATTGCCAGGGCGGCAATCGTAAAAAGGGATAACACGAATCCGACCCGCCAATCTTCCCAGAAGAGCAAGACGAGGATGCCTGCCAACAACAGGGCGTTGCCGGCGACGTGAACGACCAGTTGGGAGAAGAAGTTCGAGAGGGAATTCACGTCGCCATCTACTCGTTCAATCAACTCGCCTGGGCTGTGTTGTTTATGAAAGGACTGATCAAGTTGCAGGCAGTGTAAGATAAGGTCCAACCGCAGACTGTTAGTCGCCGTCCAGGCCACTATCTGGCTCAGGTAAGTGACGATAATCGCCAACAACTGGCCGGCCAGGCCGGCCGCCAAAAAGAGGATGGCGACATTGGTCAGGGTGGTCTGGTTGGCGCTACCGAGGGCCGTGTCAATGAACAGGCGCAAGATTTGGGGAGTGACCAGTTGCAACCCAATCTGGCCGAACAGCAACAGAGCCAGCAACAAAACGGGCCGCCACTGCGGCCGCAGGTAGCGACGCAAAAGCAGCCAATACTGCCGGATGGGAATTTTGACCGATACTTTCATCGTCAGGGTTAGCGGCCGTAGCCCGAAAAACGCTTGTGGCGCTCAAAAAAAACAAGGCGCTTGGCCCTATTATGGCCAGGTTAACACATTTTGCCTACACGAGGCATCTGTCCATCGTCAAATTATAAAGCTAATCTGTCGAAGACCGACGATTTCTCTCTGACCGTCTGTCGTCCGTCGCTGGTCCAGGCTTCGCCCTGGACACGCGTCCGTCGTCCATCTGTAAGAGGCAGCCCCCTACCTAATCCTTATCGAATTGCCGGGCGACCATGTGATATAATCTTCTGACCGTATCGGAAGGTTTGGGCGAGCACGTGGAAGAGATTTTATATTACCTGGCTGTAGCAACCGGAATCAGTTTTCTGTGGCTTCTCCTTGCCGGCCACCGGCCGCAGGGTGAGCGGCCGATCGTTGGCCTGGCGCACCTGGTCGCTATCGTCGGAACGACAGGACTGTTGTTTCTCCTCTGGCGGCGCGAGCTGGGGCTGGCCGTGATCCTGGCCTATTTGCAGGGCCTGCTCACTATCTCCCTGTGGGCCGCGCTTCCCAACTGGAACACCCGAGGGCACACTTTTCTGGCGGCATTTACGGCTGCCCAGGTCGTGTTCCTGGCTCGCATTGCCTGGGCCATACTCTTCGGCCGGCTGGCCCTACCGGCCATCCTGGCTTCGCTCATCCTCTTCCTCGCTGAGTTTCTGGCCGTGCTGCTGACCGTATACTTTGCTTACGAAGTCCTGGACGTAATGTGCCGCATTCGTTGGCGCCGCCTGTTCCTCCCCTTTACCGGCCCAAACGATTACTGGCCTAAGGTCTCTATCCACGTTCCTGCCCACGCCGAGCCGACAGAGATGGTCATCGAGACCTTGAGCGCGCTGCACAAGCTAGATTACCCGAATTACGAAGTGATCATGGTAGATGACAACACCAACGAAGATGAACTATGGCGGCCGGTGCTGGATTTCTGCCATCAGGCTGGTTTTAAGGTCTTTCATCTCCAAAACTACCCTGGCTTCAAATCAGGCGCCCTTAATTTTGCCCTGTCTCAAACGGCGCCGGACGCCGAAATCGTCGTCGTCGTTGACGCTGACTACGTGGTCGAGCCAAATTTTCTCCGGGAAACAGTGCCTTATTTTCACAACCCCCGCGTGGCCTTTGTGCAGACGCCCCAGTCATTCCGCAACAGCGACGATAACCTGTTTGCCCGCCGCAGCACTCTGGCCCAGCGCTTCTTCTTTGAAATCAGCATGCGTTCCCGAAACGAATATAATGCCATTATCTTCTGCGGTACGATGGGCCTGATCCGCAAACGCGCCCTGGAACGGATAGGTGGCTGGGACGAGTGGTGCATCACCGAAGATGCTGAGGCAAGTCTGCGCCTCTTGAGCAGAGGCTATCAGAGCATCTACATTAACCGGGCCTTTGGTCATGGCCTGTTACCCACCACCTTTGAAAGCACCAAAAAACAACGGTTCCGCTGGGCTTTTGGGGGAATGCAGATATTGAGGCGCTACTGGCGCCAGCTAATGCCCTGGACCGAGCAACCGGCCGGACTTACCCGCCGCCAGCGGCTTGCCTACTTGATGGGGCTATTAAGTTGGGTTAATGACCTGCTGGTCCTCATCTTCACCGGTTTTCTTCTTCTGACGAGCGCAGCCTTTGCTCTAGGCTATAGCTTGCCGGTGCGCCAACTGGCTGAATGGATCTTGCTTGTCCCGGTACTATCCATCGTAACAGGCATGTTGCGCGTCGCCTGGGCCATGCGCCTGGCCACGGGCTGTAGCTGGCGGGAGGGTTTCGGCGCTTTCACCACAATGCTGGCCCTGAGCTGGACCGTAGCCCAGGCTTGCCTTTCTGCCCTGCGGCATGACAAAGGGGTTTTCTTGCGGACGCCAAAGTTCGCTGTGCAATCAGACCTGACGCGCGCATTGAGGGCCGCATCCTGGGAAACCATCCTCGGCATTGCCCTTGTGGCCGCCGCCCCTATCGTTCTGTACGTGCGTACGAATCGGGAGGGGATACTCCTGGCCGCCCTCCTGGCCTGGCACGCGCTGATTTACCTGTCGGCTCTCCGCTCGGCGCTGGTTGAGGTGTTGCCCGTTCAACCCCATCGGCCCGAACGTGCTCCGTCTGGCTCGCAGATCTGATGCCTGGCATGTTACGGGAGAAGGTCTTCGGCACTCTGGTGGGAGGTGTTGCTAAGGAAGGGGAGCAGTCCCAGGCCAGGCCAGCCCTGTTTACTTTTCCGCTACTGGTACTTGGTGGCCTTGTGGTCGCCGGGGCGGGGTTGCGCCTGTACTTGTTGGGTGGCAAGAGCATCTGGCTGGATGAAGCCTTCAGTATTGCCCTAAGCCGGCGCGGCTCCATAGATCTCCTCCGCATGGTTGTCCTGACAGATGTCCACCCGCCATTTTATTATCTGCTACTCAAGCTATGGCTGGGCCTGGGGGTGAGCGAAGGTCATGTCCGGCTGTTGTCAGCCATATTTAGCCTGGCTTCTATCTGGCTCATGTATTACGTAGCCAGGGTACTGTATGAAGATAAGCGGGCCGGCCTGATCGCGGCCGCTATCTTGACCTTCTCACCCTTTCACATCTGGTATGGCCAGGAAACTCGCATGTACGCCCTGTTGACCTTTTTCATCCTTTCCTCGGCGTACTTCTTTATTCGTGCCTTGCGGTATGGTTCCTTCCTGGATTGGGTCGGCTTCACCCTGGCGACGACGCTGGCTTTATATACCGATATTGGCGCCATCTGGTACACCATAGCTATTGGGGCATTTTTTCTTGTCTCGGCCAGGCGTTTTTCCAACCGGATTGTTGGTTGGTTTGCCAGCCATGCCGGAATTGGCCTGCTGTTTACCCCCTGGCTACCTTTCCTGTTGAAGCAAGCCAGCCAGTTTACGGGTGATGCCTGGCTGCCACCGCCGTCGTTCCAGGCGGTGCTGGGGAGTTTTCTGGATTTCAACAGTTTTAATTTTCCCTGGATGGCGCTGAGCGTCCTCTACATGGCGACGATCTTTGTTTGGGCCTACATCGTTCCTGAACCTGATAGCTGGCAGCGGCGCCTCGTCACCCTGTGGCTGTTCGTTCCCACGGGAATTTCACTGTTGTTCAGCCTGCGCCAGCCCATTTTCCTGAGTCGTAACCTGATTGCCGCCTCGCTAGGTTATTATTTGCTCGTTACAGGCACTATTTGGAAATTCAATAGTAGGCGGGCTACGGCCGCGCTCCTGCTGCCGCTGATAGCTATGAACCTGGTCTCAATTGGCTACAATACCTGGGGGGTGGAGAAAGAAGCATGGCGAGAAGTGGCCGCCTACGTCGCCCAGGATGCTGGCAATAAAGACGGCGGTCTGTTACTGTTCGTGCCTGGCTATGCTGAAATCCCTTTTCGCTACTACTTTCAGCGCTACGATCTGGCCCTGGCCACCCAGGGCTATCCGGCCGACGAAATCCTGCTCCATCCCCGGCCGAAAGAGGTAGACGATATAGGGAGTGTCTTCGAAGATCGGCAATATGTCTGGCTCGTCCTCCGCGATGTCGAAACGGTTGACCCAGACTGGGAGGTCAAGAACTGGCTGGACACACATGGATACGTGCGGACTGGAGATCTGACGCGAAATGAACTGACTGTCATCAGCTACGTACGGTGGGACGTGATTCAACCGCTATACAAGCTTTCTAACCAGACTGTTTTTTCTGTATACTTACCGGTAACACTAAAGAATGAATAGGGCGATGGCACGCGAACAGACATACCTGGGAGCCAAATATTATCTGGAAGAGGAGGTGGGCCAAGGGTCAATCGGCGCCGTTTATCGCGCCTGGGACATTGAGCACAGTCAGAGAGTGGCCGTGAAGGTCATTCACAGGCGATATCGTGACGATCCACGAGTGGCTGTTCGTTTTCGGCAGCAACTCAAAGCAGTTAGCGGTCTCACTCACGGCCACCTCGCTGCCATACAGGACTATGGCTATGGCAATGACGGCTTTTATATCGTCTCGGAATGGGTAGATGGGCCTGACCTGGCCACTCACCTCGCCAGGCACGGATCTATTTTGCCCTTAGAAACTCTGGTAATCGCCCGGCAGATTTGCGCCGCCGTAGAGATAGCCCACCAACACGGCTTGGTGCATCGAGGCATCAGGCCCCGGAATATTCTGTTGACGGCCGATGGTCAGGTAAAAGTGAGCGATGTTGGCCTGGCCGGAATCATATCTGAGTCTGGCCTATCAAAGACCACCGTGATGCTGGAGGGGGCCAGTTACATGTCACCCGAGCTGGCCCGGGGTGAAAAAGTAGGTCCTGAGTCTGACGTTTATAGTATTGGCGTCGTCCTATTCGAAATGTTGACCGGCCGGTTGCCGTTCGTGGGTAATAATGCCTGGTCCGTGGCCTTCAGGCATGCCCAAGAAGCGCCGCCTTCGCCCAGGGAGTTTAATCAGCAAATCCCTCTGGCGCTTGCCAGAGTCGTCGAGCGAGCCTTGCAGAAGGAGCGCGGCGCGCGCTTCGCTACGGTTATGGAAATGGATGCTGAGCTGGCCAAAGTAAGCGCGGAAGGTGACGCTCCGGCGGGCGCCCCCCGCCAGTTCAGGCCCGTAACCAGGCTGGCGCCCCTGGCCAGCCGTGCGCCTGGCCAGGAGAAGGTTGCCAGCCCTGGCGCGCGTTTGACCTTTGCCGGAAAAGCCACTCAAGAAAACGCCAGTGCTGCCTTTCGGCCGGCCTTGCTGGCCATGGCGGGATGGCTGGCTCAAAAGCTATCCTTCAAAAGAGTTCTGGTTCTCAGTTTCGTTGGTGGTTTTATTATTGCCTTCGCAATCCTGTTTCCGCTGTCTGGCCTGGTCTTGCAAACCGGCGCCACGGTTAACTCTCCCAACCAGAACGATAGAGTTTTGCCTGGTAGCCGTGACCCTGTGGGGAGAGGAACGCAGGAAATCCCAGGAACCCAACCAGATGTAGCCGGAACTGTCGAAGCGCGAGCCACGCCAACCCCCTTGCCGGCCGATATTCACCATACCCCTGGCGCTGCCACAGGCTTTAACTTCCTGACGGCCGGAGATCAAACCAATGACCAACGTGGCGACAAGAAAGAGGGAGAAGCCCGAAAAAAGATAAAGGACTGAAATAACGTTATATGGGCACAGATCCCCTGGTTGGCAGGCACTTTGGCAATTACGTTGTCCAGGAACTCCTGGGATGTGGCGGTATGGGATGCGTTTACTACGCCAGACATCGTCACCTGGACGTTGACGCGGCCGTCAAAGTGATTGAGACCACGGCCCAGGACCAATCGGATTATTCCCGGCGATTTAAACAGGAAGCCCGCAACATTTTCCGGCTCAAGCATCCCCATATTGTTGACTATTACGAGTTTGGCGTCACTGACAATCTACACTACCTGGTCCTCGAATACGTTGACGGCGGCGACCTGGCCTGGGCCCTGGAAGAATACAGGCGCCGTGGCGAAGTAATGCCTGTCGAGGCTATCGTTCGGGTGATGGAGCAGATAGGCAGCGCCCTGGATTACATTCATGGCCGGGGTATCATTCATCGCGATGTCAAACCTTCAAACATTTTGCTCGATAAGCTCGGGCGAGCCGTTCTGACCGATTTTGGCCTGGCCTGGAACGTGTTAGAGGACACACAAACCCATGTTTTTGGCACTGCCCACTACGTTGCCCCGGAGCAGGCTATTTCCTCGGCTCAGATCGTGGCTCAAAGTGACATCTATTCACTGGGTATCGTTCTTTACGAGATGTTGGCCGGGGTGCGGCCGTTTGAAGGCGACACACCCTTATCCATTGCCCTAAAGCACATTCACGAACCGCCGCCATCGCCTCGCCTGGTGAATCCTGATCTGCACCCGGCCCTGGAACAGGTTATTCTGCGCGCCCTGGTCAAAGAAGTGGCAGAGCGCTATCAAACCGCGGCCGCCCTGGTTGAGGATCTGCGCCGGGCGTTAGCCGAAGCGCAGCCCGAACGAGACACAGGCCGGCCCGCCGCCCCGGCCCCAACTCTGGTTAGGATTACCAGGCCCCGCCGGCCTCAGGCCATGCGCGAACACTCTTTAAATGAGATTGTGCTGGAAAAACCCACGCTGGCGCGAGTACCTGCTAAGGAGGAGAACCCTCCGGCTGCGAAAGTGATACCTGTCCGCAGCCGCCAGCACTTTCTCGCCCTGGGAATCACTACCTGGTTGGGTGTGCTGTGCGCCGTGATGGTTGTGGCTCTTATCCGGGGAGCACAACTGCTGAGCCGGCCAGGACCGGCGCCAACGGTCATGGCTACCCCAGGCCAGGTAGAAATAGGAACGCTACAGGAACTGGCCGACGTTGACCTTCAGATTACGCCGTCTATCACCCCGTCAGAGATCACGCTCACCGGCACAACGTTGCTGTTGGTCTCCACCCCGGTGGCCTCGCCAAACGTCCAGATGATCTACGATGATGGGGTAGTCACCCTGATCAATATATCTGGTTCTCCGCTCTCATTGGCTGATGTTACTTTTAATCGTATATCTGATGCCAATACCGTCAGCGCCACTTTTTCGGCCGGCAACTGGGGACTGGCTGGCGGGCACGGCGGAGGCGCCCTGGCCGCTGGTAGCTGTGTTCAGTTGCGGCGTAGCGGCGCAACAGCGGCCAGGCCGGAGTCATGTATTTCCTTGCGTCGTTGGCTGGCCACCCGAAACCAGGAATGGTATTTCTGGATAGCGGAGGGGGATAGTTCCGGGTTTCAAATACTCCAGCGTGGCACCGTCATTTACACCTGTCGCCTGGCTGACGGCAACTGCTTGTTTTACCTGCCCCAACCCTGACGCTCTCATAAGCCTTGAATCGCCCAGCCCTGAGGCAGAATATACGTAACAGTCTGGGTCGTTAAGGCTTTGCCGCTGTGAATGGTGACCACCCCTGAACGAGGAATTTCTAGCCCGGCTGACATCTGGATTGTCTTCCTGGTAAGGTCAATAACCACCAGTTCACAATCCCGGGGCCGTAACGCCTCGCTTTCCGTTACTTCGTCAATTGCCTGGAAGGCTGTTTCCAGGGGGTGGCCCCTGGCCCTGGCCAGCGAAATCGCATGGTGGATGAAAACAGGACCTTTTTGGCGCAGGGCTTTATCAAATTCCATTAACTCAGCCATCACGGCCAGCGTCAAACCTCGTTGGTATACGTCGGTTGCCACCAGCAGCTCCCCAAGATTGGCCGGATTGACTGAGCAGCCGGCCACCAATCGCATCGTCGTATCTTCGCTTGCCAGAAAACTCACGGTCTGCTCGCCATCCTTGACCGTAACCCGAATCATAATATCCTGTCCCTTTCCTTCCTGTCTGCAGCAGATCCATCGGAGGCCAGTAGAAGATGGCGGCCAGGTCTGCAAAACCTCCTCCCCAGGCTGTGGCTCAGTCAACGTCTATTATGGCAAGGTAAACACATTTTGCCTATGCCTTTCACAAGGCAGTAAAATACGCTTATGCAGCCAGGACAGGTTATTGACCGAAGTACGTTGCCCCAGCGGGCGCTCCTGCTATTGACCGCCCGGACCTACCGCGCCCGGCCGTTCATCGAGGCGGCCAGCCGGCTCGGTATCGAAGTCGTCACGGCCGTGGAAATGCACCGCCAACTGGCCGAGTACTGGAACCACCCGCTCGGCCTGGAGTACAACGAGCCGGACGAGGCGGCCCAGGCCATCGTCCAGTTTGCCGCCAAAACGCCGCTGGGCGCCATCCTGGCCGTGGACGACAGCGGCAGCCTGGTGGCCGCCAAAGCCAGCGCCGCCTTGGGCCTGCCCCACAACGCCCCGGAGGCGGCTGAAGCGGCCCGCGACAAGTACGCCATGCGCCGCTTGCTGGCCGCGGCCGGCGTCCCCTCCCCCCAGTCCACTCGCTACGAGTTTGAGGAACCCCCGGCCACCACCGGCCTGGAAGCCATTGCCACCCAGATCCCCTATCCCTGCGTCGTCAAGCCGCTCAATTTGTGCGGCAGTCGGGGGGTGATCCGGGCCGACGACCCGGCCGAATTCGTGGCCGCAGCCGGCCGGCTGCAGCGGCTGCTCTACGCCGACGACCCCACGCCCGACCCCAAACCATTCCTGGTCGAACAATTTGTGCCTGGTTTCGAGGTGGCCCTGGAAGGGATTCTCGACGACGGCCGCCTGCAACTGCTGGCCCTCTTTGACAAGCCCGACCCGCTGGATGGACCGTTCTTCGAGGAGACCATTTACGTCACCCCCTCCCGCCTGCCGGCCGAGACTCAGGCGGCCATCACCGCCTGCGCCGCCCGGGCCGCCGCCGCCCTGGGGCTGCGCGAGGGGCCAATGCACGCCGAGCTGCGCGTCAACGACCAGGGGCCGTGGATTGTCGAAGTGGCCGGCCGCTCCATTGGCGGGCTGTGCTCGCAGACGCTCCGCTTCAGCAGCGACGCCTCGCTGGAAGAGTTGATCCTGCGCCAGGCCTTTGGCCTGGAGATTCGCTCCTTTCGCCGGGAGCAGGCGGCCGGCGGGGTGATGATGATTCCCATTCCTGAAGCCGGCTTGCTGAAGAAGGTTGAGGGTTGTGAAGCGGCCGCGGCCGTACACCTGGTAGAAGGAGTGGAAATCACCGCCAGGCTCAACTACTCCCTCACCCCGCTGCCCGAGGGAGATAGCTACCTGGGCTTTATCTTTGCCCGCGGCGAGTCGCCGGCGGCTGTAGAAGCGGCCCTGCGTGAGGCCCACAGCAAATTGCGCTTTGAGATCGCCCCGGAAATTCCCCTGACACTGAAACAGTTGACACTTGACACGTGAAACTTGATACGAATTACCTGGCGTAAACCGGCGGACGATATGATTCGGGCGTTTCTGGCCGGGCAGGAGAGGGAGGAGCTGGCTTACCGGGAGGTGGGCCGGTCGCGTGCTGAACCGCCGGCCGGTTACCGGGTGGATCATCACCGCGTCCGGCTGGGGGCCGGGCCGGCCGCATTTGAAGCCGCCTGCCGGGCGCTGCGGCGCTGGGAGATGTTTCAATTGGGTTGGGTGGCACTGTGCTGGCCGAACGTACCGGTTGAGCCGGGCACAACGGTCGGTGTCCTGGTCCGGGCCTGGGGGCTGTGGTGGCTCAACGCCAGCCGCATCGTCTACGTGCTGGACGAGGAGCGGCGCTTTGGCTTTGCCTACGGCACACTGCCCGGCCACGCCGAGCGGGGAGAAGAGCGTTTTATCGTCGAGTGGCAGACCGACGACGAGGTCTGGTACGATTTGCTGGCTTTTTCCCGGCCGGGCCACTGGCTGGTCTGGTCCGGCTACCCGCTGGCCCGGCGCCTGCAGCGCCGTTTCGCCCGCGACTCATTGGCGGCAATGGTACGGGCGGTAAGAACTGGTGGATGAAGAATTTGACGCAAAGACGCGAAGACGCAAAGAAAATACTTTAACTTCGCGCCTTTGCGTCTTGGCGTCTAATCTGAGAGAAGCTCTGATCGGCGGAGTGATCTGGTTGGCCGTCCTATTCTGGTGGCGGCCGGGGTTGCTGGCCGAACGGTGGGCGGTTTTGTTGTTGCTGTTGGCGGCGCTGGTCCTGGCTCCGCTGGCTTTGCGGCTGGCCCGGCCGGCCGGGCCGGAGACATTGTGGCGCTGGATCGGCCGGCTGCAATTGCCAGCGGCGCTATTGCTCGTGGCTGCTTTTTTCCGTCCGGCCGGCCCTACGGCGGCGTTCCTGACCCTACCCTGGCTGTTGGCAACGGTGTTGGTGGCCCTGGCCGGTGGGCTGAATCTATGGGTGCGGCGGCTGGGGCCAGCGGAGGCGCTCTGCCTGGATGCCGGCCTGGTCTACCTGGCCATCGGCGGCGGCTGGGCGATGTTGGACCGGCTGGGGGCGCGGCCACTGGGCTTTGCCCCGGCCATCGTCTTGTTGACGGCCGTCCACTTCCACTACGCCGGTTTTGTCCTGCCGGTTCTGGCCGGGTTGGCCGGGCGCGCTGTCGGGGGTAGGACTGCCCGCCTGGCGGCCCTGGGCGTGATCGTGGGAGTGCTCCTGGTTGCGGCTGGCATTACGGCCACGCAATTGGGCCTGGGGCTGGCGCTGGAAAGCGCGGCCGCCTGGCTGACTGCCCTGGCCGGGTTACTGGTGGCCGGGTTATACTGGCGGCTGGCCGGGCAGCGGCCACGGCCGGCCCTGGCCCGGCTTTTGTGGGGTGTGGCTGCCCTCTCGCTGGCCGGCGGCATGGCCCTGGCAGCGCTGTACGGCTCGCGGGCTTACCTGGCGGTTGGCTGGCTGGATATTCCCTGGATGCGGGCGCTGCACGGCTCGCTCAATGCCCTCGGCTTTTCCCTGGCTGGCCTGCTGGCCTGGCACGTAGCCATGTTGCATGATCGGGCGGCGGCCGGTGTATACTTGACAAGGTGATAAGGTGAAAATAAGCAGGTTTTGCTGGATGGCTAAAGGGGCGATTTGCCAGAGCGAAAAGAGTTCGGCCGCCGAACTCCGGTTTCGCCTCGCCCTACAAAACTTGGGGTTGATAAGGTGCTGAGAGAGTTAATTGTCGAGCACTTTTCGAGGGGGGAGTTGGTTACGCTTTGCGCAGACCTGGGTATGGACTATGACGATCTGCCAGGCGCCAGCAAACCGGAGAAGATCCGGGAGCTGATCGCCTACATGGAGCGGCGCGGCCGGCTGTCCGACCTGTTCGACCAGCTTAGCCGGAGCCGCCCCCAGGTCAACTGGAAGCACCCCGGCCGGGCAACCGTCCGCATTGCGCCTGAAGTCAGGGGCTTCCTGGAAGCGACAGGCTATGAAATTTTAGATGAGTTGTGGGGAGAAAGACACGTCATTTTCCAGACGCAGCTTGTCTTGCCAGGCGAATACCTCAAGCGGTGGCTTTTTTGTAAGGACCTGGGGGTGACGCTGAACGACGTTGGCCTGCTGGAAGAGCAGATTGCCACACTGCGCGGTTCAAAGGGGTGGATGATTACTGAGGCCGACGTGATTGACCCGGATGCTCGCCAACGCATTGAGGAAAATCCTGATGCTACCGCCCACACGTTAGCCATTTTTTACCGCCAGACGCTGCAGTGCGACGCCTATTTGCAGAAGGAGTTAATTGCTGGTTCGGCAGAGATCGAAAAGTATTGGGTTGACCTGAATTGCCGGGTAGAAGGGGAAGGCCGCTTTGATTTGGTCACCTACGTAGATACCTGGCTGAAGGCGGCGGCCGGGCGCCAACTGGCTCTGCTGGGGGATTTTGGCACCGGGAAGACCTGGTTTTGTCGCTACTACGCGGCCAGGCTTGCCAGGCGATACTTAAAGAATCCCGAGGAAAACCGCATTCCCGTGCTGATCTCTCTGCGGGAATACACCACGGCCCTTAACATTGAACAACTGATTACCAGCACGCTGGTAGACGTATACGACATCCGGCTGCCCGGCGGGTTTAAGACCTTCATGCACCTGAACCAGTGGGGGCGCCTGCTCTTAATCTTTGATGGCTTTGACGAGATGGAGCAGCACATGGAATACACGGTTGCCCTGCGAAACTATCGCGAGATAGCCCGGACGATGGCCGATGCCAGTAAAATGATCCTGACCTCGCGCCCACTTTTTTTTGAAGACGCCCAGCAGTTGCAGGCAGTTTTGCAGAGTTCGGGTAACCAACTGCGTTTTGAAACGCTTTCCCTGTGGGAGCTGGACGACGAACAAATCCAGGAATTGCTGCGCAAACGGGCGCCTGAAAAATGGCAGACGTCCTGGGAGCAGGTCAGGCAGTTCGCCCGGCTTAAAGACCTGGCCTCCCGGCCGGTGATGACCCATATTATTGCCGAAACGTTGCCGGATATTGACGACCCCAGCCGGGTTGACAGCGCGGCGTTGTACAGAATCTACCTGGACAGGTGGATTGAAGAGGCCTGCCGACTGGAAGCGGCCGGCGCCGCCAACGTCAAGGACGACGTCTTTGCCTTTGTCCGCGACCTGGCCTGGGAATTGTTTAACTCGCGGACGACGAAGACGATTTCTTTGTCCGAACTCCGCGAACGCACGGGGGACAGAGCTAATTCCTCTGAGTTTAACCTGATTTTGCGCCAACTACTTGTCCATGATAAGCAGACCGGCAGTTACACCTTTCCTCACGTTTCTTTCATTGAGTACTTTGTCGCCGACGTTGTCGTGGAGGGCTTGCTGTCAGGAGACCGGCAGAGGTTGTTTGTCTTTACGCCGACAAGCGGGGTCCTGGGTTTCTTGACCGATATGATGCGGGGCCGCCCTGACGTTCAGCAAGGTCTTCTCAACGCCTTGTGGGAAGTTGAAACGAGCGAACAGATGGGCAGCATGGTTGCTTTATTGGCCCGCCTGGACGAAAAGCAACGACAGGGCAGCGTCAACAGAGAAGGTAGAGGGAACCCGGTACGGCCGGTTATTAAAGCATTACAAACCGTCAGCCCCGCGAGCGCTGGCGCTTCCCCGACCTGGCTTCCTCAGCACGTGGTCGTGGCTCTGGGTAAGGAGGAGTTCCTTGAGGAAGTTACCAGGGAATTGTCGCCAGAGGCGCCACCCCAGGTCCGTTACTTTTTATTAGAATTATGGGGGAGTCCGGCAATTGGGGCGAACCGGTCCCTGCAAGCGCTCAACCAGGCTATCTACCATGATCCAGACACCAGGGTGCGCCTCCACGCTGTACAGGTGTTGGGCCAGCGACAGGGAAAGGAAGAGGTAGAGATGCTCATTGAGACGATTGGCAACCAGGCCATGCCTGGCCCCATCAGGCAGGCCTGCCTGGACAGCATTCGTGTTAGCGCCCTGACGGCCGAGTCAGCCCACCATTTGTTACACGTTTTGCACCAGGTCATTGCTCACGAACCAGATGCCAGCGGCCTGAGGGCGGACTGTATCACCAAGCTGGCCGAGTATGATTCTCGCGAAGCATTGGAACCACTCATTCCCATTCTAAAGGATTTCGAGCACAAGCTCTGGCTCGTTTCGGCCAGCATCCTATCCCTTACCAGCGTGGCCAGCCTGGCCGACGACATTGAAAAAGAGGTTATCTTGCCCAATCAGCAGGATGCTGGCCTGGCTCGCGAGATAGCCCACCTGAGAAGAGTTGTGGCCACGATCAGGAAGAGTATTTAGGGTAACTGCAATATGACAATTTTCCTTACTTCCACCTCCACCCGCCGCAAGGCGCTGTTGCAGCAGATTGGATTTCGCGAGCAAGAAGATTTCTTACAGGCCGACGTGCCGGTTAATTACGACTTCCATAAAGACAAACAAGAACTGAGCCTGGCCGAGGTAAAACAGAAGGTCGTCGAAGCTGCCCGGCTGAAAGTAACCAGGGCCGACGAAGCCAGGTTATTGCGAATTTACCACCAGCTTCCTCAGCAGACGGTCATCGTTGGGGCCGACACCGTCGTGTTTTTTGCCGGCCGGGTCCTGGACCGCCCTCTCCTGTTCAACCCATCTTTTGCCACGCCAGATCAGCTCAAACAGGGCAAGGAGGAGGCCAGGCGGATGTTGTCTGCTTTGAAGGGCCAGGTCTTCCACGTCGTGACCGGGCTGGTCGTCGCCCAGGGGGACAATTTACAGCAGGAGCGCTCTTGCTGCGTGGTGACTGAAGCAAAGATGAAGGAATTCAGCGACAACGACATCGAACGCTACATTCAAACCGGGGAGCCGCTCGATAAAGCGGGCGGCTTTGGCATCCAGGAGCGAGGTGTCATTCTATTTGAAAAGATAAAAGGGAGTTACAGTAACATCGTTGGGCTGCCGCTGGTTGCTTTTGTGGAACTCTTGCGCGATCCATTATTTGCCGGGCGAGTCCACTTCCGGCTGCACGACGCGGACACAGTGGACAACACGCCCGTTACTGAAGGTGTGCCTGAGTTAAGGGCCGTATCGGTTGGCGACATCAACTACGACCTCGTCTACAGCAAGTTTCCGGTAGGCTTTTTTGCCAACCTTCGCCCTCCCGGCGAACACGTTCAGGGCCAACTATACCGGGGAACCGGGGGAACGGCCGCTATTTTTGCCACGCGCGCCCGTGAGGTCGGCTTCAAACAATGCTCGGTTTTGGGCGTTATCGGCGGCGACGCTCTGGGCAAGTTTATTGAACAGGAACTCCACCAGAAAGGAATCCGCACGCTGCTGCCGGCCGATTACAACCGGTTGACCGGCGTCACCCTGGTCTTGCGCGACCAGGGTGAGAAGGATACCCTGATCACCCTGACCGATTCGCACCAGGCGCTTTCAGAAGACGACGTCAACATGGCCAGGGCTGAGATTGAGAAGGCGCACGTCGTCTTTATCTCCGGCTACTGTTTAAGCGATCCGGATCGGCGGAACGCGGCCCTGCGGGTCATGGAGCTATCTCAACGGGCAGGCGGGCTGGTCGTTCTGGATGTACACGTGGACATGGACAAAGCGCTCGACTTCCAATCGTTTACGGCGATGGCCCATAACCGGGTTGACGTCATGGTGGCCGAGATAGCGACGGTGTTCGGTTGGCTCAACGTGGAAGGGCGACCAGAAGACGATTGGGCGTTTGTCAAAGAGAAAATAGCGCCTGCCTTGCAGCAACAATTCTCCACAGTTTTTTTGCGGACTTCGAGCTATTCCCACGAAATCATCGCTTCGCCGGCCGGTATTTCCGGCCCGCACCTGTTAGACTATTCGCAGCGCCGGCCGGAAGAAAGGCTGGGTTACGGCGACGAGCGAACGGTGCAACACCTGTACGAGTTTATGTCCCCCCGGCTGTTGTTGGCTTCCAAATCTCCCCGGCGGCTGGAGCTTTTGCGGCAAATTGTGGCCGACAATAAGATCGAGATATTGGTCAGCAAGCACCAGGAAGAGAGGCGCCCGGACGAGGCGCCTGAAGCGCGGGTGAAGCGCCTGGCCCTGGAAAAAGCACAGCGGGTCCTGGCCAGGCGGGGCGAGTTCAGCCCCAGCATTGAGATTGTCGTCGGGGCTGACACCGAAATTGTCGTGGACGGCGAGGCCATTGGCCAGCCGGCCAACGACGCCGAAGCCCGGCAGTTGTTACAGCGCCTGTCAGGACGGACGCACAGGGCTTTAACGGGGCTGGCGCTGATCAGCGCCACCGGTGAAAAGGCAGTTATAGACTGCGTCTGTACCCACGTGAAGTTTAAGCAACTGTCCTCTGAGGAGATTGACCAGTACGTGATGTCAGGCGAGCCGATTGGCAAAGCAGGCGCCTATGGCATCCAGGGGAAGGGCGCTCTCTTCATTGAGGAAATAGCGGGCAGTTACAGCAACGTCGTCGGCCTACCGCTGGAACGCCTGTCTGAAATCCTGGACCGGGAGTTTGGGCTACCCATCTGGAATATAGACAGGGTATCCAGTTGGCATTTCTCCCATCACGGCCGGAGGCATCATGAGTGACGCTTATGACATGGTCGTCATGGGCGACGTCAACCTGGATTGGTACGGCCGCCAGTTGTTATCTTTTCCGTTTTCCGAGCTGGTGACCAACGGCGTGATTGAATGGATGCAGCTTGACGAAGTGCCAGGCGGGAGCGGGCTGAACTTTGCTCGCTTTGCCCAGGAGGCAGGCTACCGGCCGCTGCTGCTCGGTAAGATAGGGGGAGACCCGGCCGGCCGGTTCATTTACGAATGGCTCCAGCAATACGGCCTGGAGACAGGTATTTCTGCGGACACGCGATTCAGCACGGGCAAGGCTTTCATCGTCCGTGACCGGAATGACATTCGTTTCCTGGTGAACAATATACCCAACGCCAACAGTGAATTAACCGTTGAAGATGTCGAGCAATTTGCTGTGGTTTTGCGTTCGTGCCGGGTGTTGTACATCTCCGGTTACTGCCTGATGAACCCGGAAGCGCCGCGAACGAAGGCCGCGCTACGGGCTATGGAACTGGCCCGCGAAGGAGAGCAAGCCCACCTTGTCTTTGACATTGTGCCCCACCAGTTTCACAAAATTTACCGGCTGCATGAATTTCGCACGTTGACCGATGGGGTAGACGTTTTAATTTCCGAGGTGGCCACCATGCGCCGTTTTCTCCAGCTTGGCGATCCGGGCGAGGTGGTGACGCGAGCGATGGCTGAAGAGGTTGTGGAGCATTTTTCAAAGTTCTACAATCGTCTCATATTACGGTACGGTCCGTCCGGCTGCGACGAACAGATTATCTGGGATAGCAAGAATAGAGAGTTGATCTGGCAGGAAACTGAACACCGTCTCCTCCAGGATAAACGAGGGTATGGAGATAAACTCGCCCTCCAGGTATTGAGAGATGTCTTTAGACTCGCGCCGGCGGGTTTATAGTTTTGGAAAATTACGCCGGTTGTTGCCCGGCCTGAATACAGCCCTGGCTTTCATTCTAGGCGCCGTTTTCTGGGCGGGGTATAGTTACCTGCGCCGGCTGCTAGGGCAACCGCTCCTGGGGGCTCTGTCCGTTTCCGGCGAGGTCAAGGAACACCTCAGCGTGGTGGACCAGGCCGTCTTGATCGCCTCGGCTAACGTGCGGGCGGTGATCGAGGAGCGGCAACTGCCGGACGGCCGGCGCAAATTGATTCTTGGCGCCGGGCTGCGCAACTTCCGCGAGCCGTGGGCCAGGGACTTTGGCTTCGCCAGCTTTGGCCTGGTGGAGCTGAACGAGGTCCGGGTAATTCGGGAAACTTTGGAAGTTTTTCTGCGATTCCAGACGGCCGAAGGTCAATTCCCAGTCAAGGTTTACTCCACCGGGGTCATCAGCCGCTATCTGCATGCCCTGCTCGGCCGGCAGCAACCGACGGTCGCGCCGCTGCGGCCGAAGTACATGACCGGCCACAATACCGTTTCTCTGGACGGTAACGCGCTGCTGGTGATTGCTGCTCTCAATTACCTGAGACGTTTCCAGGACGACCCCTTTTGCCACACTCACTGGGGAGCGCTGAAGCAGGCGCTCCACTGGCTGGAGGAGCAGGCCCTGGAGGAAGATGGTCTGCTGCACCAGGGCCCGTACACCGATTGGGCCGACACCATTGCCCGCGCCGGCTGCATCCACTACACCAATGTGTTGTACTGGAAGGCAATGAGTGACTTTGCCGCCGACGCCGTCAAGTACGGCTACGAGGAAGACCACCTCTATTTCCAGGCCAGAGCAGCCCAACTGAAACAGGCGATTAACGCCTATTTCTGGCGAGAAGCTCTTGGGTATTATCTGACCAGCCACCGCTTTGATATGCTCAACAGCGACGGTAACTTGCTGGCTATTGCCTGGGGACTGACCGATTCATCGCAGGCCGGCGCCATCCTGGATAAAATGGACGCCGATGGCCTGGCCGAGCCGGTGCCCACCCGGGTGACCAACCGGTTGTATGAATGGCAATATATTGCTCTGGAAAACCGGCTGGGTGGATTGCCCCACTACCACAGCTCGGCCGCCTGGCTCTGGTTGGGGGCCTGGCACGTCATTGCCCTGGCCCGCACCGGCCGGCTGGACGAGGCCCGCTGTATCCTGGAGCGTCTCTGCCACGTGGTGGTGCGCGACCGGGTAGTCCACGAGGTGTATGATACCCACGGCCGGCATCTGTCTACTTTCTGGTACACTTCAGAAGCGCCGTTGACCTGGAGCGCAGCCATGGTCGTCCACGCCGAGGCCGTGTTCCAGCGCGCCCAGGTGAAGCAATAAGAGGTTATTAGTTATTGGTTATTGAAGGACCAATAACCAATAACCAATTACTAAAACATGAAAAGTCGCCTGCACATTGCCCTTTACAGCAACGCCTACCACCCGGTGATTAGCGGTGTGGTGCGGTCGGTGGCTGCTTTTCGCCAGGCACTCACGGCGATGGGGCATAACGTCTTTGTCTTTGCCCAGGGGGCCACTGATTACGAAGATGAAGAGCCGTTTATTTTTCGTTACCCGGCGTTGGAGCTGCCTTTGACCCACAACATTCCCTTGCCGGTTCCTATTTCGGCCTTCATTGACCGGGTCATTCCCCACCTGAAGTTGGACGTCATTCACAGCCACCACCCGGCGTTATTGGGCCAGACGGCCGTCAACAAGGCGGAAGAACACCAGTTGCCGCTGGTTTTTACTTACCATACCCGTTACGAGGAATACAGCCATTATCTGCGTCTCCTGCCCCAGGAGTTGATGAAGAAAGTGATTAAACGCTGGGTAGGGGATTATATGAGTCGCTGCCAGCACGTAGTCGTGCCGGCCGGCAGTATCCAACGCATGTTGCAAGAGGAGTACGGCATTGTCGAGCGAGTGACGGTGCTTCCCACCGGTATTGACCTCACTCCTTTTCAGCGCGCCGACGGCCGGGCTGTCCGCCAGCAGCAGGGCTGGGGCCAGGACCGGGTGATTATCTCGGTCGGCCGCCTGGAGCCGGAGAAAAACTGGCCCACACTGATCACGGCCGTGGCCCGGGTGATGGCCAGCTACCCGGATCTGCGGCTGGCGCTGCTGGGCGGCGGTGACGAGCGGCCAGAACTGGAGGCGCTGGCCGGCGAGCTGGGGGTGGCCGAACGGGTGTATTTCGCCGGTCCGATACCGATGAGCCAGGTGCCGGCTTACCTTAAAGCAGCCGACCTCTTTTGCTTTGCTTCGATAACGGAGACTCAAGGGCTGGTGACGATGGAGGCGATGGCCGCTGGGTTGCCGGTCGTAGCCGTGCGGGCGACTGGAACGGCCGACGTGATCGAGGACGGCATAGATGGCTTGCTGGCCGATAACGACAGCGAGGCCCTGGCTGCGGCTTTGGGCCGTATCCTGGCTGACGACAACCTGGCTCAGGCCCTGCGGCAAGCGGCCGGGCGAAAGGTGGCTACGTTTGCCATCGAGAAACAGGCCCAAAAGCTGGCCGAGGTTTACCACCAGGCTATGGCCGATAAGGCAGCCGGCCACTCTGTCAGTGTGGACGTGGCGAAGCCTATCTTCACTTTTGACTGGCAGCAATGGCTCAGGCCGCCCGACGAATCAGACCGGGACGACGCTGTTGCGGCTTAGCCGGCCAACCTGGCCAGCGGTAGGCTCCGCTCAGCAGAACCAATCTTCGGTCAGGCGCGGTGGGGGAGCGGCCGGCCGGGCTGGGGGCGACCAGGCCGGCGCCGGCCGGCCGGCTACCTGGTAGGCCAGGCGCTCAACGGCGGCAAAGGTCTGGTAGGGATCAGCCTGGGGGTTGTTGGCGGCCGCCTGGGCGACGGTCGCTACCTGCTCCTGCAACTGGTCCATACATGCGTCGGGGTGACGCCAGGCGTAGCCGAAGTTGGCCGACTCCAGCGGGCCGAAGAGGGAGATTGGAGATTGGAGATTGGAGATTAGAGATTGGTTCATCTCTAATCTCCAATCTCCAATCTCTGTTAATAGGGCGCTGCCCGGCGGAACAAGCAATCTCAGGGCCAGTTGCACGGCCGGCACGTGGGGAATGAGGCCACGGGTGCGAATCCAGGCCAGCATGGCCAGGTAATCGTCCAGCGTCGTCCAAGGGGTGAAGGCGACCCAGGTAGGCTGGACGGGTAGGTCAGCGGCTTCCAGGATTTCCAGGGCCAGGTCCAGGTCGGCGGCGGTATGGCCCTTCTCTAATCGAGCCAGGACTTCGTCGCTGAGGGACTCAAAGGCCGAGACGACAAAGGCTGCCCCCAACCGGCGCAGCTCAGGGAATACATGGCGCTTTTCCAGGATGTGTTCGACTTTGGTCGTGAAGTCAAAGGTGACTTCGGGGAACTCGGCGTGCAGGGCGCGGGCGATTTTCAGGACGTGGCCAGGGCCGTTGAGAAAATCGGGATCGCCAAAGGTAATGTGGCCGGCCCCGGCGGCCACCTGCTGGCGGATGTCGGCCAGGACCGTCTCGGCCGGGACGACGAAGAAGCGGCCGCCGTAAACGGGGACAATGGGGCAATGGCGGCAGGTGTGCAGGCAGCCCCGGCTGGCTTCGACGTAACCGGCGGCCACGTGGCGGCCGCCGTGGACAAAGTGGGCGTATTGGTCCAGCGCCGGCAGCGCCGCCCGGTTGGGCATGGGCAGCGCCAGACGCTCCAGGTGGGGATGGCCACGCCCGGCCAGCGTGGTTACGCCGGGCACGGCGCTGGCGTCCCCGCCGGCGGCCAGGGCCTGGACCAGGGCCAGCAACGGCGCTTCATACTCGCCAGCGATGACCGAATCGGCCAGTGGCCGGCCGGCCAGATCATCGTCGCCCAACAGGTAATCGGCGTTCAACCAGGCGTAGAGCCCGTAAAAGCAGAGGTGGGCCTGGGGATTGAGGGTGCGCACCCGGGCGGCGGCCTCGACCCCCAGACGAAGGGCGGTGTGCATGGGGACGGCAATGCCCACAAAAGACGCCTGGACTACGGCTTCTTCGGGGAAAGCCTCAATGGAGAGGTCCCGGCCCTCGGCTGGGAAACCGGCCTCTTGCAGGACGGTGAGCGGCCAAGCCAGGCTGAGCGGCTGGTGGCCCAGCTCGTAACAGGCCAGCAGGAGGATGCGGCCGGCGTTCATTTTCGCGGCGCGCCTGGCCCCCCTTTACGAGCCGCCCCCTGAGGAATCCAATCTTCGGGCATTTGCCCACCCTGGCCGAAGAAAAATTCTTCCATCTGCTCGAAAAGAAACTCCTGGGCCTGGGGATCGGCCATGTTCAGACCATAATGGTTGATCAGGATCGTGGACTGCTGCTGCCACATGCTCCAGGCCAGCTTCGAAATATTCTCGTAAATGCGCTGGCCCAACTCACCCGGAAAGGGCGGCCGCTCCAGGGCCGGCAACTCCTGGCCCACCTTGAGGCAGTTGACCAAAGTAATTGTTTTTTCAAATCTCGCCATTCATGGCCTCGCTTTTGTCGAGGTGGATAGAATCTGGTAATTAAGTAATTGGTAATTGTTTTATAGGTACGACTATAGTACCTTTCAGGGTAGTGTCAAGAGTATACTGAGAAGGTCTAAAAACCTCTCATAAAGAATTACTTAATTACCCAATTACCAATTATTGCCATATGCGCGTTCTTTTTCTGGGGATGTTAAGGAAGTTTTCGCTGTCGCCGCTGTTGACGCTGCTGGCAGGCGGTATCAAGGTGGTTGGCGTCATCGTGCCGGCCTCGGAGCTGGCCCAGCAGACGAAAACGGTTGTCGAACGATTGCGCCCGCCGCCAGTGCCGTCGCAGTTACCGATGGCGATCCAGAACGTGGTCGAGCTGGCCTGGCGGGCCGGCCGGCCCGTCTACGCCGTCCAGCGCCTAAACGATCCGGCCGTCCTGGAAACGGTCCGGGCGCTGCGGCCGGACGTGGGCTGCGTGGCCTGCTTCCCCTGGCGGATTCCGGCCGCCCTGCTGGCCGCGCCGCCCCTGGGTTTTCTCAACCTGCACCCGTCGCTCCTGCCGGCCTATCGCGGCCCGGCCCCGTTGTTCTGGATTTTCCGTCACGGCGATCAGGCGGCCGCCGGGGTAACGGTCCATTTCATGGACGAAGGGCTGGACAGCGGCGACATCGCCGCCCAGGCTCCCGTTACGCTGCCGGACGGCTTTTCCGGAGCGGCCGCCGACGAGGTGTGCGCTGAGGCCGGCGGCCGGTTGCTGGCCGAGGTCATTGAGAAGCTGGCGGCCGGAGCGCTCGTTCGCCGGCCGCAGCCACCGGGCGGCAGCTATTACCCCTGGCCAACGCCGGCCGACTTTACCCTGTCTACGGAGTGGCCGGCCCGACGGGCCTTTAACTTTATGCGCGGCACTGTTGAGTGGGGGCAGCCCTACAGGGTGACTGTGGCCGGTGAAGAAATAGCCCTGGCCTCGGCCGTCGCCTTCGACCCAGCAACCACCCTGCCAGCCCCGGCCGTCCCGCTAGACGACACCATCCGCCTCCAATTCACCCCCGGCGTCCTGGAAGCAACCTCCACAGATTTCACAGATTAACACAGATATCAGAATGAAAATCTTTGTGTTCTCTCTGTGGACCTCTGTGCCTCCTCTGTGTGCTCTGTGTTCCTCTTATAGCTCACTATAGGCCTTGCGCCGGTCGCGGCGGCGGGCCAGCTCGCTGGCGTATTCCCGACCCAGTTCGCCGACGTGCGCTCTGGCCCAGTCGGTGAGACGGGTCTGGCCGGCCGGGGGCGAGTTGGTAACCAGCAGGTCGGCCATCAACCCCTCAATTTCGTCACGGGTAATCAGCACGTCGCCCACCAGCCGGCCGACGACAGAGCCAACCAGGTAGCCGATGGCTGGCGGGATGGAGAGGATCGGCCGGGGCTTGCCGATAATCTCGCCAATCGTTTTGACTAACTCACGATAGGTAAACGTCTCCGGGCCAATAGCGTCTATGATCACGTTGTCACGGCGTCGGCCTTGCTCCACCGCCAGTTGGGCCAGGTCATCCACGTAAATAGGCTGGAGGCAGTATTGCCCGCTGCCAAAGACGCCAAAGACGGGGAAACGGCGCAGAAACCAGGCGATGTTGTTGATGAGGATGTCCTCCTGGCCAAACAAGACCGCCGGCCGGAGGATGGCGTAGGACAGCCCCGATTCGCGCAATGCCCGCTCCAGCCGGGCCTTGCCGCTGAAATATTCCAGGGGGGAATCCTCCGAGGGGTTGGTGATGCTGACGTGAATGACCCGTTCCACCCCGGCCTTTTGGGCTGCCTCGAAGAGGATCAACGTGTTAGCGACGGCGTCGGCGAAGACAAAGCTCTTGTAGTTGAAGCGCACCCAGTAGGTGTTATAGAGCGCCGTTGCGCCTCGCAACGACTCGACCAGTTTCTCCGGCGCGTCGAAGTTGAACGGATGGGTCTCCACCCGGCCGCCAAATGGGTTGGCCCGGTTGGGCGAGTTGGTGATGGTGCGGACCTGCTGGCCGTCGGCCAGCAGGCGTTCGGCGATGTACTTGCCGGAATAACCAAAAGCGCCGGTGACGACATGAAGTTCGGGTTGGGCCATGCTGGTGAATCCTCCTGGCCGTTAATGTTACCCGATATTGCCGGCCGGCGCATCGGCTAAACGCCGCAGGTCTCGGTAAACCCCGCAGGTCGGGGCACAAAGTGTGCCCTCACAGACCTGCGGGGTTTGGGGTTATGGCCACCGTTACCAGGCCATCGGCGGCAATGACGGCCAGGCCATCGTCAAGTTGTTGGCCGATGCTCACTTCGCGGGCGCGGGTGACGCTGATGATGTCCGCCTCGGCCGCTTGCAGTTGGGCAGCCAGGCCCGGTTCGGCCGTAGCCAGATGTAGCCGGTCGAGTTCCGCTCCCAGGGAGAGGTTGACCGTGCTCTTGTAGCGGCGCACAGCCGTGGCTATCTGGACCAGCGCGTCGCCGGCCGCTTCGGCCGCTTCGTTCAGCAGCGCCGGGTCGGCCGCCGGCCAGCGCGAGCGGTGAATGGAGTCGTCACCGTCGCCGGCGGCGAAAAGCCCCCGGTAAATCTCCTCGGTGATATAGGGCAGGAAAGGCGCGAACAGCTTCAGTGTGGCCAGCAGCACGTGGTAGAGGGCGTAGCGCGCGCCTTCGTGGGCCGGCTCTTGCTCGTCGTAGAGTCGCTTTTTGGCCATTTCCAGGTAATTGTCGGCCAGGTCGGTCCAGAAGAAGACCTCGGTCTCGCTCTTGGCGGTGGCGTAGTCGTAGTTGTGGAACAGTTCCGTCACCCGGCCGATGAGCCTTTGGGTGCGGGACAGGATCCAGCGGTCGGCAGGAGCGAGCGAAGCGGCGATTATGCCGCTTGTGGGCGGTGCGTACCCTTCCAGGAAGCGCTGGCCGAACCGGGCCACGTTCCACAGCTTATTGACCAGCTTGGCCCCGGCCTGAATTTTCTCCTCGCTGATAACGGCATCCCTGCCAAAGCCGGTGCTGGCCGCCCAATAGCGGACGGCGTCGGCCGAATATTGCTCGATCATTTCCAACGGGGCGACGGGGCCACCGCCCCGGCTCTTGCTGATCTTGCCCGTACCTTGGGGGGCCAGCCCCCAGCCGGAGATGGCCACCTCGCGCCAGGGCAACTGGCCGAAGTGGTAGTGGGCCTTGGCGATGCTGTAGAAGGCCCAGGTGCGAATAATCTCGTGGGCCTGCGGCCGCAGCGTAACCGGCTGGAACGGCTGGCCGTCGAAGCCGCTCTGGCCCAGCCAGCGGCCGACCAATTGGGGGGTGATGGACGAGGTAGCCCAGGTGTCCATGACGTCCATTTCCGGCGTAAATGACGTGTTGCCACAGCGGCAGGGCCGGCCGGGTGACCGCTCGCTAGGGTCTACCGGCAACTCCTCTGGGCTGGCCACGGTTATCTCGCCGCAGTTGTCACAGTACCAGACCGGGAAGGTCACGCCAAAGTAGCGCTGGCGAGAGATGCACCAGTCCCAACTCAGGTTCTCCACCCATTGGCGGTAGCGGGCTTTCATGTGCTCTGGATGCCAGATCACCTGCTCGCCAGCGGCCAGGAATTGCTCCTTGGCGGCCAGCACGCGCACGAACCACTGGCTGGTGATGATGTATTCCACTGGCGTGTCGCACCGCTCGTGGACGCGCACCGATTGGGCCGTGGCCTGCCGGCCGAGAATGAGACCCTGGTCGGCCAGGAGTTCTTTGACGCGCTGGCGGGCCTCCGGGATGGGCAGGCCGGCCAACGGGCCGGCGGCCGGGGCCATCCGGCCGTCACGGCCGATGGCTTCCACCAGGGCCAGGTTATGGGTAAACCACCAGGCCACGTCGGTCTGATCGCCAAAGGTGCAACACATGACTGCGCCGCTGCCCTTTTCCGGGTCGGCCTGGGGGTCGGCCAGCACGGGCACGGCGTGGCCAAAAAGGGGCACGGTGGCTCGCCGGCCGGCCAGCCCCTGGAAGCGGGGATCGGCCGGATGAACGAAGATGGCCACGCAGGCCGGCAACAGTTCCGGCCGGGTGGTGGCAATGGGCAGCGTTGTCCCGTCGTCCAGGCCAAAGGCCAGGGTTACGTATTCACTGTCCCGGTCCAGGTCTTCCAGCTCGGCCTGGGCGATAGCTGTCCTACATTCCGGGCACCAGATGGTCGGCGCCTGTTGGCGGTAGGCCAGCCCCTGGTGATAAAGGTCCAGGAAGGACAGTTGCGAGAGGCGCCGCGCCTGGTCGTCAATGGTCCGGTAGGTGTACCGCCAGTCAATGGACAGCCCCAGCCGCTGCCAGAGAGCCTGGTACTCTTTTTCGGCTTCGTCGCTGACCTGCAGGCATTTTTCGATGAATGCCTGCCGGCCGATTTCTGTAGCTCGAACGTTCAGCCACCGTTCCACCAGCCGCTCGGTGGGCAGGCCGTTGTCGTCGTAGCCCATCGGGTAAAGGACGTTGCGGCCGTTCATCCGCCAGAAGCGGGCCATGAAGTCGGTGTGGCTGTAGGAATAGACGTGCCCCAGGTGCAGGTGGCCGGACACCGTTGGCGGGGGGGTATCAATGACGTACCGGGGCGCGCCGTCACCGGCGGCAAAGTGATACGTGCCGGCCGCCTGCCAGTGGGCCTGGAGCTGGGGCTCGGCCGTTTGGGGGTTGTAGCGCTTGGCGAGACTCATATTACTCTCCTTTGTGAACGATGGACATCTGTTGTCCGTCGTTCACAAACAAAAAACCCTTTCGTCCTGTCTGAGGACGAAAGGGTTCTCCTTCCGTGGTACCACCTCGATTCGCCGGGTGTTGCCACCCCGGCGCGCTCGTGACCCCGACGAACATCGGGGCCTGGCGATAACGGGCCTGCCCGTGCCGGTCTACTCTCAGAGGTGACGGTCACTTGCGCAAGTGACCGTCACCTGGCGATTTCTTCGGCAATCAATCCGGGCGACGTTCGGCGGCTGGCCGCTGAGGGGGCTTTCAGCCGGTGGCCACTCCGTCTCTGGCAGCGCCGCGGCCGCTTACTCCTCCCGGTTTATTTTCACTATGCAGTTGTCACTTCACATTATAAGCAGCAGCATCCGGTTGTCAAGCAACTTGGTGTATAATATACGCCATGCCAGTGAGTGGCCGCCAGTGGACGGCCAACAGAGGAAGGTAGATTGTGACTCTCAAATCGAACGGTGGATGTGCGCCCTGGGCGGGGTGTACCGTCGCCCTTTTTTGGAACGGATTTTTATTTCTGTGTCGCTGAAGACACAGCCCGGCTGGAGCGGTTGAAAGCTCTTGGCCATTAAAGCGTCTCAAACGCTTTAATGGCCGAGAGCTTAATCTCTCCTCTCCCTGGGAGCTGCTGAAAAAACTCGTACAGGAAACGCTCGATGGCCCGTAAGTTGCCGCTGCACTGCTGCCACAAGTAGTCAACGGCCTCGGCCGTAAAGGTGATAGGGGGTGGGCTTTCCAGGGCAAAATAGGCCAGCCGGCGCTCCAAGATGGCTTGCAGGTGGGCTGGGGGAGCCGCATCCAGATAAATGGTGGTCAAGGGGAGGTTGCGCTGCTCAAAAAGGGGAGCCAGGTCCTGATGGCTGCTGAAAATCAACTGGAGGCCCTGTTGAGCGGCGGCCAACAACCGCCGGCGTTCCCCAGGGCGTAATCGCTGGGCCTCGTCCAGGGCAAAGCTGGCCAGCGCTGCCAGGGTGGTGGTGAATCGCTCCTGCCCTTCGGGAAGGTACTCGTAAGCCACACGCCGGCCGGCTTGCCGGAAGTGGCCGGCCAGGGCCAGCAGGGTCGTGGTCTTGCCCCGGCCGGTCTCTCCCCGAAGCTGCAGGTGAACGAACCCCTGGGCCAGGGCTGGTTGTACAGAGTCCGGCAGCACGGCGACGGCCGCCCATTCCTCGTCGTCCAACGCGCGAAAGGGATTGCTGCGGAAGCCCAGGTCGTGAAAGGGAAAATAGGTCGTAGACACCAATTCGCTTTCGATTCTCCGGAAAGTGCGGCGATTTGGCAAATCGCCCCACAACTGATAACTTTTCGGATGTTATTGGAGGTTAAAGACGATGGAAAACCAAGAGAAAACCACTGTCAACCGTCGCGAGTTTCTGCACGCTTTCCTGGCCGCGGCCGTCACCTACACCCTGGCCGCGTGTGGCCGGAGGCCGGCCGGCGACACGACTCCGGCAGCGACGGCCGGAGCGACCACCGCGGCGCTGCCTTCCCAGGCGCAGCAGTTGGCGCCAACCCCAGCCTGTGGCGACGACGACGATGTGACGCCGCAGCAGACAGAAGGCCCTTTTTATACACCTGATACCCCGGAGCGCACGTCGCTGCTTGAGCCGGGCCTGGCCGGGACCAGTCTGCTTGTCAGCGGCGCCGTCTTGACAACCGGCTGCCAGCCGGTTGCCGGGGCGCTGCTGGACTTCTGGCATTGCGACGACAACGGCGAATACGATAACGTTGGCTATAAGCTGCGCGGCCACCAGTTTGCCGACGACGCCGGGCGCTATACCCTGGAAACGATCCAGCCCGGGTTATACCCCGGCCGGACGCGCCACATCCACGTCAAGGTCCAGGCCCCTAACCAGCCGGTCCTCACCACCCAACTGTATTTCCCCGGCGAGCCGGGCAACGCCAACGACGGCATTTTCCATCCCGACCTGGTTATGGATGTGCAGGAGACGGCCGGCGGCCGCGAGGCGACCTTTAATTTCGTGCTAGACATCGCCTAGCGCCGGGACCGGGTTTCGATGCGCTTCCGCCGCTCCCTCGTCGCCGGTCTGCTTTTATTACTCTTTATACCGCTTACCTGGCTGGCCTGGCAGGCCCGGTTAGAGGGTCGCCCGGCCGAGACGCCGCCTACGCTGGTGGCGGCAGCCGCTGTTCGAGCCCCCACGCCCACGCTGGCGGCGACGGCCGCGCCCAGCCCGTTGCCCACCTTGACGCTCCAACCGGCGCAGACTCTGGAGTTGGCAACGCCAACTCGGCCGACCGACCCGCCGACCGCCACGGCGACAGCTACGACCACCCCCATCCCCGTTGACCGCACCTGCCCGGACCCGCCGCCGCCCAAACCGGAGTACGAGCGTTATTACTTGAACGGCCAGGCCTGGCCGACACTCGATCCGGCCGCCGGCGCTCATTTCTGGATGGCAGCGCCGCTGGCCCTGGAAGCGGGCGGCCAGGAGAATGGCGGGGAAAACGGTGAAGCGCGCGGGCCGGACCGCTTACGAATTACCGAGTGGTTCCCTTATGGTTATGACGCCAACGGCCGCTACCTGCTGCATAACGGCGTGGACGTAGCCGAGCCCCAAGGGACGCTGCTACTGGCAGTGGCCGATGGGACGGTGGTGACGGCCGGGGATGACGCCACCGCCCTCTACGGCTGGCGCTGCGACTGGTATGGCCACCTGGTGGTCATTGAGCTGGACCAGCGCTGGCGAGGGCAACCGGTTTACGCCCTCTACGGCCACGTCCTGGGCATTGCCGTCGCGGTGGGCCAGCGGGTGACGCGCGGCCAGCCGGTGGCCGAAATTGGCCTGGGGGGCGCGGCCGTGCTGCCGCACCTCCATTTTGAAGTGCGGATTGGCACGAACGAGTTTGGCTCGACGCGCAATCCGCTGCTGTGGCTGGTCCCTAACCTGGGGCGCGGGGTGATTGCCGGCCGGCTGGTGGACCCGGAGGGCCGGCCGTGGCAAGGGGTGGTCATCAGCGCCGTCGGCCGCAGCGAAGGAACCAGCAGCCGCTCGACCTGGACCTACCTGGACGACCCGCAGCACACCATCAAGCCAGACGAGGGCTACGCCGAGAACTTTGTCATGGGCGACGTGCCACCCGGCCGCTACCAGTTGTACGTCAGCCTGCAGGGGGTGCAGTACACGGCTGAGGTCGAGGTGAAAGCCGCCCAGGTGAGCACCATTGAAATCGTAACTGAACCATACAAGACCCCCACGCCAACCCCGCCGCCAACGGCCGGGCTTTCGCCAACGCCAACCTTGTTATTGACGCCAGATCCCTTGCCCACGTCGCCACCGTTGCCAGAGGCGGGAGGATAAGATAGTATACATCCGTGTCAAACTGATTGACGTGTGATCAAGGAGGTGCAAATGTTACGGGTAAAAGGCATCTACGATGGCGAAAAAGTTAAATTGCTTGAACCGGTTTCACTTCCACCAGATACCTCGGTTGAAGTATTGATTCCAGAGGAAACGGATGACCAGGAGGAGATCTATTGGCAACGGCTGTATGAACTTGGGTTAATCAAAGAGATTCGTTCAGCAGCAAAGGAAGCGCGTCCGTTTGCGCCTATTCAGGTTACGGGTGAACCAGTTTCCCAAACTATTATCAGGGAGCGGCGTTAGTGGCGCACTACTACCTCGACAGTAGTGCGCTTGTAAAACGCTATGTTGCTGAAATCGGTACCTCCTGGGTAGACAACTTGTGTACTGCCCATCTTGGCCACACAATTTACACCGTTCGGATTACCGGAGCCGAGATTGTGGCTGCACTGTTTCTCAGATGTAGTCGCTCTACAAACTGTAAGAATCTCGATGCGCCTATCTCCAGTAGTTTTTGTATCGGCTGATGATAGGCTGAATATGGTGGCGGGGGTTGAAGGGTTGACGGTACAGAATCCGAATGATTACCCATGAACTGCAACGTAAAGTTAAAGTAAGAAAGCTAAACTAAGGCCGGTGGCCAGAATCAGGAGGAAGCCGGGGAGGAGGACGCGGCGCAGGCGAGGGGAGCCGCTGGTGAGGACGATGCCCCCTTTGACGATGGTGTTGGACATGGTAGCCAGGACGATGGCCCGCGCGGCCGTGGCCGGTTCCAGGTTGCCGCTGCGGCTTAGTTCGGTCATGGACAGGGTGATGGCGTCTACGTCGGCCACGCCGGAGACGAGGCTGGACAGGTAGATGCCGGTGTTGCCCAGGTACAGTTGGGCGGCCCGGGAGATGAGCAAAATCAGCCCGTAGAGCAGGCCGAAAGTAATGGCCGGCCCCAGCTCAAACGGGTTGGAAACAGCCATCTCGCCCTCGTCACCCTGGTGGGGCGCCAGGTAGAGGAAAGCGCAGTAGGCCAGGCCCACAGCCGCGGCGGCCACGATCGGCAGCCACAACTCGGCCAGCAGCGGGGCGTAGACGGCGCTGACTTCCAGCAGCACCCGGGCAAACATCACCGTCCAGGCGATGGTGATGGCCAGGGCAAAGGGCTTGGCCATGTCGGCGTGGCGCTGGCTGCGCTGGGCAAAGCTGAGGGTGACGGCCGTGCTGGAGACCAGCCCACCCAGGAAGCCGGTCAGGCCAATGCCCCGGTGGGAGCCGATGATCTTAATCAACACGTAGCCCAGGAAGCCAATGGCCGAGATCAGGACGACCATGAGCCAGATTTTGTAAGGGACCAATACGTCGAAGGGCGGCCGGTCCCAGACGGGCTGGTTGGGCAGCACTGGCAGGACGATGGCGGTAATGACGGCAAATTTCAGCGTGGCCAGGATGTCTTCGCGGGCGATTCGTTCGGCAAAGCGGTGCAGTTCCAGCTTCAGCGACAGGAGCACCGTCGTGGCCACGCCAATGGCCACGGCCAGGGCCAACTGGTTCCAATAGGCCAGGGCCCCGGCCAGGATGGTGACCAGGGCGGCGACCTCGGTCGTCATGCCCACGTCGCCCCGGTAGGCAGCCATGAGGTAGGCGGCGGTAATGAGCGCGCCCAGCGGGGCGACAACGCCGACGAAAGCCCAGGGCGACTCCAGCAGGTCGGCTGCCAGGGCGGCCGTGCAGCCGGCCAGGCCCATCAAGGCAAAGGTGCGGATGCCGGCGACCATCTTTTGATCGTCCTGCTCTACCTCGTCGTAGGCGTACTGCCGCTGCAAGCCGACCAGCAGCCCAATCAACAGCGCCACGCCAAAACGGTAGAAGAGAGTAACCTGTTCCTGGGCCACGTGTCCTCCTGTCGGGGTGTGGTTGTGTAGAGGTGTAGGGGTGTGCGAGTATGCGAGTGTGCGAGTCATTGGCCACTTGCCTACCTGCCACCTGCCACCTGCCACCTTATTACCTGCGCAATTCGCGAATGTTTTCCCACATGGTATAGCTGCCGGCGGCCAGGACGGCGACGACGACGACCGTCCAGAAGAACTCAAATAGCAACACGAAAGCCGATACGACAGCCAGTCCGATGGTCACGCTGGTGATAAAACGCGTCACCCGGCGGCGGAAGCTGGCCTCGATGAAGACCATGAGCGAGATGGCGGCCGCCAGGCCAAAGAGTAGATAGCCCCTGGCAAACAAAACGAGCAGGATAAAGCTGACCATCATCACGCCGACACTGACGGCGGCCCAGAATTCGGCAAAGCGATTGAGGCGCAGGCTTTCGGCCGAAGTCGGGTGGTGGGCGCGGCGGATGTGGGCCCGCAACGGCGTTCGCTCGCCGGCCTGGACCCGGGCCGCGTACAGGTTAATGGCCTCCAACAGCGCCTCGTCGGCCGCCAGTTGGGCCTGTAGCCCGTTCAAGCTGGTCGAGACGGCGGCAATTTGTTTTTGCTGGCGCTCCTGGGCCTGGCGCAGGTGAGGCAGGCCCTGCATCCCGGCTAACTCCACCCCCAGGCCGCGCAGTTCCTGGCTGAGCACTTCAATCTTGCCGGCCAGATCGGCGCGGCGGCTTTCGATTTCCTCTCGCTGCCGCTGGATAAAGATGGCTCGCTGGTTGGGGGGCGGGACCTTGTCCAGGCCGGCCCAGCCGAGTGGGTCGTACCAGGCGTGGCGGACAGTGCCGTCCCGGTTGTACATCGGCCCGGCCGGGGCGTTCTCGCCGGAGAACGGGTCGCGGGCAAAGAGGCCCCACAGCCCGCGGTACTGGGAGACCCAGCCGGGCGGCGGGTCAAGGAGCTGCGGCTCGTCCCATTCCCGTTCCTGCCCTGGACCGATGGCCAGGCCGTCGCCCCGGGCGTAATCCACGAAGGGGACGCGGAAAATGCTGTACTCCGACCACTTCTGACGGTCTTCGGGCTTGCTGTCGTAGGTCAGGATGATCCTTTCCCAGATGAGCTGCAAGCGGTCCACGAACTGGACGACCGGGCGCAAAAACGGCAATTCCAGCTCGGCCAGGTATTCGCCGCGCTGAAAGTAGCTGGCGTGTGAGCCGGCCCCGGCGTATATAACCGGGTGCTCGCCCACCTTTTCCAGCTCCGGGTCGTCCCAGCGGCGGCGCAGGTCGTCGCCGGAGAAGTCGTGGGAGGCGTAGGCGATCCAGTCCGGCCGAAGCTGGCCCGGCTCGTCCTCGTAGACGTAGACGCAGACCATTTCCCAGTCGCCTTCGTGGTCGTTGGCCCCGGCGTAGCCGGAACGCCAGTTGTTGTAGGGGTAAAAGAACCAGTATTGCAGGGTCAGCCAGCCATTACGACGCACCACCCGGCCGTAGTAACAATACTGCTCCTGCTCGGCTAACAGGCGACGGTAAGCGAGGGCGGCGGCGACGGCCGTGTCGCCCGGCACCCGGCCGCGGGCCAGCAGGCTGAGGGAGAAGAGAGCGTCCACAAAACGGGAGCCGTAGCCGACGCGGGCCAGCCGCCCCGGCCCGGCGCGGAAGACGTCGTGAGACTCTTTGAGACCCAGGCTCTCTTGCAGGCGAATACGGGCCATCTCGGTAATGTTCAGCGGCTCGATAAATTTCAGGTAGTAAACAGCGTCGGAGCCGTGAGCGCGGGGTTCGGCCAGCCGCTCTAGCGTCAACTGGCTTTCCGGCACCAGTCGCAAGGGGAATTGTTGCGGCCGGTGGACCCACAGACTGCTGGCCCAGACGTACCGCTCGATGTTCACCGGGAAAAACTGCTCGCCACGCGTGAAACGGATGACTGGCTCAAAGCGGCGCAGCAAGGCCCGGTCTGTCTCCTGGCTCACGCGGCTTTTTCCTCCAATTCCGCTTCCACGGCCAGCTTGGTCTTAAATGCTTCCTGGACTTCGGGGTGATGCAGGTAAACGACCATTAAGATGCTGTAGAGCATCAGGCCGTAGATGTACACCGGCCCCTCCCGGAAGTAGAGGATGAGGGTGAGCAGGAGGCTGAGGCCCTGGACGAGCATGGCGTTGGGCCAGCCGGTGCGCCACAGGCCAAGGAAGCCCAGTCCGGCCATTGCTGCCAGGAGGGCCAGGGCGCTGAAGGCAATCGTCCGCGTTAGCGTCTGGGCGACGGTGGTGATAAAGAGGGTTGGCGTCGTCAGCTCAGCAAAGTTGATCGGGTTGGCGCTGGTGACGCTGATAGCCACAAAGCCGGCCGCTTGCAGAAACAATAGCAGGGTCAGGATTTTGACCGACCACGGTCGTTCGGCCTGCAGCATCTCACGTGGGGGACGGGTTTTGGAGGGGGTCGGCTGGGTCATCGTGCGAGAGATTGGAGATTAGAGATTTGAGATTACCTTCTGGACTTTGTACATCTGGTTTGACGTTTTGCGCTGGCTTAACCTGGAATCCAGTATAAACGATGGTGCTATTCTGGTCTAACAAAAATTTCAATTCATTTGCGCCATTTGGTCATTGGCGCTATTCACGATTCGTAGGGAAAGATTGTTACCTGGCCGGAGGGGATGGTAGAATACAGGGGTAGATCTGCCTGACGTGGCAAACAAGGAGCGAAGCCAATGACTGAGATGCGCCCATTGACTTTTTTGTGCCTGGCCAGTTATTTTAAGGGGACGACTTTTTTGGAGGAGGCCAAACGCCAGGGTTGCCACGTCATTCTCCTGACCCGTGAGAAATTGGCCGGCGAGCCGTGGCCGATGGACAGCGTGGACGAGCGCTTCCTGATGCCGGAGCTGAACAAGCGGCCGGACATCCTCCACGCCGTCAGTTACCTGGCCCGGACGCGGGTCATTGACCGGATTGTTCCCCTGGACGACTTTGACGTGGAGACGGCCGCCGCCCTGCGCGAGCACCTGCGCGTGCCGGGCATGGGCGACACGACAGCCCGCTTCTTCCGCGACAAGCTGGCCATGCGTACCCAGGCGCGGGACGAGGGCATTCTTGTCCCGGAATTTTCCAGGGTGTTGAATTACGACGAATTGCGGGCCTTTATGGCCCGCGTGCCGCCGCCCTGGGTGCTCAAGCCCCGTTCCCAGGCCGGGGCAATGGGCATCAAGAAGCTCTACACGGACGAAGACCTGTGGCGCCGGCTGGACGAGCTGGGCGACCAGCAAAGTTATTTTGTCCTGGAGCAATTCGTACCCGGCGACGTGTACCACGTGGACTCGATTATCTGGGAGCGGGAAGTGGTCTTTGCCGAGGTTCACAAGTACCGCCGGCCGCCGCTGGCCGTTTCCCACGAGGGCGACGTGTTTGTCAGCCGGACGCTGCCCCGCGACCTGCCCGAAGTGGCCGAACTGAAAGCCCTGAACCGGCAACTGATGGCCGCGCTGCGGATGGTGCGCGGCGTGAGCCACACTGAGTTTATCCAGGCCGAGGCCGACGGCCGCTTTTATTTCCTGGAGACGGCGGCGCGGGTGGGTGGAGCCAACCTGGCCGAGATGATTGAAGCGGCCACAGGGCTGAACCTGTGGGCCGAGTGGGCCAGGCTGGAAGTGGCCAACGCCCGGGGCGCGGCCTATCGCTTGCCGGAAACGCGCCAGGATTACGCCGGTATCCTGGTCTGCCTGGCCCGCCAGGAATGGCCGGACCTGTCGTACTTCAACGATCCGGAAGTCGTCTGGCGGCTGGAGAAGAAGCACCACGCCGGCCTGATCGTCGCCGCGGCCGGCCAGGCGCGGGTGGAAGAACTGCTGGACCGCTACACCCCCCGCTTCGCGGCCGACTTCCTGGCTTACGCCCCGCCGTTGGAGAAGGCGCCAGTGTAGGGCGACCTCCAGTCGCTTGGTGGTTATGTAGTTGTGTGGTTGTGTGGTTGTGTGGTCGTAATTCGTAGTCGGAATCGCAATCGTAGTCGAAATTCGATTGCGATAGCGATTATGATTGCGATTGTGTCAGTGTGGAAGTTTAGGAGGAACAATGCCTGACGATCAACCGATTACCTTTTTGTGCCTGGCCAGCGATCATAAGGGGGATGCGTTTGTGCGGGAGGTGAAGCGGCAAGGCGGCCGGGTCTACGTGATTACCGAAGAGCGGCTGAAAGAGGCGGCCTGGCCAAGAGACGCCATTGACGAGATGTTTTTCGTGCCCGATATGTCTCGCCACGAGGATATCTTGAATGGTGTCACTTACCTGGCCCGGACGCGGACCATTGACCGGGTGATTGCCCTGGACGATTACGACGTGCGGCTGGCGGCGATGCTGCGCGAGCACATGCGCGTTCCGGGAATGGGGGACACGACCGGCCGCTACTTCCGGGACAAGCTGGCCATGCGCCGCCAGGCCCAGGAAGCGGGCATCAACGTGCCGGAGTTTATCCACATCCTCAACTATGACCGCCTGAAGGAGTACATGGAGCGGGTGGCGCCGCCGTGGGTCTTTAAGCCGCGCTTTGAGGCCGGCTCGATTGGCATCAAGAAGGCTTATTCGCCGGAAGAGGTCTGGCAGTGGATCCACGAATTAGGCGACCGGCAGTCGTATTATCTCCTGGAGCAGTTCGTGCCTGGCGATGTCTACCACGTGGACGCCATCGTCTCCGAGCGGGAGATGGTTTTTGCCCCGGCTCACAAGTACGGCCGGCCGCCGATGAACGTCTCGCACGAGGGCGGCGTCTTTATCACCCGGACGTTGCCGCACGAGGGGGAGGAAGCCCAGGCGCTGA
>JAKEFB010000217.1 GCA_022616275.1 Chloroflexota bacterium
CCTGGCGGCCGGCGGACAGCTCGACGATGTGCTGCAGCGAGTGCCGGCCGAAGAGCGATACAGCTACGTCTTTTCCGGCGTCTCGCAACTTCTGGACGGCATCCTCGTCTCACCGGCGCTGGTCGAGCAAGTGGCGGCCGCCACCATCATCCACGCCAACGCCGACTTCCCCTACACCCTGGCCGAAGAGGCCGGCCCGGCCGGGCTGCCCTACGGCTCGTCCGACCACGACGTCCCCCTGGTCGTGCTGCAATTGGACACACCCGCCATCGCCACGGCCGTGCCTACCGTAACAGCCACACCGCCCACCTTGCCTGGGACCACCCAAACTACTCCGTCCTGGCTGGCCGCCCTGGTCGCCCTGGCCTGCGTCAGCATGGGGGTTGTGGCGGCCGCTTTCTACTTCCTCCGCCGGAGGCGGTAAGCGAGTGGAGATTGTGATTACTGTCTATGACCAGCCAGGAACTGCCTATCTCATAATAATCGGCAGGTACAAGGCCGGCCGGCGGTTATGGAAGGTACAGATGACACTCTCACCGTCAACAAGATTGATAGTGACAGAGTGATTTGGCAAGTTGGTCATTACCACACTGCCACCGGTGCATACAATATCGGCTAGAACCCAACCAGCCGCGGGCAGTGTCTCGGTGAAAGTGTAGCTGCCGGGGACCAGGTTGGTAAACACCCACGTGCTAGTAATTGGGTCGCCGTCGTCGGGTATAGCGTCGTCCAGGTTAAAGACGCCCAGGCTAAACTTCTGGATGCGGTGGTTGAACGTGTCAACGATATACGCCTGGCCGGCCGCGTCTATCGTCACGTCCTGGGGTAAGACGAATTGCCCGTTGTCCCGGCCGACTCTGCCCCACTGGGCGAGGTAGTTGCCACCGCTGTCAAACTTCTGAATGCGATAGTTAAATGTATCAGCGACGTAGACGTTGCCCGGCGCGTCCAGGGCCAGGCCCCAGGGGTAGTTGAATTGGCCATCTTCACTGCCGGGGCTGCCCCATTGAGTAAGGTAATTGCCACCGCTGTCAAACTTTTGAACGCGGTGATTATATTGTTCGGCTACGTAGATGTTACCGGCCGCATCCACGGCCACACCAGACGGAGCGTCGAACTCTCCGTTTCCGGTGCCAAGACTCCCCCATTGGGCGAGGTAGTTGCCATCACTGTCAAACTTCTGGATGCGGTGGTTGAACGTATCGGCGACGTAGACGTTGCCGTCTGCGTCTACCGCCAGGCTATAGGGGCCGTTGAATTGCCCGTTTCCGCTGCCTTCGCTGCCCCACTGGAGCAGGAAAACGGCTGGTAGATTCGTGGTAAAAGTAAAATTAGCGCCGTTGGCGGGGATGGCGTCCTTGACCACGGTAATAGTGCCGGATAGGGAATTTTGGAAAACGCAGGTCACCTCCTCGCCGGCCGCCAGATTGATGGTGACAGAGCGATTCGGTAGATCGGCCACGATTGAACTGCCGTCAGCGCAAATAATGTCGGTCAACGCCCAGCCGGCCGGGGGCAGCGTTTCCGTAAAGGTATAGCTGCTGGGGAGCAAGCCGGTGAATGTTCGCGTATCGCTAATGAGGTCGCCATCGTCGGGTATGGCGTCATCCAGGGAAAAAACGTTGCTATCGAATTTTTGAACGCGCTGATTGCCGCTGTCGGTCACGAAGATATTGCCCGCCGCGTCCACGGCCACACCATACGGTTCAACCAACTGCCCGTTCCCACTGCCGGTAGTTCCCCACTTGGTAATGAAATTGCCGTTGCTGTCAAACTTTTGGACACGGTCGTTAAAGGTGTCGGCTACAAAAATGTTACCGGCTAAATCTACGGCTATGCCATAAGGGATAAAGAACTGGCCGTTCCCGCTGCCTCCACTACCCCATTGTCCCAGGTAGTTGCCATCGCTATCGAACTTCTGCACGCGGCTATTTCCGAGTTCGGTTACGTAAACGTGTCCGTCCGCATCTACAGCGATGGCGGCGGGCACATCAAATTGCCCATTCCCACTGCCTCCGCTGCCCCATTGTCCCAGGTAATTGCCGTCGCTATCAAACTTCTGCACGCGGTTATTGGCGCTATCAGCCACATAGATATTGCCGATCACGTCTGCGGCTACGCTAGAGGGATTGTCGAACTGCCCGTTCCCACTGCCAGGGCTACCCCACTGGGCCAGATAGTTGCCACTGCTGTCAAACTTCTGGATGCGGTCATTGTCTTGGTCAGCCACATAAACATTATCGGCCGCGTCCACAGCTACAGCGAAAGGGGTCGAGAATTGGCCATTGCCGCTGCCGGAGCTACCCCATTGGGTAAGATAATTGCCGTGCCGTTGGTTGGCGCAGCGTCCTTGACAATCCTAATACTGCCAGGCCCCCCGAAGTATCCTTCTGCTTCCAACATTAGCGCTGTGGCCTGCCCTGCCTGAACGCGCTGCGACTCCAGCAGACTGACCACAAATAAAACGAGGGGCACGGTGATAATGCAGGGCAGGCACACACGATAGGCTCGCCTTGCAAGCTTGGATATAGTTGGCGTCGTGGACACAACCAGCTCCTTTTACGGCTATAAGGTTAATTCAGGAACGACAACGTTCCTCAATAATGGGACAGGTCCCTGCTTTTACACCAACGTATAGTAGCTGCCCCGCGCCTGGGTCGTGCTGAGCGCGGCCGTCAGGTTGTCGCCGTTGCGGACCAGGTAGGTGACGATGTGGCTGGCCTGGAGCAGGCTGGCCAGCGCCGCGGCCGAATGGCGGCCGCCGAACGACTCCGGGTCCACCAGCACGGTCACCACCCGCAGGCCGCGCCGGCTCAGTTGCCGGGCGGCCGCCAGCCACGCTTCCTGGGTGGTCGGGGTGACGACGATCACCGTCGTCCCCCGGGGGAAGAGGTGCAGCTCGGCGTCCATCACGTCGTCAATCGCCACCTGCCCCTGGGCCCGCAGCACGGCCAGCGTTTCCAGGATGCGGCTGACCTGCCGCTCGCCCCGGTCGGGCTGGGCGATTTCGTGGGATTGGCCGTAAGCCAGCATCCCCACCGCCCGGTCACGGCGCAGGAAGTACTGAGCCAGTGAGGCCGCAATGCTGACCGTATACTCCTCGGTCATAGCCGGCAGCTTGAACTCCTCTTCCCGCCGCATCCAGGCCGGCAATGCACCGTCCTCGGCTGGCTGGCTTTCCCGCGTAGAGACGACGTGAGTAAAGACGGCCATGTCCGGCACAATCCAGATGTCGGCCAGCGGGTCTAGCTCGAACTCCTTGACGATCAGCCGGTCGCGCCGGGCCGTGCTTCGCCAGTGAATGCGGCTGAAGCTATCGCCCGGGGCGTAGTCGCGCACCCCGGAGGCGTTGGTGGTCACATAGTGGGTCCGCCGCCGCAGCGCGTCGCCGCCCGGCAGAACGCCGACCGGCAGGGCGAACTGGTGGATGTCGAAGGTCAGTGGGTAGACGACGACGTTGGTCGTCGGCGTCAGTTCCCGCTGCATAGGGAAAAGGCCAAACGGGTCGCTACTGCTCAACAGAATCGGGCCAAGCTGGTAGCGGCCGCGCTGGCGACAGATGGTGCTGACCCGCCAGGTAAAGGCGGCACGCGGCCCCAGGTTGTCTACCACCTTGCTGGCGTAGTGGACCGGCAGGGTAGAGAAGTCGCGCACTTCCAGCCACAACTTGGGCAGGATGCTGGTGTTGCGGACCGAGAAGCGTTCCTCCAACGGCCGGCCGGCCTGGGTGCGGCGGGTGCGGGTCGTGCGGGAGATGTAGACCCAGTTGATGTTGCTCCAGGCCCAGACGAAGGAGACGATCAGCAGCAGGCCCAGCAGGTAGGTGATGTTGAAGAACAGATCCCGGCCGGTAGTCAGCCCTCCCAGCAGGGAGAGCAGCCCTAAAATAATTACACCGGTACGTCTTTGTCTTAGCATATTGGTTCAGTTACACAGAGAACCGAGTTTTGGCTTTTGCCAAAACCTGGGAGACACAGAGATTCACAGAGAGGACACAAAGAAATTTTCTTTAATGGAATTCTAAACCTTTGCGCTTTTGCGCCTTTGCGTCTTTGCGTTAAATCCTTTACGCCCGGACCTGGGCCCCAGGGACGGGGACGCGGTCGAGGATATCCTGGACGATGGTTGCCGGCTCAATGTCCTTGATCCGGGCGGCCGGACCGACGATGATGCGATGGCTGAGGGCCGACTCGGCCAGGGCTTTGACGTCATCCGGCAGAACGTAATCGCGGCCGAACAGGGCCGCCCTGGCCTGGCACAACCGGTAGATGGCCAGGGCGCCGCGCGAGCTGGCCCCCAGGTACACGTCCGGGTGGTCGCGTGTCTGGCGCACCACTTCGACGATGTACTCTTTGACCAGGGTATCAAGGTAAATATCTTTGATTGCCTGCTGCGCCTCCAGCAGTTCTTCCACGCCGAGCACCTGCCCCAATTCCTCCAGCGGGTGGACGTGCTGCTGGCGGTCCAGGATTTCAATTTCCTCTGCCTTATCAGGGTAGCCCAGGCGAATGCGCAGCAGGAAGCGGTCGAGCTGGGCTTCGGGCAGGGGGAACGTTCCTTCGTACTCGATGGGGTTCTGGGTAGCCAGGACCATAAACGGCGGCTTCAGTGGATAGGTCTTGCCGTCCACCGTGACCTGCCGCTCTTCCATTGCCTCCAGTAGTGCCGACTGGGTCTTGGGCGTGGCCCGGTTAATTTCGTCGGCCAGGACGATCTGGGCGTGGATCGGGCCCGGCCGGAACTCAAATTCGCGCGTCTTCTGGTTATAAACCGACACACCGGTCACGTCGGTCGGGAGCATATCCGGGGTGAACTGGATACGCTGGAACTGGCAGCCGACTGATTTGGCAATAGATTTCGCCAGCACGGTTTTACCCACGCCGGGAACGTCTTCAATTAAGATGTGGCCCTGGCACAGCAGGCCAAGCACGGTCAATTGAACCGGCGCTCGCTTGCCAACAATAACACGTTCGACGTTGTCTACGAGGCGATTGGCGATTTCCTGAACATCCGACATAAAAGTTGCTCCTAAGTTGATAGTTGGCAGTTGATAGTTGATGGTTACTATCAACTGTTAACCATCAACTACCAACTAATGGTGACATTTTAGTGACAGTTGTGTCACCAGAAGTATACCAGTTTTCCCGGCCGGCGACTATCATATCATGGGTCTGGCACTTGAAAAAGTGCCAGACCCATGATATGATATTAGTTGATACCTCAACAGTTGCCACATCAACCAAATTGATCTTCGTTTGGCGGTTCGCTAGGGAGGAAGGAAATGAAGCCCATCACCAGTCGTTTGAGCCACGTGATCATCGGCGCTCTGTTCGCGCTGCTTGTGCTGGTCGCTTTTGCCGGGCCGGCGGGAGCGGGCGAGTCGGCCGGCGCCGTGCCGGTCCAGGCCATTGCTTACCGCTCGGCCGCGTTTGCGCCCACAGCTATTACCGTGGACGGGGTAGTTGACGCCGCTTATGGCGACCCGTTGGCCAGCGACCCGGCCGGGGACGGCAACGGCAACGCCAACATGGACTTGCTCGACCTCTACGTCGCCGAGGACGCCAGCAACTTTTACGTCGCCTTTACAGCCAACGCCGACCTTGGGGCCACCAACTGGGGCAAGTACATGCTCTACGTGGACACGACCAACGACGGCGACGGGGCCACCGGCGACGCCTGGGGGCGAAACGTCGTCGTCAACAACCCCCATAAGCCGGAGTATAGTATTAATAGTTGGTTAGACGCCGCGCCCTACGGCACGGAAGACATCCAGCTCTGGGCCTGGAACCAGGGGACGACCTCCTGGAGCAACACCGGGACGGTTGGCGCGGCCGCCCTGGGGGCCGGCTCCACCTCGGTCATCGAGTGGCAGATCGCCAAAAGCGACCTGGGTAACCCCAGTACCATCTGGCTCGAAGTCTGGAACACTGGGGGGGGTGGTGGCGACAACGCTCAGGACACCATCAACAAGCCGGCCGACGACTGGAACGCCACCGACTGGTCTACTCAGGCGGTATTAGCCAACTCCACCCAGTACGGTTCGCCGCTGGTAGACGGCGTCATTGACCAGGTCTATGGCGACCCGTTGGCCAGCGACCCGGCCGGCGACGGCAACGGCAACGCCAACATGGATCTGCTCGACCTCTACGTGACCGGGGACGCCGATAATTTCTACGTGGCCTATACCGTCAACGCCGACATTGCCGTCACCAACTGGGGCAAGTATATGCTCTACGTGGACACCACCAACAATGGCGACGGGGCCACCAGCGACGCCTGGGGGCGGAACGTCGTCGTCAGCGACCCCCACAAACCGGAGTACAGCATCAACAGTTGGCTAGACGCCGCCCCCTACGGCACCGAGGACATCCAGCTCTGGGCCTGGAACCAGGGGACGACCTCCTGGAACAGCGCCGGAACCATTGACGGAGCTGCCCTGGGGGCCAGTTCTACCTCGGTCGTCGAGTGGCAGATCGCTAAAGCCGACCTGGGCAACCCGGCCGAGATGTGGCTGGAAGTCTGGGATACCGGCGGCGGCGGCAGTGACAATGCCCAGGATACCATCAACGACCCGGCCGACGACTGGAACGCCAGCGACTGGTCCAGCCAGGCTATGCTGGACAACTCCACCCATTACCCGCCGGCCGGCGAACCACCCCCGGCCGAAGGTTGCCAGAGCGGAGCGGCCGTGGATGACAACATCTTCTGGAACGACCTGGGCCACAACAGCCGGGATACCCTTTATCGCACCCCTGGCGGGCCGGTGACGGCCACCCTTACGGTGACGCTGCGCCTGCGCACGGCCTGCGACGACCTGACCGGGGCCAAGGTCCGCCTCTGGAACGACCGGCCGAACGCCGAATTGCTGCTGCCCATGACCCGCGTCGCCTCCGACGACAATTACGACTGGTGGGAGGCGACGCTCAACACCGGCAGCGACCCGACCGTCTACTGGTACCGCTTTATTGCCCAGGACGGCGCCGCCACCGCTTACTACGAGGACGACGCCGCCCGCACCGGCGGCTGGGGCCAGACCTTTGGTAGCAGCCCGGACAATAGCTGGCAGTTGAGCGTTTACGACCCAACCTTCCAGACGCCCGACTGGGTCAAGAACGCCGTCGTCTACCAGATCTTCGCCGACCGCTTCCGCGACGACAACACCGGCAACGACACGCCGCCGGGGACCTTCTTCTACAACGAGCCGGGCGGCACCATTTACCGTTCCAACCAGGCCAATTGGAACCAGACCGTCTGCGACCCGCGCGATCCGGCCGAATGTCCTGGCGACTACAGCAACAACTTCTACGGCGGCGACCTCTTGGGCATCGTCCAGGAACTCAACTACCTGCAACAGTTGGGGGTGACGGCCATTTATCTGAACCCCATCTTTGAATCGCCCTCCAACCACAAATATGACACCACCAATTTTGGCGTCATTGACAACAACTTCGGCAACCTGAATCTGTTCCAGGTTTTGGTCAATCAGGCCCACAGCCGGGGCATCAACGTTATCCTCGACGGTGTTTTCAACCACACCTCCTCAGACAGCCGCTACTTTGACCGCTACCTGCGTTACCCGCCGCCGGATGGGGCTTGCGAAAGCCACCTGAGCGATTACCGCGACTGGTACTACCTCCAGGACGTGCCGGCCGGGACCGGTCCCTGTGTTGGTTCGGACGGGACGCCACAGGCTGCCAACTACACCAGTTGGTTTGGCTTCGACTCCCTGCCCAAGCTGGACTCCTTCAATCAGGAGGTACGCGACTACATCTGGGCCGGCGGTCCTAACGCCATTGCCCGCTACTGGATGCAGTGGGCCGATGGCTGGCGGCTAGACGTCGCCGGCGACGTAGACCCTGGCACGATTAACGACCCTAACAACGATTACTGGGAAGGGTTTCGCGACGCCGTCCACCAGACCAACCCCGACGCCTACATCGTCGGCGAAGAGTGGAACGTGGCCGCCTCCTGGACGCTAGGCCAGGAGTGGGACGCGACGATGAACTACCAGTTCAGCTCGGCCCTCCTCAGTTTCTGGCGCGACGAGCCGTTCGTGGACAACGACCACAACGCCAGCAGCTCGGCCGGCGTGCTCAACCCGCTGTCCCCCTCCCAACTGGACGAACGGCTGCACAACCTGGAAGAGCGCTACCCGCCGGAAGCGTTCTACGCCATGATGAACCTGCTGGGCAGCCACGACACCAACCGGGCCTTGTTCATGCTTGACCACAACACCGACCTGAACAACAGCGCCCTCTACGACAACCCGGCCTACGACTGGAGCGATGCCATCACCCGGCTGAAGGGCGTCGTCTTGCTCCAAATGACCCTGCCCGGCGCTCCAACTGTCTACTACGGTGACGAGGTCGGGCTGGTCGGGCCGGTCACCTACGACGGCTCGACCTGGCAGGACGATCCCTACAACCGCATCCCCTATCCCTGGCTGGACCAGAGCGGCACGCCGTTCTACACCCACCTGCAAACCCAAAGCGGTCAGGACAATCTTCGCAACTACTACGACCTGCTTATTGCCGCCCGCAACACCCACCCGGCCCTGCGCACCGGTAGCTTCGACACGCTCCTGGTGGACGACGCCAACGACGTCTACGCCTACGGCCGGCTCCTGCCCGACTACAGCGACGCGGCCGTGGTTATTATCAACCGGGCGACCGCTTTAACCCAGACAGTGGTGGTGGACGTAAGTGGCTACCTGCCCATTGGCGGGCAATTGGTCAACGTCATGGACAACAACACCGCCACCATCGTGGACGGCAACGGCTACTTGACCGTCAACGTGCCCGGCATGGGTGGCGCGGTGCTGGTAACTACCGGGGCGCTGACCCCGCCGCCGGAGGCCGTGCCTGACCTGGACGTCCTGGCCGAGCGGAGCGAAGAAGTAGACCTGGGCTGGACGACCGCCTCCGGAGCCGACAGCTACGACGTTTACCGCAGCCTGCTCAGCGGCGGTGGCTACAGCCTCATCACCAACACTATCAGCCTTACTTACACCGACGCCGGCTTGCAGAATGCCGTCCGCTACTACTACGTCGTCGTCGCCCGCGATGACGCCACCGGCCTGGCCAGCGGCCCGTCTGAAGAGGTGCTGGCCATCCCCCACCACAACCTGAATACCGCCTGGTACAACCTGCAGTGGCCGGTGGAGTTTACCCACACCATCAGCGCCATCACCCCCACCCAGAGCATTTACGGCCAGTTGTGGATCAACGGGGCCACCGGCGGGGCCGGCCCGGCCACTGGCATCACTGCCCAGGTCGGCTTCGGCATCTCCGGCACGCTGCCCACCGACCCCTCCTGGATCTGGCTGGACATGGTCTACAACCTGCCGGTGGGCAATAACGACGAGTATACCGGCAACCTGCTGCCCGACGCGGTCGGCGATTACCATTACGCCACCCGCTGGAGCAGCGACGGCCGACTGACCTGGTATTACTCCGACCTCTCCGGCCCCGGCCTCAATGGCAACCCCGGCTTGATGCACGTCGTCCCCAGCGGCGACACCACCGCCCCGGCCGCACCGGCCGGCCTGGCGGTAGCCGCCACCACAGCCAGCTCCATCAGCCTCAGTTGGGAGGCCAACAACGAGCCTGACCTGGCCGGTTACGAGATTTATCGCCAGCAGGTGTCGTTGGTATCGGCCTTCGTCCGGATAGCCCAGGTGGGTCCGGGCACAACCGACTTTACCGACGACACGGTAACCACCGGCGGGACCTATGACTATTACGTCCTGGCCTACGACACCAGCTTCAACCGCTCCACGGCGTCCAATATCGTCCAGGCCACGGCTGAGCCGCGCTTTGTCGAAGTCACCTTTAATGTCACCGTGCCGCCCTTTACCCAGGGCGTCGTCTACATCGTCGGCAGCCTGCCGGAAATCGGGAGCTGGAACCCCGGCGCAGTGCCGATGACCCAGGTGATGACGGCCACCTGGACCATCACCCGGACCATCCTCGACGGCACCCAGGGCGAATACAAATTTACCCGGGGCAACTGGGAGACGGTGGAAAAGGAAGCCGACGGCAACACCGAGATTCCCAACCGGCAATTCACCGTGGACTATGGCAGCACCGGCACGCAAACGCTCGACCTGACCGTGGCCAACTGGCGCGACCCTATCGTCGCCGCCCACAGCCCGGCCGCCGGGGCCACCAGCGTGCCCACCGGCACCGTGGTGACGGTCACCTGGAGCCAGGCCATGCCTACAACCAGCGACTTTACTGTCGAAGGCCCAGGCGGGCCGGTTTCCGGCACCTTTGGCTACGACGCCGGCAGCTACACCGTCACCTTCACCCCAACTGTGCCCTTGCAACCCGACGCCACCTACACCGCCACCGTCAGTGGCAAGACCGACGTGGCCGGCGACGTGCAGCAAGTGCCCGTCCAATGGACTTTCCAGACCCTGGCCCGACTGGTCAGCGTGACCTTTAACGTCACCGTGCCCAGCGGCACGCCGGGCACGGTCACGATCTTCGGCAACCAGCCAGAGCTGGGCAACTGGGACCCGGCCGCCGTGCCCATGACCCCCGGCGGCCCGGACACCTGGAGCATCAGCCTGAATTTCCTGGAAGGCACGGAACTGGAATACAAATTTGCCCGCGGCAGCCTGGAAACGGTGGAAACGGCCGCCGACGGCAACACCGACATCGCCAACCGGCAACTGACGGTCCAGTACGGCGTGGGCGGCACACAGACGGTCAACCTGGCGGTGGCCAACTGGCGCGACCCGTTTGTCATTGGCAACGGCCCGCCGGCCGGCGCGACCGGCGTCCCGGTAGACAGCACCATCAGCGCCACCTGGAACCAGGCCATGCCGGCTACGACCGACTTCGACGTGACCGGCCCCAACGGCCCGGTGTCCGGCGCTTTCAGCTACGACGCCGGCAGCCAGACCGTGACCTTTACCCCGGCCGCGGTCCTGGTCCCCGGCGCCACCTACACCGTCACCGTCAGCGGCCAGGTGGACGTGGCCGGCCACGCCCAGCAGGTCCCGTTGGAGTGGACGTTCCAGACCTTCGTCCAGCAGATCTACCTGCCCTTCGTGATTGCCGGTGGCGCGGTCCAGGCCGGGGACAGTGGATGTTGCCTCGCTTTTGGAGTACAATTAATAGCGCCTGGTTCGGATGCGACAGAACCAGGTGGCAGCGCCGCCGCATCTTGGTGGCTGGCCATCGGGCTGGCCCTCTCATCCGGCGGCCCACTGCTCAGCCGGCTGAAGCGCCAGCCGGTGCAAAGTAACGTACCTTGTCACTCTGAACGAAGCAGAGCGGAGTGAAGAGTCCTTTTTAACGTGCTTGGTAGGGATTCTTCGCCGCTCAGGCGGCTCAGAATGACAGTTGTAGGAGGTGAATTATGGTTGCGGTATTCTTACAATTACTCTTACCGCTCTCAATCTCACTGGTGGAATTTACCGGCTCAGACGTCACCCAGAGTTGGTGGTGGGTCTCCTGGCCGTGGCTGATGCTGCTGATTACTATCGTCTCCCTGTACGGTTTTATCCGTCTGCGCGGCCGCTCCACCGGAGAATAGCTAAGAGTTTTTGACACGAATTTCACGACTAAAAAGGGCGCACCTTTGGTGCGCCCTTTTTAGTCGAAATAGAACAAATGTGGTAAAATTGAGCGATTACAAGAGTAACAAGAGCTAGAGGTCAACACTCTAACTCTTACTCTAACTCTAACTCTTATGAGACAGGTTGCAGCGCAAAAACAACCATCCTTCCCGGGCGTGATTGCCACCCTCTCGGCCGGCTTCGAGCTGGTGGCCGGCCATTGGTGGCTGGTTCTGCTGCCCGTCTTGCTGGACCTGTTTTTCTGGCTGGGGCCGCGCCTGAGCATCCTGGCTCTGGCCGAGCGCAATGCGACCATCTTGCGTGACGCCGGGTTGTGGACGGCCGAACTGACCGAACAGGTGGTTCAATTGGCCACCCGGGAGAATTTCTTTACCACGCTGAGCATCCCCCTCATTGGCATTCCGGCGCTGTTGAAAGGTCCCGTGCCGGCCGAAACGCCGCTGGCCCCGCCGGTGCTGGAGGTACACAACGCTCTACTCTGGCTGGTCCTGTTCGTCGGGCTCAGCCTGGCCGGCCTGGCCTTGGCCACCACCTACCTGAGCCTGATTGCCCAGGCTATCCGCGCCCACGGCCGGCAGGCCCGGCTCAACCTGCGACGCTTCGTCCAGATGCTGGCCGTCAACGGGCTGCGCCTCTTTGGCCTGGGGCTGGCATTTCTCTTTTTCCTGTTCCTGGTCTACATTCCCTTACTGCCCGTCGCCCTGTTTGCCGGCCTGTTTGACGCCGGCGTGGCCCTGGCCGTGCTGACGATGGGCTTTGTCCTGGTCGCCGTCTACCTCAGCCTGGCCGTGCCTGGCATTATCCTCGACGGCCGGCCCCTGGTCCGGGCCATGCTCGACAGCGTCCGGCTGGTGCAGCGCCACATGGTCCCGACTGTCTTTCTTTTCTTACTGGTCTCGGTCATCAGCAGCGGCCTGAACTCCCTCTGGCTGCTGGCCGACGACGGTTCCTGGCTGCTGTTGGCCGGCATTTTCGGCCACGCCTTCGTCAGCACCGCCCTGGCCGCCACCGTCTTCGTCTTCTACCGCGACCGCGCCGCCTCCCTGGCCGGCGATAGCGAGCAGGCAACAGAGAGCAGGTGAAGCAGTGTCAGGTGCCAGGTGTCAACTCTCAAGTGTGCAAGTATGCCAGTGGCCAGCGACTCGCCCACTTGCCCACTCAGTCCTCAGTCCTCATTGCTCATTGCTCGTAGTTGGCCTTGCCAACTGCACTCATTGCTTTTTTGGAGATTTGAATGGCGAAAACAGAAAACGCGACAACTACTTATGATGCTCATAGTATCCAGGTCTTAAAGGGGCTGGAGGCGGTGCGCCGCCGGCCGGGCATGTACGTCGGCGGCACCGACGTCAAGGCCCTGCATCACCTGGTCTATGAGATCGTGGACAATAGTATTGACGAAGCCCTGGCCGGCCGCTGCGACCGGATCGAGGTTATCATTCACGCGGACTCCACCGTCACCGTCAAAGACAACGGCAGCGGCATCCCCGTGGCCCAGCACCCCACCGAGAAAGTCTCCGCCCTCCAGGTCGTCATGACCATGCTCCACGCCGGCGGCAAATTTGACGAGGCGGCCTACAAAGTCTCCGGCGGCCTGCACGGCGTCGGCGCGGCCGCCGTCAACGCCCTGTCCGAATGGATGGAAGTTACCGTCCGGCGCGACGGCGGCGTTTACCGCCAGCGCTACGAGAAGGGTATCCCCAAAGGCCCGGTCAAGCAGGTCGAGAAGCTGCCCAAAGGGGCGACCCAGGAGACGGGCACCAGCACAACCTTCAAATTTGACGACACCATTTTCAAAGAGGACGCCGTTTTCCGCTTTGAGACCTTAATGAACCGCTTCCGGGAGATGGCCTTTGTCACCCGCGGCGTCTTCATGGTCCTGCGCGACGAGCGGCCGGCCTCGGCCCGTGAAATGAGCTTCTACTTCGAAGGCGGCATCAAATCGTTCGTCCGCTACCTGAACCGCAACCGCAAGGTTCTCCACGAGCCCATCTACGCCCAGAAAGAGATAGACAACGTAGACGTGGAGGTCGCCGTTCAGTACACCGAAGGTGTGGCCAGTTCCGAATACGCCTTTGCCAACACCATCCACACCCCCGACGGCGGCAGCCACCTGACCGGCCTGCGCACCGCCCTGACCCGGGTCATCAACAACTACGCCCGCAAGAATGGCTTCCTGAAAGAAAAGGAGGTCAACTTCACCAGCGACGACACCCGCGAAGGCGTCACGGCCGTCGTCAGCATCAAGCACCCCGACCCCCAATTCGAGAGCCAGACCAAGGTCAAGCTGATGAACGCCGAAGTTGCCGGGCTGGTCTCCTCCGTTGCCTCCGAGGCGATCAACGAGTTCCTGGAGCAAAACCAGCGCGAGGCCCGCAAGATTGTCGAGCGCTGCCTGACCGCTTCGCGCGCCCGCCGCGCCGCTCGCCAGGCCCGCGACCTGGTCATGCGCAAGAGCGCCCTGGAGAGCCTGACCCTGCCCGGCAAGCTGGCCGATTGCTCCGAGCGCGACCCCGGCAAGTGCGAGCTGTATATTGTGGAGGGCGACTCCGCCGGCGGTTCGGCAAAACAGGGGCGTGACCGCCACTTCCAGGCCATCCTGCCACTGCGGGGCAAGATCCTCAACACCGAGCGCGCCCGGCTGGACAAGATTCTCAACAACAACGAAGTCAAAGCCCTCATCTCCGCCCTGGGCACCGGCATCAGCGATGCCTTCGACATCGGCAACCTGCGCTACGGCCGGATCATAATTATGACCGATGCTGACGTAGATGGAAGTCACATCCGGACCCTACTCCTGACCTTCTTCTTCCGCTACATGCCGGCGCTCCTCGAGAGCGGTCACCTCTTCATTGCCCAACCGCCTCTCTACCGGGTGCGGGTCGGCAAGGAACTCGCCTACACCTACACCGATACCGAAAACAGCGCCCTGCTCAAGAAGCTGGCCACCGAGGGCAAAAAGTACGATCTCCAGCGCTACAAGGGGCTGGGCGAGATGAACCCCGACCAGTTGTGGGAGACGACCATGGACCCCGGCCGGCGCACCCTGCTGCAGGTGACCATTGAAGACGCCGTCGTCGCCGACAAGACCTTCGACATGCTCATGGGTGAAGAAGTCGGCCCCCGCCGCCGCTTCATCACCACCCACGCCAACGAAGTCCGCAACCTGGACATTTAGCCGGCGGGGTACG